>JBOHDO010000022.1:0-29713 GCA_050699415.1 Marmoricola sp.
CGCGATCCCCGTGCCCACGACCTCGTTGCCGGCGGCGCCATAGGCGAGGTCGACGGCCCCGTCGACGAGCAGCCTGGTCGAGGTCAGCCGCCACGGTGCGCGGGTGCCGGCCCGGGTCGATGAGGCGATCAGCGCGCCGCCGTCGTCCAGACGCTGCACGCCCGCGACCGTCAGCGCGCGCCCGCTCAGCCCCGGGATCGGGAACACGGGCGGGGTCGCCCCGGCGGCCGCACCACCGGCGCCGACCAGGAGCGCCGCCGTTGCCGCCGCTGCGATCAAGAGCGGCCGTCCCCAGGTTCGCCCCACGTGGCGATCCTACAGGTCGCGCGCGGTACGCTGCGCCCGGCGCGTGGGGCGTCGCGGCCGTTGCCCGAAGGCCGCCCTCGGTGTACGGATGCTGTTTCCCTCGATTCAATTCGCCATCTTCTTCCCGATCGTCCTGGCGATCTCGTGGGCGCTGATGGCTCGGCCGGCGCTCTGGAAGCCGTTCATCCTGATCGCCAGCTACGTCTTCTACGCGGCGGCGAGCCCGGTGTTCTGCCTGCTGCTGGCCGGCGTGACGCTGTGGAACGACGGGGCTGCGCGGCTGATCCACCGCTCCGGGCGCGACGAGCGCCGGCGGCGGTGGCTGTGCGGGATCGCCGTGGCGGGCGACCTGGCGACGCTCGGGGTCTTCAAGTACTACTCGTTCTTCACGCAGGCGACGGCGCGCGTGCTGCACGACCTGTCGCTGGGGATGCCGCTGCCGCTGCTGACGATCGCGCTGCCGGTCGGGATCAGCTTCTTCACCTTCCAGGCGATCTCGTACACGGTCGACGTCAAGCGCGGGCTGATCGCGCCCGCGCGGCTGCTGGACACGGCGATCTACCTCAGCTTCTTCCCGCACCTGATCGCGGGCCCGATCGTCCGCGCGCGGGAGTTCCTGCCCCAGCTGGCGCGCCCGGCCGACCCCGATCAGGTGGCGGTCAGCTCCGGCCTGACGCTGATCGGGATGGGGCTCGTCAAGAAGGTCGTGATCGCCGACTACCTCGGGCGCACGATCTGCGACCCGGTGTTCGGCGTCCCGCAGGCCTATCACGCGCCCGACGTGCTGCTCGCCGGCTATGCGTATGCGGCGCAGATCTACTGCGACTTCTCCGGCTACACCGACATCGCGATCGGGCTGGCGCTGCTGATGGGGTTCGTGTTCCCGCAGAACTTCAACAGCCCCTACCGGTCGCTGGGGATGAGCGAGTTCTGGCGCCGCTGGCACATGACCCTGAGCCGGTTTCTGCGCGACTTCCTCTACATCCCGCTCGGAGGCAGCCGCCAGGGGCGGGCTCGCACCTACCGCAACCTGATGATCACGATGGTGCTCGGCGGCCTCTGGCACGGCGCCGCCTGGACGTTCGTGCTCTGGGGCACGTTCCACGGGCTGGCGCTGACCGGCGAGCACATCCTGCGCCGGCGTGTGCGCTGGCGCCCGCCGACCTGGGCGCGCTGGCTGATCACCTTCCACCTGGTCGTGTTCGGCTGGGTCCTGTTCCGCGCGCAGGGGATCGGGCTGGCGTGGGAGTTCCTCAAGCGGCTGGGCTCGTTCGGCGCGCCGACGCTGTGGACCGCGCCGGTGCTGCTCGCCGTCGGCGCGGCGATCATCCCGCAGCTGCTCCCGCGCGCGCCGGTGCTCGGGCTTCAGGACCGGCTCGGACGGATCAACCCGGGGGTGCTCGGGGCGGGGCTGGCGGTGCTCATACTGTTCGTCGCCGCGACCGTGCCGAGCCAGGGCGTGCCCCCGTTCATCTACTTCCGCTTTTAGATGCACCACTGAGCGATGGATCCGACCGAGCCCCAGCCCAAGCACGCCGACGACAACCTGATGGAGCGCTTCGATCGCGCCGGAGCACGCACGTTCCGGGCCCGCGACGGGCTGTTCGCGATCGCCGTCGCGGCCGTGATCCTGGTCGTCTGCGCGGGTGCCTCGATCCGCAAGGCCGGCGACGAGATGCATTCCGGGATCGGCCGCGACGCGGTGCTCGCGGTCGGCAGGCCGGCCGGCTACCTCGCCGACCAGCTGCCGTTTCACAGGGGCGCGAGCCGCCTCACCGGCTGGCTGTCGCCCGACACCAACCTGAATGGGGTGGGTGGGACGGGCTTCAGTTCGGGGCCGGCGTCCGGCACCGCCGCGGCGGGAGTCGGGGCTGGTGGGGCGGTTTCCCCCGACGAGTTCACCCCGGCCCAGCTGGGCCAGCCGCCGGCCGCGAGGGGGCGCCTGCACACGGTGCTCGTGACCGGCGACTCGATGTCCGAGCCGCTTGACCAGGACCTCGCGCAGACGCTCGACCCCGATGGCGTCCACGTGATCCAGGACCCGCACATCGGCACCGGCATCTCCAGCACGCTGCTGGTCGACTGGGGCAAGCTCTCGACCTATCAGGTGCGCCACGACCATCCCGACGCCGTCGTCGTGTTCATCGGCGCCAACGACGGCTACTCGATGCCAGGTCCCGGCGGCCACCAGGTCAACTGCTGTGGACCGGAGTGGGCGGCGATCTACGCCACCCGCGTGCGGCGGATGATGGACACCTACCGCCAGGCCGGCGCCGCGCGCGTCTACTGGCTGACGCTGCCCGCCCCGCGCGACCCGGCCCGGGCGCGGATCGCGCGAGTCGTCAACGCCGCGATCGAGGTCGCGGCGCAGCCGTGGCCGAACGAGATCCGCCTGATCGACACCGTCCCGGTGTTCACCCCGGGCTTCCGCTACCGGGACTCGATGAGCGTCGGCGGACAGCCGACGCTCGTGCGCGAGTCAGACGGGATCCACCTCAACGCGACCGGCTCGCAATTGGCCGCCAAGCTCGTGCTGGCGCGGATCGCCGCCGACTACACGTATTAGGTGTTGTGCGAGAACTCCCAGCTGACGGTGCGCCGCCCGCTGGTGCACGTCTCACGATCCATGTACTGAACCGGGCTTGTCGCCAGACGCTTCTTGTGACAGCTCCAGCCATGCTCGCGCCCGTGGCGGGCGGCGAGCGTGGTCCCGGCCGAGCAGCTCGTTCCCCGCACCGACAGCCTGTACAGGTAGGAGTAGCCGTGCTGGTTGGTCCACTGCGTCGAGCACGAGCGGGTCGAGTGCCTGACGTGATGCGACGTCCTGGCGAAGCCGCTGGCCGGCGCCAGCGCGGCCAGGCCGCCGGCGGTGATCGCGACCGCGATCGCTGTCTTGAGTCTGCGCAGGTTCATTTAGCTCCTCCCGGGCTGTGGACGCGGACCGGGATCGTATCCCAATAGGATCACGTGACCGGAAAGTGGATCAGGGGAGGAGAGCGGGTGGCAGGGGCGCGGTGGCGGGCGGCTAGACGGGCGGCGACTCTCGGCGCGATCGCGCTGGCATGCTTGGCAGCGGTCGGGCTCGGCCGCCCGGGCGCGGCGATGGCCGACTGCGGCGGCACGGTGACCTCGTCGGCCCATCATCATCCCGCCGGCCAGCTGCCGCCACTGGCGTTCGGCGACTCGACGATGCTGCTCTCGCTGCCCGGCTTGGCCGCGGCCGGTTATGACGGCAACGCCCACGGCTGCCGCCAGCTGGTGGCGATGCTGCCGATCCTCTCGCAGCTGCGGGCCCAGGGACGGCTCCCGCACATGGTCGCGATCGCGCTCGGCTCCAACTGCTGCGCGACCGCCCAGCAGATCGGCCAGGTCCTGTCGATCCTCGGTCCGGCCAGGCTGCTGGTCCTCGTCACGCCGGTGCACGAGAACGCCACCGACTCGCTGGAGCGCGCCGAGGCTCGCGCGCACCCCGGGCGGATCCTGCTGCTGGATTGGGTCGGCGCCAGCGCCGGGCATGGGAGCTGGTTTCAGCCCGACGGGCTGCACCTGACGATGCCCGGGGTGTATGCGTTCACCGCCCTGCTGGGACGCGCGCTGCCCTACGCATACGAGCCCTGCCCTCCCTCGCGCAAGCACGCGCGCCGTCGCGCCCGGACGGCGGCCGCTCCTTCAGGCGCGGGGCGGCTGACCGTGCGCGCGGCCGCGCGGGGCCGCGTCGGCACGACGCTGGCCTTCCATGTCGCAGACCGGGGGGCGAGCGGGACCGACAGGACCGCAATGAGGCTCTGCGTGACGGCGCCGGGCGGCATCCCCGCCTGCCGGCGCGCGTCGCTCGGCCCGGGCCAAACGTCTGAGACGATCAGGATCGCGCTCCCGCGACCGGGGCGATGGAGCGTCGCGATCGGCGCCGCCTCCGGCCGCACGGTGGTCCGGCGGATCTGGGCGTCGCATCGAGGCGGGCGGGTGGCGCTGCTGGCGGCCGGCGACTCCGAGATGCAGATCCTCGACAGCATGCTCGGCCAGGACCTCGGCTCGCATCGCGTCCGCGTGACCAGCGACGCGCGGATCAGCACCGGGCTGACCAACTCGTTCTACTTCGACTGGCAGCGAGAGGCGCGCCGCCAGGCCGCGGCCACGCGGCCGGACGTGAGCGTCGTCTACATCGGCGCCAACGACGGCTACAGCGTCGACGGGCCCGACGGCAAGCCGGTCCAGTGCTGCGGTCAGGCCTGGCGCCAGGGCTACGCGAACCTGGCGGCGCGGATGATGTCGACGCTGCTGCGCGGTCAGGCGGGTCGCGTGTACTGGTCCCTGCTGCCCGCGCCCCGCCCGGCGAACTTCCACTCGCTGTTCGACGCCGTCAACGCCGGGATCAGGCTCGCCGCCGCCCGCTTCCCCGGCCGGGTCTCACTGATCGACCTCAACGCGTTCTTCACGCCCGGCGACCGCTACCGGGACACGATGAGCTACCGCGGGCGCAGCTTCACGATCCACGAGTCCGACGGGATCCACATCTCCGCCGCCGCGGACGCGGTCGCGGCGCAGCTCGTGCTCCGCCGCCTGACCGCCGATCACATCATCCGCTGAGCGGGCGCCTGAGGGTGGCGCTCGGCGCTTCGCCGTACGCCGCCCGGTAGTTCTGGGCGAAGCGGCTCGGGTTCGCGAAGCCCCAATCCAGCGCGGTGCTCGTGACGCTGATCTTGTCGTCGGGCGCGGCCTCCTGCAGTTGCCGGCGGGCGTGCCGGAGGCGTACCCGGCGCACGTAGGCGGTGGGGGTCGTGTCGAGATGGCGGCGGAACGCGAGCTGAACGGCACGCGGGGTGACGTACGCCGCCCGGGCGATGTCGATCAGCTTGATGTCATGGTCGGAGTTGGTCTCGATGTAGGCGACAGCACGGCGCAGCGTGGCGGGAGTGGCGTCGGCGCCATCGTGCCTGCCGGCCTCGGTGACCGCGGTGTTGGGGAAGGCGGCGAGCGTGACGGAGGCCACCAGCCGGCCGGCGGGTCCACGGATCAGCGGCGAGGCGCAGGCGTGGCTGTCGCCGAACAGGTCGCGAACCGTCTCGACGGTCTGCCACCACCGGCGTGCGTGAGCCGCCGAGCGAGGACGGGGATCGGTGAAGCGGACGGGGACGGGCTCGCCGTCGGGATCCTGGACGGCGACCTCGTCGAGCGCCGCCTGCTCGAGCCTGACGGCGCGCTGGCGCAGCGCGTTGACGTGAGCCTCGATCAGGGTGTCCGGGATCGCGGCGAGGACGATCTCTCCGGCCCCGGGCCTCGCCTCGATCCAATCCGGATAGACGTGGCGCAGGTCGCCGTAGTCGAGCCGGGAGACGACCACCTCGTCGGTCGGGGTGTAGACGAACGTCGTGGCCGCGGTCAGGGCGAACTCATCGAGCTTGAACCTGCCGCCGTCCAGCGTGCGGCTCGCAGTCAGGCGGAAATCCCTCAGATCTCCCGAGATGCGGATCGGGGCGCCGGCGTGGACCCGGTTCAAGAACCGCTCGGCCGCCTCGGGATCGTGGGTCTCGAAATGGAACCCGCCCGCGGGGGTAGCAGTGTTCGCTGGCGCCATGGGAGCGGCAGTCCACTCAGGAGGCTAGAGCCGCACCGGAGTTCCGAGCGGCGTGCGGTCAAGCGCCTCGCACAGGTGGGCGACCGATTCGAACACGTCGATCGCGCCCGCCTCGCGCAGCTCCTGCTCGCTGAAGCCGCCCGTGATCACCGCAATCGTGCGCACATCCGCCGCGAGCGCGGCGCGCACGTCCCACGGGGTGTCGCCGATCATCACGGCGTCAGCGTCGCCCGGCTCCCCGGCCTCGCGGGCTCGCGCCCGGGCGGCATGGACCAGGTCGGGGGCCGGCTTGGTGGCCTTCACATCATCCGATGTGGTCCACGCGGTCACGATCTCCCGGACGTCGAGCAGCTCCAGGTAGTGGTGCAGCTCTTCGGGCGCCGCCGAACTGGCCAGTACGACCGCATGGCCGCCGTCGCGCAGTTCCAGGATCAGCTCCCGCGCGCCCGCGACCGGCCGCACCTCGTCGATCATCCGCATGTACTCCTCGCTGTGCGCGTCGCGGAGTCGGTCGCCGAGCTCTCGCTCCACATCCTCGCCGCTCAGGGCCCTGACGATCTGGTCGCCGCCCATGCCGGTGTGCCTGTGGATGCGCCACACCGGCAGCACCAGCTCAAACCGCGCGAAGGCACGGAACCACGCGAGCGCGTGGTGGTAGTTGGTGTCGACCAGCGTCCCGTCGATATCGAGGATCGCGATTGCCACATCGTCGTTCTACCCGTCGACGTCCGGCCCCAGTCGCCGGGCCACTGCCGGGGTGGGGCGAGCGCTGTCGCGTCTCGGGGCGGACGCCGGCCGTTAAGGGCCGTGACGCCTCGGGTACGCCGATGACGAGGAACCGCTCACGAAAGCGAGGCAGGCGATGGCAGTGATCAGCACCACCACCAAGGTCAGGTTCGGGTGCAAGCTCGCCCGGCGGGCCGCCCGCCATCCACGCGCGCTGATGCTCGGCGGCCGCATGGCGATGAAGGCCGCCGGACCGATGGCGCGGGTCGGGCTCTTCATGTTCCGGGCCTCACGGCGCAGGCACACAGCGCCGCGGCTTGCGGCCGGGGCGGCGCTCGGCGCAGGCGCGGCCTACTTCCTGGCGCCTGACAGCACCGGCCGCGAGCACCGCCGGCGCGCGCTGGAGCTCGTCCCGTAGCTCAGACCAACGGGGCTTCGGGCGGCAGCGGGATCCCCAGGCGCCGGCGAACCTCGTCGAGCGCCCTGGGGCCTGGGGCCTGCCCGGCGCGCTGGCGCTCGCGCAGCCGCCGCTCCGCGTCGCGCAGCTGCGCGGCCTCCTCCATCTCCTGGGCCTCGATCGCCTGCTCCTTGGCGGCGCGCACCTCCTCCAGCTCGCGCTCGAGCGCGGCGCGCTCGGCGATCCGGGCGGCGCGCACGCGCTCGATCGTCGCCCACAGGGCGTCGGGATCGACGCCGACGGCGCGCAGCGCGTCGCTCGCCAGGGTGTTCGGCATCGCCGCGAGGGAGAGCAGCAGATCGCCCCCGTCGGGCTCGCGGTGAAGCTCGGAGCGGATCTCGCGCGCCAGGCGGTTGAGTGGCTCGCCGGCGCCCTCCATCCAGCCCGGTTCGAGCGCCTGCCACGGACGGTGGTAGGCGTGCCCGCGGTCGGACCACGAGCTGCCGGCGCCCGGGCCCGACAGCATCCTGATCACCTCGTTGCGGATCCGCTCCGGATCGGCGTTGAAGTCCAGCAGGATCCGTAGCGCAACGCCCTCGCCCTCGCGCACCAGACCGAGCAGCAGATGCTCGGTCCCGATGTAGTTGTGGCCGAGGCTCAGCGCCTCGTTCAGCGCCAGCACAAGCACCTTCTTGGCGCGCGGCGTGAACGGGATCTGCCCGGAGGCGTCCTCCTCGCCGGAGCCGACGATCCGGACCACCTGCGCGCGCACCCGCTCGATCGTGATCTCAAGCGACTCCAGCACCCGGGCCGCCAGCCCCTCCTCCTCGCGCAGCAGGCCGAGCAGCAGGTGCTCGGTGCCGATGTAGTTGTGCTTGAGGGCTCTGGCCTCCTCCTGGGCCAGGACGACCACCTGGCGGGCTCGCTCAGTGAACCGCTCGAACACCGGTCAAGCCTCCCAGGCCCTTCGCCCGCGCGCAACCTCTGACCACGGGCTTGACATATGCCGATGACCGGTATATAGTCGGCGAGCGTATGAAGACACGATCCGTTCACGAGCCGACATTCCTGATCCTGACCTCGCTCGCGGCGCGCAGCCGGCATGGCTACGGGATCATCTCCGACGTGCGCGAGCTCTCCGGTGGCCGGGTGCACCTGCGCGCGGGGACGCTGTACACGGCGCTCGACCGCCTGCGCGCGGACGCGCTGATCGAGATCGAGCGCGAGGAGATCGTCGACAGCCGCCTGCGCCGCTACTACCGGCTCACCCCCGCAGGGCGTGAGCTGCTGGCCGCCGAGGCCGCGCGGCTGGAGTCCAACTCGCGCGCGGCGCTGACGCGGCTCGCGGTCACGGGAGACTTCGCGTGAGCCCGCTGGAGCGGCGCTACAGGCGGCTGCTGGCCCTGTACCCGCGCGCGTTCCGCCGCGACCACGAGCGCGAGCTGCTCGACGTGCTGATGACCGGCGCCCGGCCCGGGCAGCGGCGCCCCGAACTGGGTGAGACCGCGGCGCTGGTGCGCAGCTCTGTGTGGATGCACCTGCGGCCTGCGGGCCGAGGCTCCTCGCCGCCGGCCGTCTCGTGGGCGGTGCGGTTGATGTGCGTGGCGGCGCTGCTCGAGCTGCTCGCCGCGCTGCTCGTAACGCTGACCAGCGCCGACGTTCACGCGGCGATCGCGCACAGCGATCTGCAGCTGACCGCTGCGGGCTGGCGCCACATCGTCGCGACGAGCATCCGGCCGGTACAGATCGGGGCGCCGATCGTCGCCGCCGCGTGGCTGTTGAGCGCGCGCGCCAGCGGCCGCGGTCGCGACTGGGGCAGGATCGTCACGGCGCTGCTGGCGGCGCTCAACCTCTTCTCGCTGGTGAACGCGCTCGCGCAGCGCGGGTTCGCGCTCGCCCCGGTCGACGCCGCCATCGGCTGTGCGCTGTGCGCCGTCGGCGTCGCCGCGGTCGTGCTGAGCTTCAGCCCGGGCGCCGCCTCGCACTACGCGCGCCGGCTCGCGCCGGACTGACCCCCGCGCCGATCAGGGCGGCGCGCTGTGTCGGCGATGCGCGGCCGGGTAGCCGATACCGATGCGCGTCCTGATCACCGGCGCCAGCGGGTTCATCGGCAGCCACGTCTGCGAGGAGCTGGCGCGGGGCGGCGCGCGGGTGCGCGCCTACTGCCGTCACGAGCCGCCCGCGGCTGCGGGCGCCGACGAATGGGTCCGGGGCGATGTCACCGACCGCCCGGCGCTGGCCCGCGCGGCGCGCGGCTGCGACGCCGCCGTCCACGCGGCCGCGCTGTACAGCTATGACCGGCGCGCGACCGCGGAGATGGAGGCGATCAACGTCGGCGGCACCCGGGCGCTGCTCGACGCCTGCGCCGGCGCCGGGGTGCGCCGCGTCGCCGTCACCTCCAGCTCGGCGACCTGCGGGCCGGTGCCCGGCCGCCCCGCGACCGAGGAGGACGGCCCGCCGGAGTGGGAGCTGCGCGTACCGTACAAGCGCACGAAGCTGGCGGCGGAGCACCTGGCGCTGGCGGCGGCGGGCCGCGATGGGCTCGAGGTCGTGTGCGTGAACCCGACGACGGTCGTGGGCGAGGCAGACACGCGTCCGACGCCGAGCGGGCAGCTGCTTCGCGACCTGGTGCAGGGTCGGATCGACGCCTACCTGCATGGCGGCGGGATCAACGTCGTCTCGGTACTCGACGTCGCTCGCGGTCATGCGCTGGCGCTCGAGCGCGGGCGCTCGGGCGCGCGCTACATCCTCGGCGGCGACGACCTGTCGCTGCGCGACGCGTTCGCGATCGTGCTCCAGGCCGTCGGCCGGCGGCCACCGCGCTGGCCGCTGCCGTGGGCCCCGATCTACGGACTCGCCGTGGCCGCCGATCTCGTGGGCCGGCTCACCGGCCACCCGCCACGGATGCTGAACCGCGACGAGGTCCTGCTCAGCCGGGTGCCGCTGCACTTCTCAAGCGACCGCGCCCGGCGCGAGCTCGGCTACGAGCCGCGCCCGGCGGCCGAGGCCCTGACCGCCGCCGCGCGGTGGTTCGCGCAGCGCTCCGCGGAGCACGCCGCGGCAGGCGGCGCATCGCCCCTGGGCCGCAGGCCGGCCGGCCGGCCGCTGGCGAGCCCGTAGCGTCCGCCGGGGCCGACGCGGCGCAGCTCAGCCGCTGACCATTGCCCGCAGCGACTGTCGCACCGAGCGGCTCGTGGCGATCGCCGCGGTCGGCTCGTAGCCGCAGTGCGCCATGCAGTTGGCACACCGTGGGTCCTTGCCGCGGCCGTAGGAGTCCCAGTCGGTGTCGTCGATCAGCTCCTGGTAGGTGCGCACGTAGCCGTCTTCCATCAGGTAGCAGGGGCGCTGCCATCCCTTCAGCGAGTACAGCGGGATCGCCCAGGCAGTGCACTCGAAGTCGACCTTGCCCTCGAGGAAGTCGAGGTAGAGCGGGGAGTGGTTGAGCCGCCACTTCTTCCGCCGCCCGTCCGCGAACGCCTTGCGGAACAGCTCCCGGGTCTCCTCCGGGCCCAGCCAGTGCTCCTGGTCCGGCGCCTTCTCGTAGGCGAACCCCGGGGAGATCTGCATGTTGTCCACGCCGAGCTCGTTGTTCAGGTAGTCGAGCACGTCGATGACGTCCTGCGGGGTGTCGGTGTCGAAGAAGGTGGTGTTGGTCATCACCCGGAACCCGGCGTCCTGCGCCTGCCTGATCGCATCGACGGCCTGGTCGAAGACGCCGTCCTTGCACACCGACTCGTCGTGCCGCTCCCGCAGCCCGTCGATGTGCACCATCCACGAGAAGTTCTTGTGTGGCTTGAACTTGTGCAGGTGCTTGGGCATCAGCACCGCGTTGGTGCACAGGAACACGATCTTGTTGCGGTCCAGCAGCTGCCGCACGATCTCGTCGATCTCCTTGTGCATCAGCGGCTCGCCGCCGGCGATGGAGACCATCGGGGCGCCGCACTCCTCGACCGCGGCGACGGCCTGCTCGACCGGCATCCGCTGCTTGAGCCAGTCGTGGGTCTGCTGGATCTTGCCGCATCCCGCGCACGCCAGGTTGCAGGCGTAGAGCGGCTCGAGCTCGAGCAGCAGCGGGAACTTCTCCCTGCGCAGCACCTTCTGCTTCATCAGGTAGGCGCCCAGCTTCATCGACTGGCGCATGGGCATGCTCACGACTTGCTCACCTCTTTCGGTAGTGCGAACGAGACGTCCTCGCTGACGGTGTTGCTGTCGCGGACACTGACGTGTCCGAGACCGGACAGACAGGTGACCAGCTGGTCGACCAGGGCCGGCGGCGCGGAGGCCCCGGCGGTGATGCCGACCCGTCGTACGCCGGCCAGCCAGGCCAGCTCCACCTCGCTGGCGTCGTCGACCAGCCGGGCGGGCGTGCCCTCGGCCTCGGCGACCTCCGCGAGCCGCAGCGAGTTGGAGGAGTTCTGCGAGCCCAGCACGATGACCAGCTCCGACTCCCGGGCGACCTCGCGGACCGCCTGCTGCCGGTTGGTGGTGGCGTAGCAGATGTCGTCCTTGTGCGGGGCGGCCAGCACCGGGAACCGGCGCCGCAGCACCGCCGCGGTCTCGGCTGCCTCGTCGACCGCGAGCGTGGTCTGCATGACGTAGGCGACGTTGTCGGGGTCGGGCACCTCCACGCGCTCGGCCTCGTCGGGGTCGGCGACGACCAGCACGTTGCCCGGCGCCTCGCCCCGGGTGCCCACGACCTCCTCGTGGTCGTGGTGGCCGATCAGCAGCACGGTGGCTTCGCGGGAGGCGAAGCGGCGTACCTCGTTGTGCACCTTCGAGACCAGCGGGCAGGTGGCGTCGACCACCCTCAGCTCCCGCTCGGCGGCCTGTTGCCGCACCTCCGGGGCGACGCCGTGCGCGGCGAGCACCAGCAGGCCGCCCTCGGGCACGTCGCCGGCCTCCTCCACGAACACCGCGCCCCGGGCCTCGAGGTCGCGGACCACGTGCACGTTGTGCACGATCTGGCGGCGCACGTAGACCGGCGGGCCGAACTTGTCCAGGGCACGCTCGACGATCTCGATCGCCCGCTCCACGCCCGCGCAGAACGACCGGGGGCCGGCCAGCCGCACCTCGCGGTCCCCCACCGCGGCCGCCCAGGCGTCGATGACCGGGGCACACCGCCGCAGCGAGGCCAGCGCGGACGCCCCGCGCGCCGGCGTGCCCGGCCGCAGCAGCGGTTGGTCGGGGGTGTCGACCACCGACCGGAGCACCACGGTCCGCCCGTCCCCGGAGGCCAGCAGGCCGGACTCGGTGTCGACCGCGACCGTGCCGTCGGCGGCCAGCCGGGCACGCTCGGCCGCCGAGCCGACCAGGTGGCGGGTGGTCAGCAGCGGGGCATGGTGCACGGTCAGCCCGGCCCGCCGCAGCGCACCGTCCAGCAGCGGTGAGGCGTGGCTGGGCAGCACCCGGCCGCCGTGCCGGACCTCGCTGGCGACCACGACGTCGCCGGTCGCCAGGGCCGGGTCGAGTGCACCCGCGACCCCGGCGACCAGCACCGGCGTGGACCGGGGCGTCCCGGAGGCGCGGCCGGTGCGCACCAGCTCGGCCGCATCGGTGCGGAGCCGGTTGCGCAGGGCCAGCCACTCCGAGCGCAGGGGTGTGCAGACCGTTGCCGTCATGATCACTCCTCCCGGTGGTCGGGGTTCTCGTGTCGCAGGTGGCGGCCCAGATAGCGACCCAGATAACGACCCAGTGCCCAGATCGGGAACACCTGCCGGTAGAGGTGGTAGGCGATGTAGAAGTCGCCGGGGAACCCGGTGCCGGTGTAGTGGTGCTCGTCCCAGCCGCCGTCGGGGCGTTGGGTCCGCACCAGGGACTCGATGCCGCGTTCCAGTGCGTCGGAGTGCTCCCCGGCCGCGAGCAGCGCGAGCAGCGCCCAGGCGGTCTGGGACGGCGTGGAGTCTCCGCGCCCGACCCAGGTCGGGTCGACGTACGAGCGCAGGTCCTCACCCCAGCCGCCGTCGTGGTTCTGGTGGTCCTCCAGCCAGCCCACCGCCGCCCGGATGCAGGGGTCGGCGGGATCGGTCCCGGCGGCGACCAGCGCGGGGACCACGGCGCCGGTGCCGTAGACGTGGTTGGCACCCCACCGTCCGTACCACGACCCGTCGGGCTCCTGCGCCTCCCGCAGCCAGAGCACCCCGCGCAGGCAGGGCTCCGCATCGGCACTGCCCTCGGCTGCGAGCATCTCGACCACGTGGGCCGTGACGTCCGCGGAGGGTGGGTCGATCACCGCGCCGAAGTCGCAGAACGGCAGCTTCTCTGCGAACGGCCGGGTGTTGTCGGCGTCGAAGGCGCCCCAGCCGCCGTCGCGCGACTGCATGCCGGTCAGCCACGACACCGCCCGGTCCAGCGCCACGTCGAGTGGGGTCTGGTCGGGGTGGCGGACCCGGCGCAGAGCCAGCACGATCTCGGCGGTGTCGTCGGTGTCGGGGTAGGTGTCGTTGGCGAACTCGAAGGCCCAGCCACCACTGGGCAGGCCGGGCCGGCGTACCTGCCAGTCACCGTCGGCGGCGATCTGCTTGTCGAGCAGCCAGTCGGTGGCCCTGACGACATCCGGGTCGTCCCCGGGTACGCCGGCGTCCAGCAGTGCCGCGACCGCGAGCCCGGTGTCCCAGACCGGGGACTGGCAGGCCTCCAGCCACCGGACCGGGCCGTCCGGAGTCTCCTCGTGGACCGTGAAGCCCTCGAGGCCCTCGATGCCTGCCCTCATCACCGGGTGGTCGAGCGGGTAGCCCATCAGGTGCAGCGCGATCAGCGAGTACACCCACGGCGGCTGGATGCCGCCCCACCCGCCGTCCGCCTCCTGCCGGGCCACGATCCACTCGACCGCACGACGCGTCGCGAGGCCGCGCAGTGGCTGGAACCGCTGCCGGGTGTAGGCGTTGAGGACCACGTCGAGCCGCTGGAAGACCCCGGCGAGGGTGGTCAGCGGCCGCCGCGGCTCCGGGGCGGCACCGGTGCGCAGCGGCGCGATGTCGATGTCGACCGGCCGGACCGGGCGCTTCGCGCTGACGATCGTCAGCGGCACGATCGTCTGGCGGGCCCAGCATCCCCAGTCGTAGATGTTCAGCGGCGCCCACGTCGGGAAGAACACCAGCTCCGGCGGCAGGTCGGGGCAGTCGTCCCACGACCACAGCCCGAACAGCGCCAGCCACATGTGCGTGAACACCCGGGCGCGCTCGACGCCGCCGGCATCGCGGACGAATCCCGCGGCCCGCTGCATGTGCTCCGCAGCCGGGTCGTCACCGGCCATCCGCAGCGCGACCCAGGCCTCGACGGTGGTCGACAGCTCGCCGGGGCCGTCGGCGAAGGTGTTCCACGAGCCGTCCGCGGCCTGCTGCGAGCGGATCCACCGGGTGGTCTGCTCGTCGGTCTCTCCGGTCGCGATGCCGAGGAAGTGACGCAGCATCAGGTCCTCGGCGTCCATGGTCACGTTGGTGGCCAGGTTGCCCTTCCACCAGCCCTCGTCGTGCTGCAACGAGCGCAGCTGGGCGACGGCGGCGTCCAGGCATGCCTGCACGTCCTCGGGGGCGGCCTCGCCGGGTGCGGCGGTGGTGAGCTCCTGTGTCGTCACGTGAGTCCTCCGCATGGGTTGGCGACCCGACGGGTGCGGAGCACGTGCTGGCGTGGGGTTCTCAAAGGTCCCTCTCGATCACGAATCGGGCGAGCGCCTCGAGCTGCTCGCGACGGATGGGGTCGATGTCGACGTCCTGGAGGGCCAGGTGGGCGCTTGCCACCCGGGCGCGGGCCTCGTCGGTTGCCCACTGCCGCCCGCCGGCGCGCTCGACCAGGTCGGCGGCGTCCTCGAGCTCGGGCTCGCCGTGCTCCCGGGGGTCCTCCAGCCACCGGGCGAGCTCCTTGCCAGCGAGGCCGCCGTACTCGATCGACCAGACCACCGGCATGGTCTTCTTGCGGGCGCGCAGGTCGGAGTAGACCGGCTTGCCGGTGCGCTCGGGCCAGCCCCAGATGCCGAGCAGGTCGTCGACCAGCTGGAAGGCCAGGCCGAGCTCGGCGCCGTAGCGCCGGTACGCCGCGGCCACGGGTTCGGCCGCACCGGCCAGGATCGCGCCCAGCTCGGCGCTCACCGCCAGCAGTGCCCCGGTCTTTCCCGCCGCCATGTCGAGGCACTCGGCGAGCCGGACGTCGTTGCGTCGCTCGAAGGCCACGTCGAGCACCTGCCCGCGGATCAGCTCGCGGACCGCGAGGTCCAGCGCCCGCGCGGCCCGTTGCGCGTACGGCGACTCGGTCTCGCTGAGCACCTCGTGGGCCAGGGAGGCCATCGCGTCGCCGACCAGGACCGCGGTGGCCTCGCCCCAGACCGACCAGACGGTGGGCCGGTGGCGGCGCTCGGTGTCGCGGTCCATCAGGTCGTCGTGGACCAGGGAGAAGTTGTGCACCAGCTCCGCGGCGACCGCGCCGGGGACGCCGGGCCCGGGTGAGCCGCACACCGCCTCGCTGGCGAGCAGCACCAGGCCGGGCCGCACCGCCTTGCCGGGGTTGGACTCCACCGGCCGGCCCTCGGCGTCGCACCAGCCGAGGTGGTAGCTGGTGACCAGCCGGGTGTGCTCGTCGAGCCGGTCGACCGCCGCGTGCAGCGCCGGGGCGAAGAGATCGCGGCCGCGGGTGAGGATCCCGGTTGCGACGTTCGTGGTCACGGGTGCGGTCATGCCGGAACCTCCTGGAGCCGGGGCGTGCGGATCGGGGTGTCCAGCACGGAGGTCGCCGCGGCCTGGCCGCTGCGTACGGCGCCCTCCATGGTGGCCGGCCACCCGGTGTCGGTCCACGCGCCGGCCAGGTGCAGGCCGGGCACGCCGGTGGTGGTGGCGGGACGGTCCCGCCGGCTGCCCGGGGCGGGCCGGAACGTGGCGCGCGGCTCACGGGTCACGAAGAACTCCCGCAGCCCGGCCCGGGCCGTGGCCGGGAGCAGACGGTGCAGGTGCGGCAGCACCCAGGCGCGCAGCCGGGCGACGGGCAGGTCCACCAGGTCGTCGGCGGCCGAGAGCGACAGGGCGAGGTACTGGCCCGTGGCCGGGTCCAGGCCCGCCTGCACGGTGCGGTCGAAGACCCACTGCAGCGGGCTGTCGACGGCCGCCACGAACGGCTCGTGCAGCACCCGGCGGTCGAAGACCAGGTGCACGTTGACGATCGGCGAGCTGCCCAGCCGCTGTGACCAGCCGGCCGGCCGGTCGACCGCCTCGGCCGGGAGCAGCGCCTCGGTCACCTCCGGCGGGCAGGCCAGCACGACGTCGTCGTACCGGTCGGACACAGCCGACCCGGTGCCGGTGCGCCCGGCGGCGTGCAGGGCCCAGCCGCCGGAGGACGGCTCCAGGTCGGTGACCCGGGAGCGGGCTCGTACGGTCACGCCGGCCGCGGCCAGCGCGGCCTCGGCGGCGTCGCCGTGCAGTTGCTGCAGCGGGACCAGCGACCAGCCGATGTCGGCCGCGTCGGCGTCCTCGAGCAGGCCGAGCTGGAACACGGTCGCGGCCAGCGCCAGCGAGGCGTCCGCCGCGCGGGCGTTGAGCGTGGCCACGCCGATCAGGTCCCACACCGCCTCGACCGCCCGGGCATCCTGGCCGTGCCCGGCCAGCCAGGAACCGAAGCCGGTCCGGTCGGTCTCGGCGAGGTCGCGGTCCACCCGGCCCAACGCCAGCGCGGCACGCATCACGCCGAGCCGGGCACGCGGGCTGAGCCAGCCGTAGCGGGCCAGCGAGCCGCCCAGGTGCAGCGGTGCGGGCAGGGTCGGCAGGTTCGAGCGGCGCAGCCGTGCGGTGCCGGGATGCCGACCGCTGCGGACCGGTACGTCGAGCCGGTGCTGCAGGTGCACCCGGTCGGCCACGCCGAGCCGGTCCAGCAGCCGGAGGTAGGAGGTGCAGCAGCGCAGGAACACGTGCTGGCCGTTGTCGACCCACAGTCCGGACCGCGAGAACGAGTGGGTCAGCCCGCCCAGCCGGGGGCGGGACTCGTACAGCGTGACCGCGCAGCCGGCGTCCGTGCAGCCCAGCGCGGTGGTGATCCCGGCGAGCCCACCACCGACGACGGCGACCGAGCGGGTCATGTCAGCCCCCTCGACCCGGCGGCCAGCGACGTCATCGCCACCCGCACCTTCTCGCCGGCACCGAGCGAGAGCCGCCGGTCGTAGACCAGCACCGGGTTCGCGCGGACCCGGGTGAGCAGGTGGTGGTAGATCCCGGCCATCGCCCGGCAGGAGGCGGCGCTGCGCCGGTCCAGGTGCGGCACCAGCCGCAGCCCGAGGCCGTACCAGTCCTCGGCGCGGGTCGCGGCGTACCGCAGGTAGCCGGCCAGCCGGCCCTGCGGGTCCACGAGTACGCCGTCGTCGTCGGTGCGCAGCTCGACGCCGAACCGCTCCAGCTCGTCGGCGGGCAGGTACACCCGGCCGTTGCCGAGGTCCTCGCGGACGTCGCGCAGGATGTTGGTCTGCTGCAGCGCGATGCCCAGCTGGTCGGCATACATGCTCGCCCGGTCCGCGGACACCGCCGGGTCGCTGCCGAAGATCGACAGGCACAGCCGGCCGACCGAGCCAGCCACGCACCGGCAGTAGTGGACCAGCTCGTCGAAGTCCGCGATGCGGACCTCGTCGAGGTCCATCTCGACCCCGTCGACCAGCTCCTCGAAGGCCGCCAGGGGCACCGGGTAGCGCCGGGCCGCGTCGGCGACGGCGAGCAGGACGGGGTCGTCGGCGCCGTCGAGGCGGCCCAGGTCCTTGCGCACCTCGGCCAGGGCGTTCGCCTTCTCGGCCCGCGGGAGGTCGCCGTCGCCGATGTCGTCGATCCGGCGGGCCAGTGCGTACAGCGCACACAGGGCCTTCCGCTTGGCCGGCGGCAGCAGCCGGATGCCGTAGTGGAAGTTGCGGGCCTCGGTGCGGGTGATCTCCGCACACCTGTCGTGGGCCTGGTCCAGGGTGGTCACCGCTCTCCCCTTCCCGGCCACCCGGCCAGCCGGACCAGCCGGACCGCGGTGCCCGGCCTCGAGGGCCGCGACGGGCGGCCGAGCACGTCGCCGCCGGTACGTCGCAGCGCGGCGACCGTGGCCTGGCCGCCGGCGACGAACCCGGCAACGCACAGCCGCGCCCAGCCGTGCAGCCGGCCCACGACCGGCGCTCCGGAGGCAAGCAGGTCGGCGGCGCCGTCGATCTCGAACCGCATCAACCCGCACAGTGCCGGGCTGGCGGCGCCCCGGTCGAGCTCGGACTCCCCGACCCGGTGCGCGGCCAGGTCCTGCTGTGGCAGGTAGACGCGGCCGGCGCGGCGATCCTCGCCGACGTCCTGCCAGTGCTCCAGCAACTGCAGCGCCGTGCAGACCCGGTCCGACAGCTCCACCGTGGCGGGGTCGGTGCACCCGAAGACGCCGAGCACGATCCGCCCCACGGGGTCGGCCGAGAGCCGGCAGTAGCCGAGCAGGTCGGCGTAGGTGGCATAGCGGGAGACCTCCTGGTCCTGCAGGTTGGCCTGCACCAGGTCGTGGAAGGGCTGCACCGGAAGCGAGGTCAGCCCGGTGTGGTGCAGCCGGTCGACCACCGGGTCCCCGGTGGGCCGGCCCACCCACGCGCGGTCCAGCGCATCGTCGACACGGTGCAGCTGCGCGGCACGGTCTCCCGCAAAGCTGTCGCCGAGCTCGTCGACGGTGCGCGCGAACGCGTACGCCGCGTGCAGCTCCTGGCGCTCGCGCCGGGGCAGGATGCCGAGCGCCACGGGGAAGTTCTCGGCCCGTTCCCGGGCCCGCAGCGCCGTGGCTGTGGGCGCGGTCGGGACCACATCCCCGTGGGCTCCCTCCCCGAGTCGAGCGCCGACTCCCTCGATGCCCACGAATCCCATGGTGGTTCTTAGCTGAGGGTGGAGTCTGCACCGCCTGACCACATTCTCACGGCCGATATTTGTCACATTCGCACAATCGGGGCACGATCGGTCCATGAGCCAGAACCTGGCCGGCGCACCGTCGGGCGACCTCGAGACGGCCCTGCTGGCCCGGGTGCCCGAGCTGCTCGACGAGGTCCGTGAGGGGCTGGGCGAGCGCTGGCCGGAGTACGCCGACTTCCTCGAGGCAGACACCGGCGGCGTACGCGAGGCCGCCGCGCTGTTCGTCCATCGCCTGGTCGAGATGTCCGACGTCGGGCGGCCGGAGCCGGCGTCGGGGCCCCGGCCGGGTGACGAGACGGTGCGGCTGGTCTTCGAGCAGATCGGCCGGCAGCAGATGCAGGTCGGCAGCGACCTGACCCGGCTGCTGACCGCCTTCCAGTTCGGCTCCCGGGTCGCGTGGCGGCACGTCTCGGCCACGGCGCTGGAGCTGGGCCTGACCCCGAACTCGCTGGCGGCGCTGGCCGACGCGGTGTTCGTCTTCGTCAACCAGCTCTCGTTCGCGGCCGCCCACGGCTACCTGCTGGAGCAGATCGACGACGCCCGTGCACGCGAGCGCAACCGCGACGAGCTGGCGGCGCTGCTGCTCTCGGGCCGGGCCGGCGCCGAGGCGGTGTCCGCTGCCGCCACCCGCGCGGGATGGCGGATGCCGAGCCGGGCGGCGGTGGTCCTGGTCGACCCCGACGACGAGGCGGCCCGCATGGTGCTGGACCGGCTCGACTCCGCGTGCCTGCCGGTCCGCGAGCGCGGCCTGTACGGCGTGATCGTGCCCGACCCGACCGGGCCGGGCCGGCGCACCCAGCTCGCCCGCGACCTGCAGGGCGCCAACGCCGTGGTGGGGTACGGCGTGGAGCCCGCGCACCTGCCCCGCAGCACCGAGGTGGCCCAGGTGGCGGCACGGCTGCGCCGCGACGGCTTCCTCCGCGGTGACCCGGTGTTCGCCGAGGAGCACCTCGACACCATCATCGTCTGGCAGGACCAGCAGCTCACCGAGGCGTTGCGCCGCAACGTGCTCGCCCCGCTCGACGAGCTGCCCGAGGGCACCCACCACCGCCTCGAGGAGACGCTGTCCTGCTGGCTGCGGCATCAGGGCGACCGGCACCGGATGGCCGAGGAGCTCAGCATCCACCCGCAGACGGTCCGCTACCGGCTGGGTCAGCTGCACGAGGTCTTCGGGGACGCCCTGGACGACCCCGCCTCACGCGCTCGGCTGTTCCTCGCCCTGCAGTGGGCGACGGACTGAGCGCTCCGGGCGCACCGCCTCCGGCCCGCCGTCGGATGCGGGGCCCTGGCCGGTCAGCGACGCCAGGCTCGCATCGAGGTACCGGGCCAGCCGGTCCACGTCGAGCAGGACCGGGTCGGTGGCCAGGCCGATGCCCAGCACCCCGGTCCAGCTGATCGCACCCAGCGAGAGCATCGCGCCCGGCGCGACGGGCAGGATCGGGTAGACCCGGTGCAGGGGCACGCCCAGGTGGGTCAGCTGCGGGGTCGGCCCGGGCATGTTGGAGACCACCGCGTGCAGGAACCGGGGGCCGTAGACCGTGCGGGCGAACCAGCCGACCAGGGGCTCGGGCAGCAGCCGCAACCCGGTCGCCATCACGAAGCGGGAGGCCAGCGCGCGCGTGGGCCGACGCAGCCGCCGGCCGATGTCGGCGAGCAGGTCGTCGAGGGGGCGGCCATCGACGGGGACGTCGACCATCACCGCGGCGGTGGCGTTGCCCTCCACGCTGCTGTCCGGGGTACGCACCATCAACGGCACCGAGCAGCGAAGCCGGCCGCCGAGGTGCGCGACCGCCTCGGGCGCGGTCGCATGGACGGCGTCGGCGGTCAGCGCCAGCACCAGGTCGGTGACCCTGGCGCCGCGCTCGCTCGCCGCCCGTCGTACGGCGTCCAGGTCGACCTCGACCACGCCGAACTGTCGCCGCAGCGAGCCGGTCGGGAGCCGGCCGGCGCCGCCGTCCATGGCCAGCTGTGCCAGTCCGAGCCCGACGGCGGCCGCGCGCTGCAGCGGGCCGGGACCCGTGCCGTCGGGGGCAGGCAGCGACACCCGGGGGCGGAACAGGTGCAGCGACTGCAGGATGGTGCCGATGCCGTCGGAGATGGAGTGGTGCGCCAGGAACAGCATCGCCGAGGTGTCCGGGGCGACGTCGCGGACGTGCAGCACCCGCCACAGCGGGCGGTCGCGCGGCATCGGCTCCTCCGCGAGGTCGGCCACGATCCGGTGCAGGCCTCGCATGCCGTCGTGGGACCGGCGCTCGGTGACGTGCCAGTCCAGGTCGAGGTCGGGGTCCTCGACCCACCGGGGTCGCCGCCAGCGGGACCCCGGGGCCAGCCGTTGCCGGAACCGGGGCAGGCCGGCCAGCTCGCCGCGGACCAGCTCGCGGAGCTCCTCGAGGGTTGGCTGCCGGTCCGCCGGCTCGAGGATCACCAGGCCGCCGACGTGCTGGGCCGCGCCGGTGTCCTCCACGTGCAGGAAGAACGCGTCGCAGGACGGGACCACGGCTCCCCCGGACCCGGCCCCATAGCGCCACGCGACGTACGTCTCGCCGATCGCGACGGGGATCAGCACGGCGACCGCGTCGAGCAGGTAGTGGTTGGCAGTGGCCATGACCACCAGCAGCGTCACCACCACGTGCAGGGCGCTGAAGGCCTGCACGGCACGGCGGGCGGTGATCCGGGCGAGCACCACGCTGACCCACAGCGCCCACCCCACGTGCAGCGACGGCATCGCGGCCATCTGGTTGGCCGCGTTGACCACGCCCCAGCCCCAGGACCCGACCGTGCCGCCGTGGGTGACGGTGTCGACGAAGCCGAGCCCGAGCAGCATCCGCGGCGGCGTGACCGGGAAGAAGGCGAAGCACGCCATCGCGACCAGGTTGAGCACCACGAAGGAGTCGCGGGTGCTGCGCCACAGGTCGGGACGGCGGAACCAGGTCCACACCAGCAGCAACAGCGCGCTGACGATGTAGGTCCAGGCGTACTCGTAGTTGGCCAGCGTGGTCAGCAGCGGGTGCGGGACCAGCCAGTTGTTCAGCGCGTGCTCGACGTCGATGTGCAGGCTCTGCTCGAGCGCGAAGATCGCGCGTCCGTGGGCGTCGGCCGCGGCGCTCCGGGCGGCGTGGTCGAGCACCCCCCAGGCGTCGACGGCCAGGTAGACGCCGAAGAGTCCGAGACCGATGGCGACCTGTCGCCAGAGCACGATCGGTCGGGAGGAACGGTCCTGCGGCACCTTCTCGTCATAGCACAGCGGGTCCTGCGGTACGCCGGGTGCGACACGTGTCCGGGCCATCGACACCCCCTCAGTGCGCGGGGGCGGTCGCGTGCCCCTCGCCGCCCCCGCTGCGGCCCTCGGTGCCGTCGGGAAGGGCCTCGTCACGCTGCCGCCACAGCTCGGAGGAGGGGGACTCCGCGAGCCCGATCGCGCCCACGACGAGCAGGGCTCCGGCCCCGGCGATGCCGGCGAGCGTGCCCGTCGAGGCGGCCAGCGAGACCGGGAACACCAGCACGCCGACGGCGTAGCTGGCGATCGGGTTCACCGACTCCTTGGTGGCCACGGCCCAGGGCAACGGGCCGTTGGCGAAGGCGATCTGCTCGAGAACCAGGCCGAGCAGCGTGGAGGCGGCGAGCGCGTAGCCGACCCAGTCGGTGGCGGTGTAGAGGATGCCGTGGTTGACCAGGTCGTTGCCGGTGAGCGTGAGGAACACCGCTGTCATCGCGAAGCAGAGGCCGGCGCACGCGGCGCTGACCACGGCCATCAGCCGGCGGCTGACCCGCAGGGACACCGGCACCAGGATCGCGATGGTCACCAAGACCGCGGCGGCCGCGATCAGGATCCCGGTGCGGTCGGCATTACCCTGCAGCGGGGTGGCGTGGACCACGATCAGCAGGATCACCAGACCGGCGCAGATGGCCAGCGCGGATCCCCAGTCGCGCAGCCGCGGCCAGCGCTTGTTCTCCAGCGAGGACATCGGCAGCGCGAACAACAGCTGGGTGGCCAGCAGCGGCTGCACCGCGGCCACCGAGCCCAGGTGCAGGCCGACCGCCTGGGCGCCGAAGCCGACGATGTTGACCGCCCAGCCGAGCAGCCAGACCTTGTGCCGCAGCAGGGTCGCCATCAGCGCGACCGCGCCGTCGAGGATGGTGTGGCCGTGCGGGTGGGTCTCCCGGGCCGCCTTCTGCTGCAGGTACGCCGCCAGCGCGAACAGGAACGAGGCCAGCAGCCCGAACAGGGTGGCAACGACGAGCGAGGTCATCGGGGGACCTCCGCACGGGAGCGCACCGGCTCGCCGTACCGGGCGGACAGTCGCCGGTAGGCGCCCGGGGCAACGGCGCGGACCGCGGACGCGACCCGCAGCCACCCGGGTGTCCAGACCTCGGCCCGGTCGCGCCGGACCGCGTCCAGCACCGCAGCCGCGACAACGTCGGCCGGCACCGGCTTCGGCACGGTCCGGTCGTAGGGACGGCCCCGGTTGGCGAAGAAGGGGGTGTCCACGGCACCGGGCAGGGTCAGGCTGACCGACACCCCGCTCCCGGACAGCTCCAGCCGCAGGCTCTCGGCGAAGCCGTCCAGGCCGGCCTTGCTGGCGGCGTACACCGCCTCGCCGGCGACGCCGGTGCGGCCGGCGACGGACCCGACCAGGGCGAGATGGCCGTGGCCGCGCTCGAGCATCCCGGGCAGCAGTACTCGGGTGAGCCGCATCGGGGCCAGCAGGTTCAGCCCCACCAGGGCGTCGAGGTCGGTCGAGTCCATGTCGGTGAACGGCCCGGCCCAGCCCTGTCCGGCGGAGGCGACCAGCACGTCGAGGCGGCCGCGCAGGGCGAGGGCACGCTCGGCCAGCTGCTCGACCCCGTCGGCCGAGGACAGGTCCGCCAGCAGCGGTACGCCGCCGGTGCAGTCGGCGACCTCGGCGAGCCGGGCCCGGTCGCGGCCGTGCAGCACCAGCTCGGCGCCGGCCTCGGCGAGGGCCATCGCCACCGCACGGCCGACTCCCGACGAGGCGCCGGTCACCAGCGCCACCGCCCCCAGGACCCGCATGCGCGCCCTCCTGTTCGCTTCTGAGAAACCTAACGTCTCCGGAGCTGGGAACCTTCCCCTTTTTGCGTCGGTGCCGTGGGTCAGGATGGACCGGTGAGTCCTCGTCAGCAGCCGCCGAGCGCCCTGACCCGGTTCAGTGCGCCCACTCGCGAGTGGTTCACCTCTGTCTTCTCCGTACCCACTCCTGCCCAGTCGGGTGCATGGGAGTCGGTCAGCAGCGGCCGGCACTCCCTGGTGGTGGCCCCCACCGGGTCCGGGAAGACGCTGGCGGCGTTCCTGTGGGCCCTGGACCGGCTGTTCGACGAGGGCCCGGCGGCGGACCGGCAGCGCCGCTGCCGGGTGCTCTACGTCTCGCCGCTCAAGGCGCTCGCGGTCGACGTCGAGCGCAACCTGCGGGCGCCGCTGACGGGCATCCGGCACACCGCCGAGCGTCTGGGCGCGGACCTGCCCGAGGTCACCGTGGGGGTGCGCTCCGGGGACACCAGCGCGGCCGAGCGGCGCCGGATGGGCAACCGGCCGCCCGACATCCTGATCACAACCCCGGAGTCGCTCTACCTGATGCTCACCTCCCAGGCGCGGGAGTCGCTGCGCGGCGTGGAGACCGTGGTCCTCGACGAGGTGCACGCGGTGGCCGGCAGCAAGCGGGGTGCCCACCTGGCCCTCTCCCTGGAGCGGCTGGACGAGCTGCTGGATCGCCCCGCCCAGCGGATCGGGCTCTCCGCGACCGTGCGGCCGGTCGAGGAGGTCGCCCGCTTCGTCGGCGGCACCGCGCCGGTAGAGGTGGTCGCCCCCGACGCCGAGAAGCAGTGGGACCTGCGGGTCGTGGTCCCGGTCGCGGACATGACCGAGCTCGACGACCCGCAGGCCGAGAGCGGCCGCACCGGCTCGATCTGGCCGCACGTCGAGGAGCGGGTGCTGGATCTCGTGGAGCAACACCGCTCCACCATCGTGTTCGCCAACTCCCGCAGGCTCGCCGAGCGCCTCACCGCCCGGCTCAACGAGCTGGCAGCCGAGCGGGCCGGCCAGGACGACGACGCCGGGGAGGCGGGGCAGGGGCCACCGGCACAGGTGATGGCGCAGTCGGGCCAGTCGTCCGGCGCCGCGGGGGTGGTCGCCCGCGCACACCACGGGTCGGTGTCGAAGGAGCAGCGCGCAGTCATCGAGGACGACCTGAAGCGCGGCCGGCTCCCCTGCGTGGTCGCGACCAGCAGCCTCGAGCTCGGCATCGACATGGGCGCGGTCGACCTGGTGGTGCAGGTCGAGGCGCCGCCGTCGGTGGCCAGCGCACTGCAACGGGTGGGCCGCTCGGGGCACCAGGTCGGCGAGACCTCCCGGGGGGTGCTGTTCCCCAAGCACCGTGGCGACCTGGTGCCCACGGCGGTGTCGGTGGAGCGGATGCGGTCGGGTGCGATCGAGGCACTGCGGGTGCCGGTCAACCCGCTCGACGTGCTCGCCCAGCAGGTGGTCGCGGCCACCGCGACGGAGGGCTGGGACGTCGACCGGCTGTTCGCCGTCGTACGGCGTGCGGCGTCGTTCACCGCGCTCCCCCGCAGCGCGTTCGACGCGGTGCTCGACCTGCTGGCCGGCCGCTACCCGTCCGACGAGTTCGCCGAGCTGCGGCCCCGCATCGTGTGGGACCGTGTCGCCGGAGAGGTCTCGGCCCGACCGGGCGCCCAGCGGCTGGCGGTGACCAGCGGCGGCACCATCCCCGACCGCGGGCTGTTCGGCGTCTTCCTGGTCGCAGGCCAAGGGATCGGGCACAGCGGGCCGGGGCGGCGGGTCGGCGAGCTCGACGAGGAGATGGTCTACGAGTCGCGGGTCGGCGACGTGTTCACGCTGGGCACCACGAGCTGGCGCATCGAGGACATCACCCACGACCGGGTGCTGGTCTCCCCGGCGCCGGGCCAGCCGGGCCGGCTGCCGTTCTGGGTCGGCGACACGGTCGGCCGGCCCGCCGAGCTGGGCGAGGCGATCGGCGGCTTCACCCGGGAGCTGGGCGCCATGTCCCGCGCCGATGCGGTCGCGCGGGCCCGCGGAGCAGGCCTGGACGCGTGGGCCGCCGACAACCTGGCGGGGCTGCTGGAGGAGCAGCGCGAGGCGACCCGGGTGGTGCCGCACGACCGGCAACTGGTGGTGGAGCGGTTCCGCGACGAGCTCGGCGACTGGCGGCTGGTGGTTCACTCGCCGTACGGCACCCCGGTGCACGCGCCCTGGGCGCTCGCGATCAACGCGCGGCTGCGGGAGCGGTACGGCTCCGGGGGCACAGCGGCGCAGGCTATGGCTTCCGACGACGGCATCGTGCTGCGCATTCCCGAGACCGACCAGGACCCGCCCGGTGCGGAGCTGGTCGCCTTCGAGCCCGACGAGGTCGACGAGCTGGTCACCACCGAGATCGGCGGCTCGGCGCTGTTCGCCGCACGCTTCCGCGAGTGCGCGGCCCGGGCGCTGCTGCTGCCGCGGCGCGACCCGGGGCGCCGGTCGCCGCTGTGGCAGCAGCGGCAGCGCAGCGCCCAGCTGCTGGAGGTCGCCGCGCGCTACCCGAGCTTCCCGATCGTGCTCGAGACGATCCGCGAGGTGCTGCAGGACGTCTACGACGTGCCGGCGCTGGTGGCGCTGCAGCGCCGTATCGCCGAGCGGCGGGTGGAGCTGGTCGACGTGGCAACGCCACGGCCCTCGCCCTTCGCGCAGTCGCTGCTGTTCGGCTACGTGGCGGCGTTCATGTACGAGGGGGACTCCCCGATCGCGGAGCGGCGCGCCGCCGCACTCTCCCTGGACCAGGGGCTGCTGGCCGAGCTGCTCGGCCGGGCGGAGCTGCGCGAGCTGCTCGACCCCGACGTGCTGGCCGAGGTGGAGGCGGAGCTGCAGCGACTCGCGCCGGACCGGCGCGCCCGGGACGCCGAGGGGCTGGTCGACGTGCTGCGGCTGGTGGGGCCGCTCGACCCCGACGAGCTGGCCGCACGGGCGTGGTTCGACGTACGGGACGCCCTGGTGGAGCTGTCGGATGCCCGCCGGGTGGTGGAGGTCCGCGTGGCCGGCCGGGCGCGCTGGGCCGTGGTCGAGGACGTGGCGCGGCTGCGCGACGGCCTCGGCGTCCCGCTGCCGCCCGGCACGCCGGAGGTGTTCGCCGAGCCGGTGCCGGACCCGCTGGGCGACCTGGTCGGCCGCTTCGCCCGCACCCACGGCCCGTTCGCGGCGTCCGAGTGCGCGCAGCGGCTCGGCCTCGGGGTCGCCGTGGTGCACCAGACCCTGGTGCGGCTCGCGGCGCAGGGCCGGGTGCTGGACGGCGAGTTCCGGCCCACCGGGACGGGCACCGAGTGGTGCGACGCCGAGGTCCTGCGCCGGCTGCGGCGCCGGTCGCTGGCAAAGCTGCGCCACGAGGTGGAGCCGATCGAGCCCCGTGCCCTGGCCCGGTTCCTGCCGGCGTGGCAGCACGTGGCGACCGGACCCGGTCGTGCCCGGGGGCTGCGAGGGATCGACGGCGTGGTCGCCGTGGTGGAGCAGCTGGCCGGCTGCGCGGTGCCGGCCAGTGCGTGGGAGTCGCTGGTCCTGCCCGCCCGGGTCCGCGACTACCAGCCGGCGATGCTCGACGAGCTGACCGCGACCGGCGAGGTGCTGTGGGCCGGGCACGGTGCCCTGCCCGGTGCCGACGGCTGGGTCTCGCTGCACCCGGCCGAGTCAGCGCCGCTGACGCTGCCCGACCGCACGGACCTCGAGCCGGGGCCCGAGCACGAGCGCATCCTGGCAGCCCTGTCCGGTGGCGGCGCGTTCTTCTTCGCCCCCGACTGGGACCTGACCGCGCTGTGGGAGCTGGTCTGGTCCGGGCGGGTCGGCAACGACACGCTCGCCCCGCTGCGCGCCCTGACCCGGACCGGTGCGGGTGCGCACCGGCCACGACGTGCGCCACCCCGGGCCCGGCACGGCCGCCCGGGCCGGCCACCGGGGGTACGTCGGTCCGGCCCGCCCGAGGCTGCGGGCCGGTGGTTCCTGCTGCCCGGGGTGGAGACCGACCCCACCCGGCGTGCCCACGCCGTGGCCGAGGCGCTGCTGGAGCGGCACGGCGTGGTGACCCGCGGCGCGGTGACCAGCGAGCGGGCGCCCGGCGGCTTCGCCGCGACGTACAAGGTGCTCGCGGCGTTCGAGGAATCCGGTCGCTGCCGGCGCGGCTACTTCGTCGACGGGCTCGGTGCGGCCCAGTTCGGGACGGCGGGAGCGGTGGACCGGTTGCGGGCCCAGCCCACGGCCGAGACGGGATCCCCCGGCACCACGCTGACCCTGGCTGCGACCGACCCGGCGAACCCGTACGGCGCGGCGCTGCCCTGGCCCGAGTCGACCGGCGGCCATCGGCCGGGCCGCAAGGCCGGCGCGCTGGTGGTGCTCGTCGACGGGGCGTTGGGCCTGTACGTCGAGCGGGGTGGCCGGACGATGCTCACTTGGGTCTCCGACGAGGCGCTGGAGACCGGCCTGCGGTCGCTGGCCGAGGCGGTCCGTCGCGGCGCCCTGGACTCACTGACCCTGGAGAAGGTCGACGGGGTCGGCGTACTGGCCCAGTCCGCCGAGGCGGTGCGCCAGCTGCTCGAGGGGGTGGGGTTCGTGGCTACCTCGCGCGGGCTGCGGCTGCGCGGTTGAGCGGAAAACCGTTCGACTCCCTCGTCCGCCGTGCCTAGCCTCTCGGCCATGTCCGAGCTCCGCGACGAGCTCACCCTGGCACTGCGGGCAGACGCGTCGTTCCTCGGTGAGCTCGGATGAACCGGCGACCACCCGACGCGGCCTTCGCCGACTCGCGGCTGGCGCCGCTCTACGACGCCTTCGACGACGACCGATCCGACCTCCATGTCTATTGCGGGATCCTCGCCGAGCTCGGCGCAAGACGGGTGCTGGACGTCGGCTGCGGGACCGGCTCTCTGGCCGTGCTGCTCGCAGCCGACGGCGTCGAGGTCACCGGCCTGGATCCGGCTGCGGCCTCGCTCGCGGTGGCCCGCGCCAAGCCCGGTGCGGACCTGGTGCGCTGGATCGAGGGCTACCCGACGGACCTGCCCGCGCTGGGCGCCGACGCGGCGGTGATGACCGGCAACGTGGCCCAGGTCTTCCTCGACGACGACGAGTGGGCCGAGACGCTACGAGCGATCCGGGCCGCGCTCCGGCCGGGCGGTCATCTGGTCTTCGAGACGCGCAGACCCGAGTACCGCGCCTGGGAGGAGTGGGCGGCCGACACGAAGCCCGTCGTGCGCGAGGTGCCCGGGGTGGGCCTGGTGGAGGAGCGCCGCGAGTTCGTCGAGGTCGCGCTGCCGTTCGTGTCATTCGGTGGTACGTCTCGGTTCCCTGACGGCGCGGTGCTGGCCTCGAACTCGACGTTGCGGTTCCGCAGTCGGGCCGAGGTCGAAAGCAGCCTGAGTGCGGCGGGCTACCGCGTCGCCGACGTGCGCGAGGCGCCCGACCGCCCAGGTCGCGAGTACGTCTTCCTCACGGAGTCCAACCACTAGGTTCGCGCTGTGGGCACGCCGGTGGGCCGCGATGGTCGAGGAGGTTGCGCAGCAACCGTCTCGAGACCACGCGCGGGTTCCGGATGTCGGCTGATCAGGTGTGCGGTGTGGTGGTGCCGGTGGCGGGGTCGACCAGATATCTTCGCCCGCCCGGGTCGGTCCATTCGTAGGTGCCGTCTCGCTGTCCCCGGCCGTATCGCCAGCGGGTGAAGGTCTTGCAGCGGTGGTGCCTGCGGCACAGCGGGGCCAGGTTGTCGGGTCGGGTCTGGCCGGGTGGCCCGCCTTCGTCGCTGGGCAGGTAGGCCTCGATGTGGTCGAGGTCGC
>JBOHDO010000023.1:0-6762 GCA_050699415.1 Marmoricola sp.
CGCGCTTGTTGCAGACGACAGCGGGGACCTTGCGGAGGAAGTCGGCGAAACTGGTGAACTCGCCCTTGGACTTGCGGGTCGCGACGATCGCCTCGACGACGTTCACGCCGACGTTGCGGATCGCGGCCATGCCGAACCTGACGTCCGCGCCGACCGCGGCGAAGGTGGCGACGCTCGCGTTGACGTCCGGCGGCAGGACCTTGACGCCCATCCGGCGGGACTCGGACAGGTAGAGGGCGGACTTGTCCTTGTCGTCGCCGACCGAGGTGAGGACCGCGGCCATGTACTCGGCGGGGTAGTTCGCCTTCAGGTACGCCGTCCAGTAGCCCACCAGGCCGTAGCACTTGGCGTGGGCCTTGTTGAACGCGTAGTCGGCGAACGGGATCAGCGTCTCCCACAACGTGGAGACCGCGACGTCGGAGAAGCCGTTGGCCCGCATCCCCTCGTGGAACCGGTTGTACTCGGCGTCGAGGATGGCCTTCTTCTTCTTCCCCATCGCCTTGCGGAGCAGGTCGGCCTGGCCGAGGCTGTAGCCGGCGACCTTCTGCACGATCGCCATCACGTGCTCCTGGTAGACCAGCAGGCCGTAGGTCTCGCCGAGGATCTCGTCCAGCGCCTCGGCGAGCTCGGGGTGGATCGGCTCGACCTGCTCCCTGCCGGTCTTGCGCCGGGCGTACTTGTTGTGCGAGTCCATCCCCATCGGGCCGGGCCGGTAGAGCGCGTTGACCGCCGCGATGTCCTCGAACGAGTCCGGCTGCAAGCTGCGCAGCAACGCCCGCATCGCGCCGCCGTCGAGCTGGAAGACACCGAGGGTGTCGCCGCGCTGCAGCAGCTGGTACGTCGTCGGGTCGTCCAGCCCGACGTCCTCCAGCACGACCTTCTCGCCGCGGTTGTTCTCGATGTTGACCAGCGCGTCGTCGAGGATGGTGAGGTTGCGCAGCCCGAGGAAGTCCATCTTGATCAGGCCGAGCTGCTCGCAGGTCGGGTAGTCGAACTGCGTGATGACCACGCCGTCGGCGGGACGCCGCATGATCGGGATGACGTCGAGCAGCGGCTCCGACGACATGATCACGCCGGCCGCGTGCACCCCCCACTGCCGCTTCAGTCCCTCCAGCCCGATCGCGGTGTCGACCACGGTCTTGACGTCACCGTCGTCGTCGTAGAGCTTGCGGAACTCCCCGCCCTCGCCGTAGCGGGCGTGCTTCTCGTCGAACAGGTTCGCCAGCGGCACGTCCTTGCCCATCACCGGCGCCGGCATCGCCTTGGTGATCCGGTCCCCCATGGCGAACGGGTAGCCGAGGATCCGCTAGGAGTCCTTGACCGCCTGCTTGGCCTTGATGGTGCCGTAGGTGACGATCATCGAGACCCGGTCGTCGCCGTACTTCTCGGTGACGTAGCGGATCACCTCGCTGCGCCGGCGCTCGTCGAAGTCGATGTCGAAGTCGGGCATCGAGACACGGTCGGGGTTGAGGAACCGCTCGAAGATCAGCCCGTGCTTGAGCGGGTCGAGGTCGGTGATCCGCATCGCGTAGGAGCACATCGAGCCGGCGCCGGAGCCGCGGCCGGGCCCGACCCGGATGCCGTTGTCCTTGGCCCAGTTGATGAAGTCGGCGACCACCAGGAAGTAGCCGGGGAAACCCATCTGGGTGATCACGCCGGTCTCGTAGTCGGAGCGTGCCCGGGCATCGTCGGGGACGCCGTCGGGGTAGCGGAAGCGCAGCCCCTTGTCGACCTCCTTGACGAACCAGCTGTCCTCGGTCTCCCCCTCGGGCACCGGGAACCGTGGCATGTAGGTGCCGGTGCCCTCGGTGAACTCGACGTTGCAGCGCTCGGCGATCAGCAGCGTGTTGTCGCAGGCCTCGCGCAGGTCGTAGGTGCCGTCCCAGATCGCACGCATCTCGGCCGGCGACTTGAGGTAGTAGCCGTCGCCGTCGAGCTTGAACCGCTTGGTGTCCGACATCACGCTGCCGGAGGAGACGCACAGCAGGTGCTCGTGGGAGCCGGCGTCCTCACGACGGACGTAGTGGGAGTCGTTGGTGGCGATCGGTGGGATGCCCAGGTCCTTGCTCAGCCGCAGCAGGCCGTCCCGCACCCGCTTCTCGATGGACAGGCCGTGGTCCATCAGCTCCAGGAAGTAGTTGTCGCGGCCGAGGATCTCCTGGAACTGGGCGGCGGAGGCCTTCGCCCGCTCATAGTCCCCGATCCGCAGCCAGGTCTGCACCTCGCCGGACGGGCAGCCGGTGGTGCCGATCAGCCCGTCGGCGTACTCCGCCAGCAGCTCGCGGTCGGCGCGGGGCTGGTAGAAGAACCCCTCGAGGGAGGACCGCGAGGACAGCCGGAACAGGTTGCGCATACCGGCGGTGCTCTCGGCGAGCAGTGTCATGTGGGTGTAGGCGCCGGAGCCGGAGACGTCGTCCTGCCCGCCGTCGTTCCAGCGCACCCGCTTCTTGTCGAACCGGCTGGTGTCCGGCGTGAAGTACGCCTCCAGGCCGATGATCGGCTTGATGTCGTGCGCCTTGGCCTTCGACCAGAACTCGTGGGCACCGAAGACGTTGCCGTGGTCGGTCATCGCGATGGCGTCCATGCCCAGCTCGGCCGTGCGCGCGAACAGGTCGTCGAGCCGGGCGGCGCCGTCGAGCATGGAGTACTCGGTGTGCACGTGCAGGTGCGTGAACCCGTCGGAGCCGCTGCTCGAGCCAGCCACCATCGTGTCTTCCGATCTCCTTCGCGGGCGCGGGGCGGATGACCCTCGGCGCGGACGCCTCGGGACTGGTCTCGGGGAAGAACGTCAGCCTAAGCGACTCGTCGTCGCGATCGGTGGCGACCCTCCGCAACCCAGCATGACCACGACCTCCGACACTCATCCCAGCCAGCGGATCCCCTGCCCGTGCCCGCGCGTGAGCGCCACCGCACGGCCGTCGAGGCCCAGCACGAACTCGTCCGGCCCCGGTTCGACGGTCGTGGTGGCGGCGACGGCCGGGAGCACGTGCGGTGACTCGTTGCTCAACCAGTGGCCTCGTCCGTCCCCGACCATGTCGGCCATCATGGTGTGGAGCCGCTCCCGCTCGTCGAGGTCGAGGTACGCCGCCACCGCGGTGTGGAACACCAGCGGCGTGCCCCAGCGCCCGGCCTCCTCGACCAGCGACGGCAGCCGGGCCAGCAGGTCGCCCCGGCGCAGGTCGGGCGGCTCGGCCCGCGCCACCGCGACCGCCCGGCGCAGCCGCTCGCGGCGGTCCTGCTGTTCCGGCCACACCAGCACCTCCAGCCACGCCACGTCGCCGTCGTCGTACACGTCGAGCGGGTGCAGGTCCACGCCGATGCGCTGGGCGATGCGCGGATGCCGCCCGGGGACCGGCAGGTTCCCCTGGACGGTCGCGGTCAGCGCCGGCCCACCCGACCCGGACAGCCCGCCGAGCGGCGGCCAGGCGTAGTCGTACCGGTCGGGGAACAGGCACAGCCCCGCGCTGGCACCCACCTCGACGAGCGCGAGCGGCTGCGTCAGCGCTGCCATGACCGGCACCAGCGTGGCCAGCCGGCGCACCTCGTTGGTCTGGGTCGCCCGCTCCCGGATGGTCTGCTTGACCTCGTCCTCGTGGTCGAGCAGCACCCGCCGCAGCTCGGCGTACGGCGCCGGTGCGGCCGCGCCGTGCCACCGCGCCGCCGCGAACACCAGGTTCGGCTGCTGCTTGAGCCGGGGCAGCTCCGCGAGCCACGCGTGCACCACCGGGTCACCGGCGACGCCCAGCGACCACTCCTCCAGGCAGGGGGACTCCTGGCGGCAGTGGGCCGCGAAGTCCCGGTAGCGGTCTGCGATGTCGCCGTGCATCTGCATGGCCGAATACTCGCAGGGGTCAGCGCGTGGTGTTCTCCCAGGCGGTCAGGCTCTCCCGGATCACGGTGTCCATGATCGGGGAGAGCCGTTCGGGGCCGAGGCCCGGCGCGTGCCGCGACATCCGCTCCACGATCGCCCGCTCCCGGTCACGGTCACGGCCGGCATGCCCCCCGCTGCCGTGCCGGTCCTTGTGTGCCTGGACCTGCGCGGTGTAGGCGAACCGGCGGGCGAGGAGGACGGCGAGCTCGGCGTCGACGTCGTCGATGCAGCGGCGCAGGTACGCGAGCGGGTTCTCGCCCATCCACGCCATCCGCAGGTCGGGCAGCTCGTCGGGGTAGGCGCTGCCGTCGGTGTGCTCGAGCTCCACCAGGCCGTGCCGGCGGTAGAAGTCCCGCGCCCGCGCATTCGCCTCGAACACCCGCAGCCCGAACCCGTCCGGCCGGGTCGCCTTGACCAGGTCGAGCAGCGCGGCACCGACCCCGGGGGCGTGCCGGTGAGGGTGCACGAACAGCAACATCAGCCAGTCGCCGCGCAGGGTGGCGAAGCCGAGCGTCTCCCCGTTCGACTCCGCAACCCAGGTCTCGAAGCCGGCCTCGGCCGGCCAGGTGGCCAGCCACTCGCGCACCTCGTCGTCGCTGCGGTGCTCGTCCGGGTGCCAAGGCAACGCTTCCGTGGCCGCTGTGTAGATCACGCGCAGCTGCTCGGCGTCCTCCGGCGCGCCCGGCCGCAGGATCACCTGGTCCTCGGAGTCACTGGTTGCCACGGATCACCTCCAGCGCGTGCGCGAGGTCCGGTGGGTAGGCAGACTCGTACTCCACGTACTCCCCGGTGGTGGGGTGCTCGAAGCCCAGCCGTACGGCGTGCAGCCACTGTCGCGCCAGGCCCAGCCGGCCGGCCAGCACCGGGTCGGCGCCGTAGGCCAGGTCGCCCACGCAGGGATGCTTCAGCGCTGCCATGTGGACCCGGATCTGGTGGGTACGCCCGGTCTCGAGGTGCACCTGGACCAGGCTGGCGAACCGGTGCGCCTCCAGGGTCTCGTAGTGCGTCACGCTGGGCTTGCCGTCCTCGCGGACCGCGAACTTCCAGTCCGCCCGGGGAGCCCGGCCGATCGGGGCGTCGATCGTCCCCCGCAACGGGTCGGGGTGTCCCTGCACGAGCGCGTGGTAGGTCTTGTCCACCGTTCGCCGGCGGAACGCCTCCTTGAGCACCGCGTAGGCGTGCTCGCTCTTGCAGACCACCATCACCCCTGAGGTGCCCACGTCCAGGCGTTGCACGATGCCCTGGCGCTCCGATGCCCCGCTGGTCGCGATCCGGAACCCGGCGGCCCGCAGGTGGCCGACCAGCGTGGGCCCGGTCCAGCCCATGGACGGGTGCACCGCGACCCCGACCGGCTTGTCCACGACCAGGATCGACTCGTCCTCGTGGATGATCTGGACGTCGTCGACGGTCCGCGCGACCACCTCCAGCGGGTCCACCAGGGCCGGGATGGTGACCTCGAGGCTGGAGCCGGGCACCAGCCGTTCGGACTTCGACACGGTCGCACCGTCGAGCAGCACCAGCCCCTCGGCGACGAGCTCGGCCGCCCGGGTGCGGGAGATCCCGAACATCCTCGACAGGCCGGCGTCGACGCGCTGACCGGCGAGGCCGTCCGGAACCAGCAGGGTACGGCGCTCGCCCGACATGCTCATCCCTCCCCGGTGTGTCGCGTACCGTCCAGACCGACCCCCCGGACCACCTGCACCACGATGAGCAGGGCGGCGACGTTGATGCAGATGTCGGCGACGTTGAACACCGGCCAGTGGGGCAGCTGCAGGAAGTCCACCACATGGCCCTGGAACGGCCCCGGCTCGCGGAAGAGCCGGTCCCCCAGGTTACCCAGGATGCCGGCCAGGAGCAGGCCGAGGGCCCAGGCCCAGACCCGGTCCTGGACCCGACGGATGAACCATACGGTGACCACTGCGGCAACCAGGGCGATCACCGTGATCACCGGCGTGAACGAGCTGGCGGTGCTGAACGCCGCGCCGGGGTTGCGGGCAACGGTGAGCCGGAGCAGGTCGTCGACCAGCCGCACCGGCTCGTGGCCGCTCAGCCTGGCCACCACGACGGCCTTGCTGACCTGGTCGAGCGCGAGCGCCGACCCGGCGACGACGAGACACAGGACCCAGCGGCGCGACCGGTGGCCACGCGCGCCGGTCAGCGACGCTCCTCGCGCTGCTTGCAGGTCATGCACAGGGTCGCCCTCGGGAAGACCATCAGGCGTCGCTTCCCGATCGGGTTGCCACAGTTTTCGCAGACGCCGTAGGTGCCGTCCGCGATCCGGTCGAGGGCATGCTCGCACTGGACCAGCATCTCGCGGGCGTTGTTGGCGATGGTCATCTCCTGGTCGCGCTCGAACGTGGCCGAGCCGACGTCGGCGGGGTCGTTGCCGGCGCCCTCACCGGTGCTGCGCATCATGCCGGCGAAGTCGTCCTCGACCTCGGCCAGCTCCTCGGTCAGCCGCTCGATGTCCGCACGCAGCTGACCACGTACCTCGGCCAGCTCCTCACGCGTCCAGGGGCTCTCGTCCTCGCGGACGACCAGGGCGGACGGGCCGCGTCCGCGCGCCGTGCCCCGCGAGCGGGACGACTTCTTCGCGGTGCTCTTCTTCGCGGGCGCCTTCTTCGCGGGCGCCTTCTTCGCCGTCGACTTCCTGGCGGGCGCCTTCTTCGCCGTTGCCTTCCTGGCGGGCGCCTTCTTCGCCGTGCTCTTCTTCGCCGTGCTCTTCTTCGCCGTGCTCTTCTTCGCCGTGCTCTTCTTCGCGGAGCTCTTCTTCGTGGCCGCCTTCTTCGTGGCCGCCTTCCTCGTGGCCGCCTTCCTCGTGGCCGCCTTCCTCGTGGCCGCCTTCCTCGTGGCCGCCTTCTTCGCGGGCGCCTTCTTCGCGGGCGCCTTCT
>JBOHDO010000024.1:0-28092 GCA_050699415.1 Marmoricola sp.
GGGTTCCCAAGCGTCATCAGGTGCTGCGCAACTCGATGCTCGACGCCACGCGCGACGGCCAGGCGGACATGGAGGGGCTGGTGCTGCTCGACCTGCCCGACCACGACTCCACCGAGGTCGCCCACCACGTCGAGGTGGATCGCCTCGTCGCGCTGGCCGACATGCTGGTCTGGGTGCTCGATCCGCAGAAGTACGCCGACGCCGTGCTCCACGACAGATACCTGCACCCGATGGCCGATCACGCCGAGATCGTGCTCGTCGTGCTCAACCACATCGACACCGTGCACACCGACCGGCGCGAGTCCATGCTCGACGACCTGCGCCGGCTGCTGCGCGAGGACGGGCTCGGCGACGTGCCGGTGCTCGCGATCTCGGCCAAGCACGGAGAGGGCGTTCCCGCGCTCAGCAAGCAGATCGCCGCCCGGGTGGCCGCCAAGAAGGCCGCGTCGACGCGGCTGCGCGCGGACGTGCACGCGTCCGCTACCGCGATGGCGGACGTGAACGGCTCGGCGAAGCCTGGCAACATCGCCCGGGCGCGCAGCAGCGAGCTCGTCGACGCGTTCGCCGACGCCGCTGGCGTGCCGACGGTGGTGGCCGCGGTGCGGAAGGCGACTCGCAAGCGTGCCGCGCAGGCGACGGGATGGCCGGTCACTGCCTGGCTGGGCAGGCTCCGACCGGACCCGCTAGGGCGACTGCACCTGGACCTCGGCAGCCGCGACAGACAGCTCACCTCCGGGTCGCGCGCGTCGATGCCGGAGGCCACCCCGGTGCAACGCGCACGCGTCGACTCCGCGGTCCGTGAGGTGGCCGACGACGTCGCCGCCGAGCTGTCGCCACCGTGGGCGGCCGCGGTCCACCGGGCGTCGGTCTCGAGGTTGCCCGACCTCGGCGACGCCCTGGACCGGGCGGTGAGCTCCACCGACCTCGGCGTCTCCCGCAGCCCGCTGTGGTGGCGGGGCGTGCGGGCGCTGCAGTGGCTGCTGGTGCTGGCGGCGGTCGTCGGCGGGCTGTGGCTGGCGAGCCTCGCGGTCATCGGCTACCTGAGGGGGCCGGCACCGGACGTTCCTGCGTACGCCGGCTTCCCGTTGCCCACGATCCTGCTGGTCGGTGGGGTGCTGGTCGGCATCGTGGTGGGCGTGCTGTGCCGGGCGCTGGTCGCGGTCTCGTCCCGGGCCAAGGCCCGAGCGGTCGACCGGCGGCTCCGCTCGGCCATCGCCGAGGTCACCGAGACCCTGGTGGTCGAGCCGATCGAGGCCGAGGTCGAGGCGTATCGCACGGTGCGCTCCTGCCTTGCCACCGCGCTGCGCCCCTGAGTAGTCCCCGCCATCTCGCCCGCTGGCCCGCCGACCCGCGGGTAATTCGGTGCCGACCCGCGGGAAAGTCGGGCCGGAGATCGTCCACAGGCGGTGCGGATCATCAGTTACCCACAGACTTCGTTCCGGGGCTCCCCGGGTGGGGGTCGTCTGCGTCAGCCTTGCGTCGTACTGGTTCCCAGCGGACTCCCGACAGACAGGAGCATCTCCATGAACGACGCGGTCGTCACCTTCCAGGGGTGGCTCGGCAATGACGTCAACTTCCGCGACACCTCCCGCGGGAGCGTCGCCAACCTGCGGGTCGGTTCGACGCCACGGATCCGCAAACGCGAGACCGGCGACTGGGTGGACGGTGAGACCAACTGGTTCTCGGTCACCTGCTGGCGGGCCCTGGCGGAGAACGTGCGGGACTCGCTGCGCAAGGGCGACCCCGTGATCGTGCACGGCCGACTGCGCACCGACGTGTGGCAACGCGCCGACGGCCAGTCGTCGACGACCTACGTCGTGGAGGCGATGTACGTCGGTCACGACCTGGCGCGCGGCACCTCGCTGTTCACCAAGACCGTCAAGCCCGAGCGGCCCGAGGCCGACGACGACTCGGAGAAGGTCAAGCAGATGATCCACATCCAGCCCGACGACCTGCCCGACGTCGATCGCTGGGGCCTGGTCGAGCCGGCGCCGATGCCGGTGGGCGACCAGGACCAGGTGGCCTGAGCAGCTGGGCAGCCCTTCTCGATTTCGGCCCTTCGGCAAGCGGCCGTAGGCTTGCCGACCATGGCTGAGTACGTGTTCACCCTGCACAACGTCCGCAAGGCCCACGGCGACAAGGTGGTCCTCGACAACGTCACCTTGTCGTTCCTGCACGGCGCGAAGATCGGCGTCGTCGGGCCGAACGGCACCGGCAAGTCGACGCTGCTGAAGATCATGGCCGGCCTCGAGCAGCCCTCCAACGGCGACGCGGTCCGCGACCCCGAGGCCAGTGTCGGCATGTTGGCGCAGGAGCCGCCGCTGACCGAGGGCACGACCGTGCTCGCCAACGTCGAGGAGGCGGTCGGTGAGATCAAGGCCAAGCTGACCCGCTTCAACGAGGTCTCCGAGGAGCTCGCCGCCCCGGACGCCGACTACGACAAGCTGCTCGCCGAGATGGGCGACCTGCAGACCGACCTCGACCATGCCAACGCCTGGGACCTGGACAGCCGTCTCGACCAGGCGATGGACGCGTTGCGGTGCCCACCGCCCGAGGCGATCGTCGACACCCTGTCCGGTGGGGAACGGCGCAGGGTGGCGCTGTGCAAGCTGTTGTTGCAGCAGCCCGACCTGCTGTTGCTCGACGAGCCGACCAACCACCTCGACGCCGAGTCGGTGCAGTGGCTGGAGGGTCACCTGAAGTCGTATCCGGGTGCCGTGCTCGCCTTCACCCACGACCGGTACTTCCTGGACAACGTGGCCGAGTGGATCGCCGAGGTCGACCGCGGGAAGGTCCACGGCTACGAGGGGAACTACTCGACGTACCTGGACACCAAGAAGGATCGGCTCAAGATCGAGGGCCAGAAGGACGCGAAGCGGGCCAGGATGCTGGAGAAGGAGCTGGAGTGGGTCCGCTCCAACCCGAAGGCGCGACAGGCCAAGAGCAGGTCCCGCCTGGCCCGCTACGAGGAGCTGGCGGCCGAGGCAGACCGGGCCCGCAAGATCGACACCGGCGAGATCAACGTCCCGCCCGGGCCCAGGCTCGGCGACGTCGTGCTCGAGGCCAAGGGGCTCGGCAAGGGGTTCGACGGCCAGCCGCTGATGCACGACCTGTCCTTCACGCTGCCGCGCGCCGGCATCGTCGGCGTGCTCGGCCCCAACGGCGTCGGCAAGACCACCCTGTTCCGGATGATCATCGGCGACGAGAAGCCCGACGACGGCGAGCTCGAGGTCGGCAAGACCGTGCAGATCTCCTACGTCGACCAGGGCCGCGGCGGCATCGACCCGGGCAAGTCGGTGTGGGAGGTCGTCTCGGACGGGCTGGACCACATCAAGGTCGCCAACTTCGAGATGAACTCGCGGGCCTACGTGGCCTCGTTCGGGTTCAAGGGCCCCGACCAGCAGAAGCGGGCCGGCGTGCTCTCCGGGGGCGAGCGCAACCGGCTCAACCTCGCACTGACGCTGAAGATGGGCGGGAACATGCTGCTTCTCGACGAGCCCACCAACGACCTGGACGTGGAGACGCTCGCCTCCCTCGAGGCCGCCCTGCTCGACTTCCCCGGCTGCGTGGTCGTCACGTCGCACGACCGCTGGTTCCTGGACCGCATCGCCACCCACATCCTCGCCTGGGAGGGCGACGACGCCGACCCGGCGACGTGGTTCTGGTTCGAGGGCAACTTCGCGGCGTACGAGGCGAACAAGGTCGAGCGCCTCGGTGCCGAGGCCGCACGGCCGCACCGGGTCACCCACCGCCGCCTGACGCGGCCCTAGGGCTGGCGTTGACCTCAGGCGCGGCCGTCAGCGGATGTCGGCCGCGGCGGGGACCCACGCCATCAGGTGGTCGCTGACCTCGTCGAAGACGCGACCCACGGCGGCGAAGTCGGCGTCGGAGGCGTGCTCGACCAGGTGCTCGCGCACGCCGGCGACGTGCGTGGGCGCTGCCTGCTCCAGCCGACGCCTGCCCTGGCGGGTCATCACCGCCTCGACGCCGCGGCGGTCGTCGTCGGTCTGCGCCCGCTCGACCAGCCCGGCCCGTTCCATCCGCGCGATGGTGTGGGTCACCCGGCTCCGCGAGTAGCACATCGCCTCGGCCAGCACCGCCATCCGCATCTTGCGGCCGGGCTGCTCGGAGAGGCGGACGAGCACCTCGTACTCGGTCAGCGAGATGTCGTGGGCATCCCGGAGCTCACGATCCAGCCGATCCAGCAGCAGTGTGGTGCCGAGCACGTACGCGCGCCAGGAGTGCTGCTGATCGTGGTCCAGCCACCGTGTCCTGGTCCGGGCTCCCGTCCCTGTCCGCTGCCCCGAGCTCATATCCCGGCAGTGTAGCGACGGTCACATCGTGGACACCGGCGGAATAGCCCCGTGTACGGTTTAGTTGAACGATTAACTACCTAGTCCTGGCCGCCGTACGTCGGGACCACATCGACGAAAGGAAACCGGCATGAGCACGAGCACCGCCGAGACCATTGCCCTGACCTCCGGCACCTGGACGGTCGACCCGAGCCACTCCGAGATCGGCTTCACCGTCCGGCACCTGATGAGCAAGGTGCGTGGCCAGTTCACCAGGTTCGAGGGCAGCCTGACCACGGGTGACTCCCTGGAGCAGACCCGCGCGACCGCCTCGATCGACCTGAACTCGATCGACACCCGCGACGAGAAGCGCGACGGCCACCTGCGCTCCGGTGACTTCTTCGACGTGGAGAAGTCCGGCCCGATGACCTTCACCACCCACTCGTTCGACGGCGAGACCGCCCGCGGCGATCTGACCATCAAGGGCGTCACCAAGCCGGTCGAGCTCGACGTCGAGTTCCTCGGCGTCGGCGGCGACCCGTGGGGCGGCACCCGCCTCGGCTTCGAGGCCACTGGCGTGATCGTCCGCAAGGACTGGGGCGTGGACTTCAACGTCCCGCTGGACGGCGGCAACGTCATGATCGGCGACAAGGTCACCCTCCACCTCGCCGTGGAGGCCGTTCTCCAGCAGGACTGACCGGCGACACCGCCACTTCACCCACGAAACCCCCTCTTCACCCGGGATGCCTCCTGGGTGAAGAGGGGGTTTCTCAGGTTAACCTGGGAAACCTTCAGCTCAGCCGCTCCAGAACCATCGCCATGCCCTGGCCGCCACCCACGCACATGGTGATCAGGCCGGTGGTCTTGTCGTGCCACTTCAGCGAGTTGAGCATGGTGTTCTGCAGCCGGGCGCCGGTCATGCCGAACGGGTGGCCGACCGCGATGGCGCCACCGTTGACGTTGAGCCGGTCGATGTCGATGCCGAGGTCCTGGTACGACGGGACCACCTGGGCGGCGAACGCCTCGTTGATCTCGACCAGGTCGATGTCGTCGATGGTCATGTTCGCGTACTTCAGCGCGTTCCGGGTCGCCTCGACCGGGCCGAGGCCCATGATCTCGGGGGAGAGCGCGGTGACGCCGGTGGAGACGATCCGGGCGAGCGGGGTCAGGCCCAGCTCCCTGGCACGGGTGTCGGACATGATGACGACCGCGGCCGCCCCGTCGTTCAGCGGGCAGCAGTTTCCTGCGGTGACCACGCCGTCGGGGCGGAAGACCGGGTCGAGCTGGGAGACCTTCTCGTAGGTCACGCCCGCACGCGGCCCGTCGTCGCCGGCGACCTCGGTGCCGTCCGGGGTGGTCACCGGGGAGATCTCGTTGGCCCAGAAGCCGTCGTTGATGCCCTTCTCGGCGAGGTTCTGGCTGCGTACGCCGAACTCGTCGAGCTCCTTGCGGTCCAGGCCGCGCATCTGTGCCACGTTCTCCGCGGTCTGGCCCATCGCGATGTAGATGTCGGGCAGGTTGCCGTCCTCGCGGGGGTCGTGCCACTTCCGGCCGCCCTCGGCGTACTCCCCGGTGGTCGCCTCGGCGTCGGCGAGCCTCGGGTTGTGGGTGTTCGGGATGTGGTCGGAGGTGCCGAACTGGAAGCGCGAGACCGTCTCCACGCCGGCGGAGATGAACGCGTCGCCCTCGCCCGCCCGGATCGCGTGGAAGGCCATCCTCGAGGTCTGCACCGACGAGGAGCAGTAACGCGTGATCGTCGCGCCGGGGAGGTGGTCGTAGCCCATCAGGGTGGCCACCACCCGCGCCATGTTGTTGCCCGACTCACCCCCGGGCAGGCCGCAGCCCAGGTAGAAGTCGTCGATGTCCGCCGGGTCCAGGGCGGGCACCTTGTCGAGCGCGGCCTGCACGATCGTCGCGGTCAGGTCGTCGGGGCGGAAGTCCTTGAGGGACCCCTTGTTGGCGCGCCCGATGGGGGAGCGGGCGGCGGAGACGATCACGGCCTCAGGCATCAGCGGAATCCTTCGTGGTCAGGGGAGCTCGTCTCGTTCAGCCTAGACGGCCGCGGTCTGCGAGGATCTGGCACCATCAACAGCGTGCGTCACGTCTACGAGTGCCCGTTGCGGTGGGCCGACATGGACATGCTCGGTCATGTGAACAACGTCACCTACGTCGACTACCTGCAAGAGGCCAGGGTCGACATGTTCGCCGTGCACGCGGGTTTCACCGGTGCCGCGGACCTGGCCGAGGGCGTGGTCGTGGTCCGGCACGAGGTGCAGTTCGTGGCGCCACTGGTGTTCCGCGCCGAGCCGGTGCTGATCGACGTGTGGATCACCCGGGTCGGGGCCGCCACGTTCACGATGGCCTACGAGGTCTACGACCGGGACGGCTCCGGACGAACCGTGTACCTGCGGGCGACCAGTGTGCTGACGCCGTACGTCTTCGCCGGTGAGCACCCGCGTCGCCTCTCCGACCAGGAGCGCGACGTGCTCTCCCGCTTCCTCGAGCCCGCCGAGAAGCGGGACAGGCTCGGTGGCCCGGGAGAGCCGCGGCACGTCTACCCGGTCAACGTGCGCTTCTCCGACGTCGACATCTACCGGCACGTCAACAACGTGTTGTACTTCGAGTACCTCCAGGAGGCCCGGATCCGCTACATCGGCGAGCTCGGTGTGCGTGCGGGGGAGTGGAGCGACCAGGTGGTCGCACGCATCGACGTGGACTACCGCCGGCCGATGGTGCTGCGGCCCCGGCCCTACGAGGTGCGCTCCTGGATCTCGCGGCTGGGCAGGCGGTCCTTCACCATCAGCGCGCAGATCGTCGATCCCGGCGAGGCCGGCGGTGACGACCAGGTGCTGGCCGGCAGCGAGGCGGTGCTGGTCAGCTTCGACCGGCACACCCAGCGCGCCAGCGACATGCTGCCGGGGCAACGCGCCGCGCTCGAGGGCGAGCTCAGCTGACCGGCTCGTCCAGGTTGTTGACCATGAAGTCGGCGGCGTGGGTGATGTAGCCCCAGAACTGCGCGTCCTGCTCGGGGGTCAGGTCCGCGCCGTCCAGCGCGGCCCGGAAGGCCCGCAGCCAGTGCTCCTTCGCGGTCGGGGTGACGGCGAAGCGGGCATGGCGCATCCGCAGCCGGGGGTGGCCACGCTGCTCGGAGTACGTCGTCGGCCCACCCCAGTACTGCACCAGGAACATCCGGAACCGCCCCTCTGCGGGCTCCAGGTCCTCCTCGGGGTACATCGCACGGAGGAACTCGTCCTCGGCAACACCCTCGTAGAAGCGGTGCACGATGCCGGCGATGGTGTCGTAGCCACCGATCTCGTCGTAGAAGGTGCTCATCGGGGCCATTCTGCCCGGGCGGCGAGCGCCGGGGTCACTCGGTGGCCCGCATGCCGTCGGCCGACGCCCGGGCTCCCCCGGTCTCGCCCGGCGGGCGGCTGCGCACCAGCGTCGACAGCGGGATCGCGATGCCCTCGCGGCGGAACCGGGTGACGATCCGCTGCCGCATCTCCCGGGCCACGCCCCACTGCTCCATCGGCGCGGTGGTGAGCACCACCCGGACCGTGACCGCGTCCGGCGTGATCTCCTGGACGCCCCACACCTCGGGCTCCTGGATCACCCGGCCGGCGAACTCCTCGTCGTGCCACACCTCGCGAGCGACGTCGGACAGGACGTCGCGGACGTGGGTGATCTCCTCGTCGTAGGCGATCTTGACGTCCAGCACGCTGCGCGCCCAGTTCTGGCTCATGTTGCCGACGCTGGTGATCTCGCCGTTGCGCACGTACCACACGGTGCCTTCGGTGTCGCGCACCCGGGTGACCCGGAGCCCGACCGCCTCGACGGTTCCGATGACGCTGCCGATGGTGACCACGTCGCCGACGCCGTACTGGTCCTCGATCATCATCGCGATGCCGGACAGGAAGTCCCTGACCAGGGTCTGGGCGCCGAAGCCCACGGCCAGGCCGACGACGCCGGCGCTGGCGATGATCGGGGCGACGTTGACCCCCAGCTGGGACAGGATCATCACCGCGACGATCCCGAAGACCAGCCCGGTCGCGAGGCTCTTCAGCAGGGAGCCGGTGCTCTTGGCCCGCTGGACTCGCCGCGTGGTGGCGCGACGGCCACCGCCCGCGCTGCCGGACAGCCGCCCGGGGAGTACGCCGCGTTCGGCGCGCCCGACCAGCCGGTCGATGAGCCGGTGGACCAGCCAGCGGATCACCCACGCGAGGATCAGCAGGCCGATGACCGCTGCCGGCTTGCCGATCAGCCACGTCGCCGCGTGTGCCAGCGTCGCGTCGTGTGTCCAGTTGAACACGGCGGCGCACGTGATGCTGCTCTCGCTCCGGCAGGTCGGAGGGAGCTGCACCAGAACCTCGGGAGGTGGCATGGGATGCCAGACTAGGAGAACCGGTGAAGCTGCCCAAGTCGTGCCTCGGTATCCTGCCTGTGTGTTCACTCACCGTCCCCTCCGCACGGGCCGTTCCGGCCGCAGGGTCGCCCGCGGCATCTCCCGGGGAGCCGCGCTCGGTGTGCTCCTGGTGCTGTCGGCTCTGGCCGTCCCGTCCTTCGCCGACGAGCCCGTGAGCTGGAAGCCCGAGCCGCCCGTCTCCGGCTTCGACTTCCTGCTGGTCCTGCTGCTGATCCCGCTGGGCATCGGCCTGGTGATCGCGCTGATGGTGGTGCTGCCCTCGCTGGTCAAGGGCGAGGGCTACGACCCCACCAGGGCCTGGGTGGGCATGCACAACGAGTGGTTCGGTGGCCCGCAGAGGAACGTCGACGAGCCGGCCCGGACCAAGGCCGCGGACACCGGAGGCGCCAGTGCCGACTGGTGAGGGTTTCTCCCCCGAGCAGCGACGCGACGTCGACCGGGCGATCCGGGCCGCGGAGATGGCCTGCCGCTTCGAGTTCTCGGTCTTCTTCGGACATGCCGAGGACGACAAGCGCGACTACGCCGAGCGGCTGCACGCCGTGATGGCCTCCCCGGACCGCAGTGTGCTGGTCATGGTGGACCCGGGTGCGCACGCCCTCGAGGTCGTGACCGGCAAGGTGGTACGCCGTGACCTCGACGACGACGCCGTCCGGCTGGCCGTGCTGACGATGCGCTCGGCGTTCGCCGACGGCGACCTTGTCGGTGGCATCACCCGGGGGCTGGCCATGATGGCCGAGGCCGCCCACCGCCCGGAGACCCTGCACACGACCGAGTGAGGCCGGGCACGAGCTTGCTCGTCCTCGACCTCCGGGCGCCGGCACCTCGACCTCCGGCAATCAGCCGCGGGCGTCGCACTCCTGGGCCGCGAGGTAGCGGGCAACCTCGGCACGCCCCTCGAGCACGAACCGCTTTGCCGCCGGGTTGGCCCCGGTGCTCTCCAGCCAGGCGTCGGCGCGGTCGATGAGCTGCTGCGAGGCCAGGGCACGCGGGAACATGTAGTTCAGCGCGACCGAGGCCTTGAACACGCCCAGGCGGCTCCAGGCGTCCTCGGCCGCCTCGAGGTACCGCTCGACGTACGGGGCCAGCACCTCGTCCTGGCCGTGCTGGCCGAACGCGAGCGCGATGCTGCGCTGGGTCTCGTTCGGCGTGGCCGGGTCGACCATGGCGGCCTCGAAGGCCTCAGCCTTGGCTGCCGCCTCCGGACGGGCGGCCCGGGCCGCGGCGGCGTTCTCCTGCCCGGTGATCGTGTTGTCCTCGGCCAGCTCCGCGGCGATCCGGTCGCCGTCGGCCCGGCCGGCACGGGCCAGCCCGGTCAGCAGCACCCAGCGCAGGTCCTGGTCGACGGCCAGGCCCTCGAAGCTGAGCGAACCGTCCAGCAGTGCCTCGAGGTCGGCGAGCGCCTGGTCGCTGTGCGCGGCGGCTGCGTAGGCGCGCGCGAACGTGAGCTGGTGGTCGCTGGCGGGTTCGGCCTGCTCGACCAGCTTCCGCAGGCCCGACTCCCACTCCGTGGCCAGCGCGGCCCGGTTGGCCGGCGCCGAGAGGCCGTTCACCGCCTGGGCGGCGTACGCCGGCACTCGGGTGAGGCCCCACGAGTCGGTCTCGCTGCCGATGTTGGCCAGCACCAGCCGGACGAAGCCGGTGGCGCGCATCTCCGCGTCCCTGGTCATGTCCCAGGCGGCGCTCCAGCACAGCGCCCGGGCGAGGGAGTCGTCGAGGGCGGACAGCTTGTCGGTGACCGTGGCCAGGGAGCGCTCGTCGAGCCGGATCTTGGCGTAGGTCAGGTCCTCGTCGTTGAGCAGCAGCAGGTCGGGCTGTTGCTCCCCGACCAGCTCGGGTACCTCGGTCAGCTCGCCCTCGGCGTCGATCTCGAGGTACCGGCGCCGCACCAGCTTCCCCTCGCGCTCGTCGTAGAGACCGATGCCCAGGCGGTGCCGTCGCAGCGTCGGCCAGTCCGCGTGCGCGGCCTGCCGCACCGCGAGGCGGGAGTAGCCGCCGTTCTCGTCGAGCTCGAACTCCGGTGACAAGGTGTTCACGCCTGCGGTCTGCAGCCACTCCCGTGCCCAGCCGTCGAGCTCACGGCCCGAAGCCTTCTCCAGCGCCCCCAGCAGGTCGGCGAACTCGGAGTTGCCGTAGGCGTGGTCGGCGAAGTACTGCCGCAGGCCGGCAAGGAACGGGTCGATGCCCACCCAGGCCACCAGCTGCTTGAGCACCGAGGCGCCCTTGGCGTAGGTGACCATGTCGAAGTTGACCTCTACCGCCTCGAGGTCGTAGTTGTCCGCGGCGATCGGATGGGTGCTGGGCAGCTGGTCCTGCCGGTAGCCGGTCTGCTTGCGTGCGTTGCAGAAGCCGGTCCAGGAATCCGTGAACTCGGTCGCCTCGGCCTCCGACCAGTAGCACGCCCACTCCGCGAACGACTCGTTGAGCCACAGGTCGTCCCACCAGCGCATGGTGACCAGGTCGCCGAACCACATGTGCGCCATCTCGTGCAGGATGACCGAGCAGCGGAACTCGTAGAAGGACCGGTTCTGCCGGCTGCGGGGAAGGTACTCGTCGCGCAGCGTCACACAGCCGGCGTTCTCCATCGCGCCCATGTTGTACTCGGGCACGTAGAGTTGGTCGTACTTCTCGAACGGGTAGGGAACGCCGAACTTCTCCTCGTAGAACGCGAAGCCCTGCCGGGTGAGCTTCACGAGCTCCTCGGTGTCCATGTGCTCCACCAGCGACTGGCGGCAGTAGTGGCCGAGGGGGATGGTGCCGTTGTTGCCCTCGTGGCTGTCGAGCACCTCGTGGTACTCACCGGCAACGATCGCGGTGATGTAGGTCGACATCGGCCTGGTGGGAGGGAAGTGCCACACCGCCGTGCCGCTCTGCCCGTTCTCCGGGGCGAGCGGCTCCGGCTCGGGCGTAGGCGCGTTGGAGACCACCTTCCAGTGCCCGGGTGCGGTGACGTGGAAGGTGAACGAGCTCTTCAGGTCCGGCTGCTCGAACGTCGCGTAGACCCGGCGCGCGTCGGGCACCTCGAACTGGCTGTAGGTGTAGACGCGGTCGTCGGCCGGGTCCACGAAGCGGTGCAGCCCCTCGCCGGAGTGGCTGTAGGGCAGGTCGGCACGGACCACCAGCTCGTTGCGGTCGGCGAGGTCGGTGAGCTGGATGCGGTTGTCGGCGTACGCCACGGCGGGGTCGACCGCCTGGCCGTTCAGCGACAGCTCGTGGATGGTCGCGTCGACGAGGTCGACGAACGTTGCGGCACCGGGTTGGTGGCAGGTGAACGCGATCGTGGTCCGGCTGGCGAAGGTCTGGTCCGAGGTGGTGAGGTCCAGCTCCACGGTGTAGGAGTCGACCCTCAGCAGCTGGGCGCGGGTGCGCGCCTCTTCCCGGGTGAGGTTGGTTCCTGGCATGCCCGGCATCATGTCACCCGCATCACACCCGGGCACAACCGGGGAAATGGCAGGCTGCGGGGTCCGCACCTCGCGAGCACAACTAGAATGAGCCGATGCCACGAGACCGACTGGGCGCTGTCGTCGGTGCGGTCTTCGGGCTGGTCTTCGTCCTCGTCAACTCCGGCGCGGCCGGTGCTCCCTGGGCGACGGTGCTGCGCGTGCTCGGTGCACTGGTCTTCGTGGCCGTGCTCTGGCACCAGCGGCGGTATTCAGCGTCGTCCGGCCCCGCCGGCACCCGGCCGGGCGCCCTGCGCACCTACTGGACCAGCGTGGTCCTCGATGTTGTCGCACTGGTGGCCGGGACCGCGATTCTCTCCCGCACCGGTCATGGCGAGTACGGCGTGGCCTGGGTCGCCCTGGTCGTCGGTGTCCATTTCCTGCCGTTCGCGTCGGCGTTCGACCTGCCGTCCTTCCGGTGGCTGGGCGCCTCCCTGATCGCTCTCGGGGTCGCCGGCACGGCGCTCGGGGTCGCCGGGCTGGGGGCGGTTGCGCCGGCCCTGGTGGCCGGCGTCGGATCCGGCTTCGTGCTGATGGGCTTCGCCTCGGTCAGGTTCGTCCGGAATGATCTGTCCACTCCCGCTGTTGTGGATGCACGTGAGTGATATCGCCGACTTCTGGTTCGACCCGCTGTGCCCGTTCGCCTGGATCACCTCGCGCTGGATCCTCGAGGTCGAGAAGGTGCGCGACGTCGAGGTGCGCTGGCACGTGATGTCGCTGAGCTACCTCAACGAGGACAAGGACATCTCCGACGACTACCGGCAGAAGCTGGAGGTTGGCTGGGGCCCGGTCCGGGTGCTCATCGCCGCACAGCAGAAGCACGGTGACGAGGTGCTGGCCCCGATGTACGAGGCATTCGGCACCCAGATCCACAACCAGAAGCAGGCATGCGACCGTCACCTTGTCGAGCACGTGCTCGACAAGGTGCGCCTGGAGCCGGAGCTCGTCGAGGCCATGGCGGACCCGTCGTACGACGAGGCCGTGAAGAAGTCCCACCACGAGGGGATGGACGCGGTCGGTGACGACGTGGGTACACCGACCATCCACATCAACGGGTCGGCGTTCTTCGGCCCGGTGCTCGGCCGGATCCCGCGGGGCGAGGACGCCGGGCGGATCTGGGACGGCGCGGTGGCCGTGGCGAGCTTCCCGTACTTCTTCGAGCTCAAGCGCGCCCGCACGGGCGAGCTCGACTTCAGCTGAGCCGGTGCGCGGGAGGTCGCCATGATCGCGGCTTCGGCCTACCTTGGAGCCATGGCCACCGAACGCAGCGAAGCCGTCCGCGTACTCGCCCGGGCCCTGGACCAGGCCGGCGACGTGCTCACTCAGGTCCACCTCGACCAGCTCGGCCAGACCACCCCCTGCAGCGACTGGTCGGTGGCGCACCTGATCGACCACCTGGTGGCCGACGCGCACAACCTCCGAGCCATGGTCGAGGGCGAGCAGCCGGACTGGTCCGCGCGCCAGCAGGTCCGGGAGAACTGGGCGGAGACCTTCCGGGAGGCCGCCGACGACCTGGTCCACGCGTGGCACCAGCTCCGTGACTCCGAGACACCGGCCGACCCGGACATGGCGACCGCCGAGTTCGCCGTCCACACCTGGGACCTGGCGCAGGCGATCGGCTTCTCCCTGAAGGGCCTCGACCCGGAGGTCGCGCGCCGCGGCCTGGAGTTCATGCGGGCGAACCTCACCGACGACAACCGCGGGGAGGCGTTCGGTCCCGAGCAACCCGTCCCGGACGACGCCGGCGCCTACGACGAGCTCGCCGCCTTCGCGGGCCGGGAGCCCTGAGGGCAGGCATCCCCGGGAGTGCGGATCCGTCCGTGGCATCGGTCAGGCACACCCTAGGATCCCCCCATGACGCATGTGCTCTCGGCCGTCGCCTGGCCGTACGCCAACGGCCCGCGCCACATCGGCCACGTGGCCGGCTTCGGCGTGCCCTCCGACGTGTTCAGCCGGTACATGCGCATGGCCGGGCACGACGTGCTCATGGTCAGCGGCTCCGACGAGCACGGCACCCCGATCCTGATCGCGGCCGACGAGGCCGGGGTCTCCCCGCAGGAGCTCGCGGACAGGAACCACCGGCTCATCGTCGAGGACCTGACCGCGCTGGGGCTGTCGTACGACCTCTACACCCGCACCACCACGCACAACCACCACGAGGTGGTCCAGCAGCTGTTCCGCGGCTGCTACGACAACGGGTACTTCATCGAGCAGACCACCTACGGCGCGATCAGCTCCACCACCGGGCGCACGCTGCCCGACCGCTACATCGAGGGCACCTGCCCGATCTGCGGGTACGACAGCGCCCGCGGTGACCAGTGCGACAACTGCGGCAACCAGCTCGACCCGCAGGACCTGATCGACCCGAGGTCGAGGATCGACGGGGAGCCTCCCGAGTTCATCGAGACCCAGCACTTCTTCCTCGACCTGCCCGCGCTGGCCGGGGCGCTGAAGGAGTGGCTCGACGAGCGCGAGGCGACCGGGCTGTGGCGGCCGAACGTCATCCGGTTCAGCCAGAACATCCTCGCCGACATCAGGCCGCGGGCAATGACCAGGGACATCGACTGGGGCATCCGGGTGCCGCTGGAGGGCTGGCAGGACAACCCGACGAAGCGGCTCTACGTGTGGTTCGACGCGGTCATCGGATACCTGTCGGCCAGCATCGAGTGGGCGCGGCGCTCCGGTGATTCGGAGGCCTGGCGTGCCTGGTGGAACTACCCCGACGCCCCGTCGTACTACTTCATGGGCAAGGACAACATCACCTTCCACTCCCAGATCTGGCCCGCCGAGCTGCTGGCGTACCGGGGACTGGGCGACAAGGGCGGCGAAGCGGGGGAGTACGGCGACCTCAACCTGCCCACCGAGGTGGTCTCGAGCGAGTTCCTCACGATGGAGGGGCGCAAGTTCAGCTCCTCGAAGCGCGTGGTGATCTACGTCCGCGACCTGCTGAGCCGCTACCAGCCGGACGCGTTCCGCTACTTCGTGGCCGCGGCCGGTCCGGAGAGCTCCGACGCCGACTTCACCTGGTCGGAGTTCGTCCGCCGCACCAACGATGAGCTGGTCGCCGGCTGGGGCAACCTGGTCAACCGCACGGGCAGCATGATCCACAAGAACTTCGGCGAGATCCCGGCCGCCGGCGACCTGACCGCGCAGGATCGGGAGGTACTGAACCACGTGGACGTCGCTTTCGCGACCGTGGGCGACCTGATCGGCCGGCACCGGCAGAAGCAGGCCATCGGTGAGGCGATGCGGGCGGTCGCCGAGGTGAACAAGTACGTCTCCGACTCCGAGCCGTGGAAGCTCAAGGGGGAGGACCAGCGCGACCGGCTCGCGACGGTGCTGCACGTCACGGCGCAGTGCGTGCAGGACCTGAACACGATCCTGTCGCCGTTCCTGCCGTTCTCGGCGAACGCCGTCGACGGCGTGCTCGGTGGCGACGGACAGGTGCAGCCGATGCCGGAGCTGCACGATGTCCGCGATCTCGACGACCTCGACGGCGAGCGGACCTACCCGGTGATCACCGGTGACTACTCCGGGATCCGCCGGTGGCAGCGGCTGCCGGTCGTGCCGGGAGCCGGGGTCGGTAAGCCGAAGCCGGTGTTCACCAAGCTCGACCCGACGATCGTGGACGAGGAGCTCGCCCGGCTCGGCGGCTGATCACTCCGGGCGTGGAGGCTGGCCTTCAGAAGCCGATCGCGGTCCCGGGCGCCACGTCGGCGCGCAGGGCGCGCCACAGCCCGAGGGCCGCACCGGGCCGGGCCTCGAGCACGACGCCGGCACGCACCTGGCCGAGCAGGTTGGTGCCGCCGAGGTAGGCCGCCCCGAGCGCCTGGACGGGAAGCTTCAGGTCTGCGTCGGCCGAGGTTCGCTCGACACTCGCGCTCCCCGCATCGTCCACCACGATCCGCCAGCTGCCCTCGTTCCACGGGGCGGCGGTGTCGCTCACCTCGACGACGACGTCGCAGGGCGCGGCGTACGACCGGCCCGTCAGGGCCGCCGGGAGGTCGACCAGCCGCACCCACAGGCTGTCGGCGACCTCGATGTCGGTGGCCTCCCGCGGACCGGCCGTCCACTGGTGCAGCGGGTCCTCGACCCCGATGCCCCACAGCTTCACCGTGCCCATCAGGTCGAAGTCGACGAGTCTCCGGAGCAGGGCCAACCGCGCCGGCGGGTCGCCGACCACGACGAGCACCTCGAGCTTGCCGCTCGGGCGCCCACGCTCCCACTTGTGCTCGCGTCGGAACATGGCCATCCCCACGTCGGCACGGTCTCGCTGGGCGAAGAGCACCCGCATCGGCTCCTTGTCCCGCTCGTGCTCGGGGATCCGCCGGCAGACCATCTCGTAGTAGTCCGGCGCGCCAACCATGGCGCCCAGGGCCTGGGCCCCGGCGGCGAGCTGGCATGCGCGGATCCGCTCCGGCATGCCCTTCTCGGAGGCAGCCGACATGCGGGTCCGGATCTTCGCCGCCTGCTCGTCCAGGTGCGGCGCCACCAGCGTCGTGCCCCGGCCCAGATGCACGGCGAGCTCCAGCGACGCGAGCCCGTAGCCGTGGCGCCCGTAGATCGCCGGCTCGCTGGCGTGCAGCGCGGAGACGTGGGCCTCGCCCTCCTCGCGCACCTGCTCGAAGTGGTGTCGAAGCATCGCGGTGAGGATGCCGGTACGCCGGTGGTCGGGGTGTACGCCGACCCAGGTCAGGCCGGCGCACGGCACCTGTCGGACGCCGGTTCCCGCAGCGGATCCGGGGCCGGGGATCGACAGCGTCATCGGCCGGACCCCGTAGATGCCCGGGTAGGTCTCCAGGTCCGAGCCGGGGACCTCGGCCGCGAACCGGAGCCGCTCGGGAACACCCGCGACCTGCTCCTGCACGGGGGCGTCCCGCGGCTCCTCGAACCACACCAGCTGGTCGGTGGCGCGGTAGCGCTCGGGGTCGGTGGCCGGCCCGACGCGGATCTCGACGTTCTCCCTGGGGACCATGCTGACCAGACAACCCGTGGGTGGGCCCCGGGAGCAACAGGTTTACGGTGCCTTCATGCTCTACCCCCAGTCCCGGGCGGCGCTGGCCGCCGAGGAGGGCGAGACGCCGCTCAGCGATCCCTCCGTGGACGAGTCCGCGATCAGGGAGCGGCGCGAGCAGGCACGTCGCGAGGCCGCGGCGGAGCCGCGCGAGGACGTCGCCGAGGTGCGCGATGCCGACGCCGACGGCGTTCGGGTCAGGGTCTACCGGCCGGGGTTCCGAGGGTCGACTTCGTCGACCACCCCAACCTCCGGCGGCGAGCGGGCCACCTCGGCCTCCGGCGAGCGGCTCCCCGCGGTTGTGCACCTCCACGGCGGCGGCTTCGTCTTCGGTGACATCGACATCCACGACGCGGCCTGCCGACGACTGGCCAACCGGTCCGGCCTGGCGGTGGTGTCCGTGGACTACCGACGTCCACCCGAGCACCGGTTCCCCGATGCGCCCGACGACGTCGACACGGTGCTGTCCTGGCTGGTTCGCGAGGGGGAGCGCCACGGGCTCGACCCGGACCGGCTGCTGGTCCACGGCGACAGTGCGGGCGGCAACCTGGCCCTCGTCGCGGCGCTGCGCCACCCGGACCTGTTCAGGGGGCTGGCGCTGACCTACCCGTTCATCGACGCACACCAGCGCGGCGCATCGTACGACGAGGCGCCGGGGACGTTCGGGCGTGAGGTCGCCGCGTGGTACTGGAGGCAGTACGCAGCCCCCGAGGACTACGACGACCCCGACGTCTCGCCGCTTGACTCGCCGGACCTGCAAACCTTGCCGCCCACGCTCGTGGTCACCGCCGAGCACGACCCGCTGCGTGACGAGGGCGAACAGCTCGCCGCCCGGATCGCCGAGGCCGGGGGCAGCGTGGTGGCGACCCGCTATCTCGGCATGCTGCACGGCTTCTGGCGGCGCCCGGAGGGCTTCGACGCGGCCGAACCGCTGACACGGCAGATCGCGGGCTTCCTCGTGCAGTACGCCTGACCTCTCGCCCGGACCGGGCGCTGCCTCCAGGCTCTGCCAGACTCGGCGCCATGCGCGTGCACCTGGGAACCGACCACGCCGGCCTCGAGCTCAAGGACCACCTGGTCGGCTGGCTGCGCGACCACGGCCACGAGCCGGTCGACCACGGCGCACACGCGTACGACCCCGACGACGACTACCCGGTGTTCTGCCTCCGCGCGGCCGCAGCCGTGGCGGCCGAGCCGGGCAGCCTGGGTGTGGTGATCGGCGGGTCCGGCAACGGCGAGCAGATCGCGGCCAACAAGGTTCGCGGGGTTCGCGCGGCGCTGGTGTGGAACGAGGAGACCGCGACGCTGGCCCGGCAGCACAACGACGCGAACGTGATGTCCGTCGGCGGCCGGATGCACCCCATGGAGCAGATGACCCGGTTCATGGAGGTGTTCCTGGCCACCGGCTTCAGCGGGGAGGAGCGCCACGTGCGCCGGATCGAGATGCTCGCCGACTACGAGACCACCGGCCGGCTGCCGGCGCTGCCTTCGGCGAATGCCTGAGGGCCACACCATCCTCCGGCTGGCCCGGGAGCTCACTGCCACGTTCGGCGGCGGGCAGGTGAGGGTCAGCAGTCCGCAGGGCCGGTTCGCTGCGGAGGCGGCCCAGCTCGACGGGTCGGTGGTGGAGGGTGCCGAGTCGGCGGGCAAGCACCTGTTCTGCGAGTTCGAGGGCGAGCGGTTCGTGCACGTGCATCTCGGTCTCATCGGCAGGTTCGACGTCACCAGCGGCCCGGTCCCGTCGCCGGTGGGCCAGGTGCGGCTGCGCCTGGTCCGGCCGGACGACACGGCCTACGCCGACCTGCGCGGCGCCACCCAGTGCGAGCTGGTCGGCGGCAGCAGGCGCGCGGAGATCGTGGCCGGGCTCGGCGCCGACCCGCTCCGGCCGGACGCGGACCCGGAGCGAGCCTGGCAGCGGGTTCACCGCAGCGACCGCCCGGTCGGGGAGCTGCTGCTCGACCAGGGCATCGTCGCGGGAGTCGGCAACGTCTACCGGGCGGAGGTGCTGTTCCGGCACCGGATGCACCCGCTGCGGCCGGGCCGCACGCTGCGGCGACGCCAGTTCACGGCGATCTGGGAGGACCTGGTGGAGCTGATGGCTGAGGGAGTCCGCACCGGACGGATCGACACCGTTCGTCCCGAGCACACCCCCGAGACGATGCGCCGGCCGCCCCGGGTCGACGACCATGGGGGAGAGGTGTACGTCTACCGGCGGGCGGGCCAGCCCTGCCACGTGTGCGGGGCCGTCGTACGCACCGAGCGCCTCGCCGGGAGGAATTCCTTCTGGTGTCCGCGATGCCAGCCCCGATTCCGCTCCCGAGCCGTAAGGTAGGCGCAACGCGGGTGCCAGACCGGGCCACCCGCCAGTCCGTTCGTCTCGGATCCGAGGTCCCTCGTGTCGACTGCGACCCTGTCCCGGCCGCGAGAGTCGTGGCGTCGTTGGCGGATTCGGCTGGCCAGGCGGATGTGGGGCTCGGACTGGCCGGCCCGGATCGTCATGGTCGCCTTCGCGGTGGCGCTGGTCGTGCTGGGGTCGGTGACGTCCGAACTGGTCTCGTACAGCGTGATGGTGCTGCCGATGTTCCTGGCCGGCTTCTGGCTGGGCCCCCGGCCGCAACCCTGGTACGTCGTGTTCTGCCTGCTGGGCCTGTGCGTGATGCTCGCGTTCCAGCCGAGGATCGATACGCGCACCGTGTTGCAGCTCGTGGTCACCTTCCTGATCGGGCTGCTGCTCATCTTCGCGGCGTTGCGGCGCTCGCGCCTGGGCGTCAGCGGGCCACGCAGCGAGTCGATGTTCGTCGACCTGCGCGACCGCATCTCCAAGCAGGGAGTGCTTCCGGACCTGCCCTCGGACTGGTACGTCGAGAGCGCGACCCGCTCGTCGGGGGGAACCGCGTTCGGCGGTGACTTCGTGGTCGCCGGCCGCAGCACCGGACCCGCGGTCGAGATGGTCCTGGTCGACGTGTCCGGGAAGGGCGTCGACGCCGGCACCCGGTCGCTGCTGCTCTCCGGCGCCTTCGGCGGGTTGCTGTCCGCACTCCCGCCCGAGGAGTTCCTTCCCAGGGCGAGCGCCTTCCTGCTGGCCCAGGACTGGGAGGAGGGCTTCGCCACCGCCATCCACCTGCACCTGGACACCGACACCGGCGACTTCCAGATCCGCAAGGCCGGTCATCCGCCGGCGATCTGGCTGAAGGCAGGATCCGGGGGATGGCAGGTGCTGGACTCCGACGGTCCCGTGCTCGGCATCATCGAGGAACCCGACTTCGAGGTGATCACCGGCCGGCTGAGCCGCGGCGACGGCCTGCTGCTCTACACCGACGGCCTGGTCGAGACCACCCGGCGCGACATCGCCAGCGGCATCGACAAGCTGGCCGGGCTGGGGCAGCGGCTGTTCCAGCTCGGGTTCGACGGGGGAGCGGCGCAGGTGCTGCACGGGATCGGCCGGGTCAACGACGACCTGGCGCTGCTGCTGGTGCACCGGCGCTGACCCCGGGGACGCCCGCAGCGGGTCGAGCGGGCGAAGGATTCGTGGTCGCCGGTCGGCCTGTGGCACCATGTCCTGCGCGCGGGCCTGCACGGTGACGCGCTCGCGCGGATGTAGCTCAATGGTAGAGTCCCAGTCTTCCAAACTGGCTACGCGGGTTCGATTCCCGTCATCCGCTCGCAGTGCCCGACCGGGGCCAGGCGGATCGCCCGGGGTTCGGTCGGACGCTCGCGGGGCGTAGCGTAGTGGCTAGCGCGCCTGCTTTGGGAGCAGGAGATCGCAGGTTCGAGTCCTGTCGCCCCGACCCGAGCCCCCGACCGGACCGCAATCCCCCGAACCGAGGAGACCGTAGTGAAGAGCGCCGTGGAGACGCTGAGCCCGACCCGGGCCAAGATCACCGTCGAGGTGCCCTTCGAGGAGCTCAACCCGAGCCTCGACGCGGCGTACCGCTCGATCGCCGGCAAGGTGAACATCCCCGGCTTCCGCCGGGGCAAGGTGCCGCCGGCCATCATCGACCGCCAGATCGGCCGCGGGCCGGTGCTGGAGGAGGCGGTCAACGAAGCCCTGCCCCAGCTGTACATCCAGGCGCTGGAGGAGAACGACCTCCAGCCCCTGGGACAGCCGGAGATCGACATCACCCGGCTCGAGGACCGCGAGACCCTCGAGTTCACCGCGGAGATGGACGTCAAGCCCGACATCGAGCTGCCGTCGTACGAGGGCGTCGAGGCGCAGGTCGATGACGCGGAGGTGTCCGACGAGGACGTCGAGGAGCAGCTCGCGGCCCTCCGCGAGCGCTTCGGCACGCTGCGGGAGGTCGAGCGTGCGGCCGCGGACGGCGACTTCGTCACCATCGACCTGAAGGCCACCCACGACGGCGAGGACATCGAGGGCGGCGAGGTCACCGGGTACTCCTACAAGGTCGGCTCCGGCGAGATGCTCGACGGCGTCGACGAGGCGCTGCGCGGCCTGTCGGCCGGTGAGGACAAGGCGTTCGTGTCCAGGTTGCTCGGCGGCGACCTCGCCGGTCAGGACGTCGACGTCAACGTCACGGTCACCGCGGTCAAGGAGCAGGAGCTGCCCGAGCTCGACGACGACTTCGCCGAGGAGGCCTCGGAGTTCGACACCCTCGACGAGCTGCGCGAGGACATCCACACCCGGCTCGGGCGCGGCAAGCGGCTGGAGCAGGCCGCCGCCGCCCGCGACGCGGTGCTGGAGAAGCTGCTGGCCGCCACCGAGGTGCCGGTCCCGGAGTCGATGGTCGATGCCGAGCTGGACGCCCGCAGGCAGGACATGCAGCAGCAGCTGGCCTACACCGGTCTGACGCTGGAGCAGTACCTCGAGCGCGAGGACCAGACCGCCGAGGAGTTCGAGGCCGATCTCGACAAGCGGGTGCGTGACTCGGTCGCTGCCCAGTTCATCCTCGACGAGATCGCGAAGGCCGAGGAGGTCGGTGTCGAGCAGAACGAGCTCTCCGAGCACCTGTTCCGGCGCGCCCAGCAGTCGGGGGAGAACCCCGACGACTTCGTCAAGCACATGGTCGAGCACAACCACATCCCCGAGATGGTGGGCGAGGTGCTCCGGGGCAAGGCGCTCGCGCTGGTCGTCGAGCGCGCCCGGGTGACCGACGCCTCCGGCAACGTGCTCGACCTGGCCAACCTGCAGCCCGACGGCACCATCGGCGAGCCCGAGGACGCCCAGGACGCCCAGGACGCCCAGGACGCGGAGGAGGCCGAGGACGCCGACGCCGACGCCGGGGACGGGACCGCGGCACCGGCGGGGACCGACGAGCGCACCGAGGAGAGCCCGGCCGGGTCGTGACAGCCGGGTCGTGACGCGGAGCTCAGTGAACATTTGTTGACTGGAATGGCCTCGGCGGGAAGACTCCGGTGCCATGGAGGCCACCGCAGGAGTGCTGGCCGCGGCCGGCCTGGCTGCGGAGAAGCTGGATGAGCTCGTCGTCGGCACCGTCCGTGACGTGCACCACGCAGTGGCCACCCGGGCCTGGCAGCTGCCGGAGTCCGTGGCCGGCGGACGGCTGGCCAGCCACCGCGTCCACGACGCGGTCTCCGCGGCGACGTACGGCGGCCTGGGACTGGCCCTGCGGGGCGCGGCGCGCGGCCTGCGGGCCGGTGAGCGGGCGGGCCCCCGCGTGCGCCTGGAGGAGGGCCGGCGAGGGCGGTTCGTGCTCGCGACGGTCAACGGGCTGATCGGGGACCGGCTGCGCGAGGAGGACTCGGGCCTCAGCTTCGACCTCGCGGTCCGGGCCGGGGGCCACGACGTACCCCCGACCCGGGAGGCCCTGGCCGCGGCGTTCCCGGACGCGTCCGGGGCCGTGGTGGTGTTCCTGCACGGCCTGTTGGAGACCGAGGACATCTGGCAGCGGGCGGCGCGTCCGCGGCGGGAGGACGGCGAGGCGCCCGGCAGCTACGGCAGCCGGCTGGCAGCCGACGACGGCTGGACCCCGGTCTTCGTGCGGGCCAACACCGGCCTGCCGGTCGCGGAGAACGGAGCCGCGCTGGCGGGCCTGCTGGACCGGCTGGTCGCGGCCTGGCCGGTGCCGGTACGCCGGATCGCGCTCGTGGGCCACTCGATGGGTGGCCTGGTCCTGCGGGCCGCGTGCGCGGTCACCACCGACGCCCGGACCGCGTGGGCGGACCTGGTCACCGACGTGGTCACGCTCGGCACACCGCACCTGGGGGCGCCGCTGGAACGCACGGTCGCGCACGGGGCGAGGGCGCTGGGATGGTTCCCGGAGTCGGCGCCGTTCGGCCGGATCCTCGAGTACCGCTCGGTCGGCATCCTGGACCTGCGCAGGGGCCTGGCGCCCGACGTACGCCGCCTGCCGCACGCCCGGTACCACCTGGTGGCCGGCAGCCTGACCCGCTCGCCCCGCCACCCGGTGGCGCTGACCGTGGGCGACCTGCTGGTCCAGCCCCGCTCCGCGCTGGGCCGACCCCGGCGCGGCCCGGAGATGTTCCCCGGGGCGGACACGCTGCACGTCCCGGGTGCCGACCACTTCGACCTGGTCAACCACGATGAGGTCTACGCCGCGCTGCGTCGCTGGCTGAGCAGGCGCTGACCCGTGGTCCGGGGGGCCGACACAATCCGCTGTGCGCGAACAAGGGCCCGTCGCTCGTGGATTTGCGGAGCGGGTTGTCTAGGGTCTGCTGCGTGAACCCCAACGACACCCCCGACACCGCACCGCGCGCGGCCGACGGCGGCGCTGCGACATACGGCCTCGACGACCACATCTACCAGCGGCTGCTCAAGGAGCGGATCGTCTTCCTCGGCTCCGAGGTCCGCGACCAGAACGCGAACGCGATCTGTGCCCAGCTGCTGCTGCTCTCGGCCGAGGACCCCGAGGCGGACATCTTCTTGCACATCAACAGCCCGGGCGGTTCGGTCGACTCGGGCATGGCGATCTACGACACCATGAACTACATCCCGAACGACGTGGCCACGGTGGCGATGGGCCTGGCCGCGTCGATGGGGCAGTTCCTGCTGTGCGCGGGCTCGAACGGCAAGCGGTACGCGCTGCCACACGCCCGGATCATGATGCACCAGCCCTCGGGCGGGATGGGCGGGTCCGCCTCCGACATCAAGATCCAGGCCGAGCAGTCGCTGCACATCAAGAAGGTGATGTTCGAGCTGATCTCCCAGCACACCGGGCAGCCGGTGGAGACCGTGGAGCAAGATGCCGACCGCGACCGCTGGTTCACCGCCGAGCAGGCCCAGGGCTACGGCTTCATCGACCATGTCATCACCAGCGCTCGTGAGGCCGCCGACGGGGGCCGTCCGGCGCAAGCAGAGGAGCAGTGAGCCGAGCATGAACTACTACATCCCGCAGTGGGAGGAGCGCACCTCCTACGGCTACCGTCGGATCGACCCGTACGGCAAGCTGTTCGAGGACCGCATCATCTTCCTCGGGACCCCGATCAGCGACGACATCGCGAACGCGGTGATGGCCCAGCTGTTGTGCCTGGAGTCCATGGACCCCGACCGGGACGTGCAGATCTACATCAACAGCCCCGGCGGCTCGTTCACGGCGACCACGGCGATCTACGACACCATGCAGTTCATCCAGCCGGACGTGCAGACGGTCTGCCTGGGCCAGGCTGCCTCGGGGGCCGCGGTGCTGCTCGCCGGCGGGTCGCGGGGCAAGCGCCTCGCGCTGCCCAACAGCAGGGTGCTGATCCACCAGCCGTACGTCGAGGGCGGCGCCTACGGGCAGTCCTCCGACATCGAGATCCAGGCGAACGAGATCCTGCGAATGCGGGCGCTGCTGGAGCAGATGATCGCCGACAACACCGGCAAGACCCCGGAGGAGGTCAGCAACGACATCGAGCGTGACAAGATCCTGACCGCCGAGGCGGCCGTGGAGTACGGCCTGATCGACTCGGTGCTGGAGTCGCGCAAGGCTGCCGCGGCGCTGGCCTGAACACCTTCCGGGATCGGACGGATGGCCGTGTCCGGCACACGCGTGAGGTCGTGACGGGGTACGGTCGGCAGGAGTCACGCAAGCTGGTCGGACGCAGGGCGCCGGCCGTGGATGAGGGGATCGAATGGCACGGATCGGTGACGGAGGCGACCTGCTGAAGTGCTCTTTCTGCGGAAAGAGCCAGAAGCAGGTCAAGAAGTTGATCGCCGGGCCCGGTGTCTACATCTGCGACGAGTGCATCGACCTGTGCAACGAGATCATCGAGGAAGAGCTCAACGAGACCAGTGAGGTCGGGCTCGAGGAGCTGCCCAAGCCCCGGGAGATCTTCGACTTCCTCAACTCCTACGTGATCGGCCAGGAGACCGCGAAGAAGTCCCTGGCCGTGGCGGTCTACAACCACTACAAGCGGGTGCAGGCCGGCGTCACCGGCAGCAGCAAGAGCCGCGACGAGAGCGTCGAGGTGGCCAAGTCCAACATCTTGCTGATCGGCCCCACCGGCTGCGGCAAGACCTACCTCGCCCAGACCCTGGCCCGGATGCTGAACGTGCCCTTCGCCATCGCCGATGCGACCGCGCTCACCGAGGCGGGCTACGTCGGTGAGGACGTGGAGAACATCCTGCTCAAGCTGATCCAGGCCGCCGACTACGACGTCAAGAAGGCCGAGACCGGGATCATCTACATCGACGAGATCGACAAGGTGGCCCGCAAGGCGGAAAACCCCTCGATCACTCGCGACGTCTCCGGCGAGGGCGTGCAGCAGGCGCTGCTGAAGATCCTGGAGGGCACCACCGCGTCCGTGCCGCCGCAGGGTGGCCGCAAGCACCCGCACCAGGAGTTCATCCAGATCGACACCACCAACATCTTGTTCGTGGTCGGGGGCGCGTTCGCGGGCCTGGAGCACATCGTCGAGCAACGGATCGGCAAGAAGACCCTGGGCTTCACCGCCGAGATGCGGGGCAACAAGGAGGCCGAGGAGGCCGAGATGTTCGCCCACGTCCGGCCCGAGGACCTGGTGAAGTTCGGGCTGATCCCGGAGTTCATCGGCCGGCTGCCACTGATCGCCACGGTGAGCAAGCTCGACAACGAGGCGCTGGTGCGCATCCTCACCGAGCCGCGCAACGCGCTGATCAAGCAGTACCAGAAGCTGTTCGAGATCGACTCGGTCGAGCTGGAGTTCTCCGACGACGCCGTGGTTGCGATCGCGGAGAGGGCGATGGAGCGTGGCACCGGCGCCCGCGGCCTGCGCGCGATCATCGAGGAGGTGCTGCTCAACGTGATGTACGACGTGCCCTCCCGTGCCGACATCGGCAAGGTCGTGGTCACCGGCGAGGTGGTCTCCGACAACGTCAACCCCACTCTGGTCCAGCGCGAGGAACCGAAGAAGAAGAAGTCCGCCTGACCCGGGCACCGGGTCCCGGGCGAGTTTGCGCAAACCGCTCCGCGGCCGGCTACTGGCGGGTTACCGTCGTGCTCGCAGCCGGGTCGGAGGTGGACGTTGAGTCGCAGGGATCGGGCGCGACCCCTGGTCGCGTTCGCGCTGGTTGCGCTGTTGTGCATCACGGTCGTGGTCCTGGAGGCGAGGGCCGGGGCCGAGGAGATGTTCATGCAGGCGACCCCGGGCAAGCATCTGCAGGTGCAGATGCGGGTGCGCACCGCCCCGGCCGCCCCCGTCCCGAGGCCCTGGCGAGCGCTGGCCGGACGCCCGGGCAATGCCGACCCGGCCACCGCTGTCGCGGGTCGGGCGGCCAGCGGTCGTGACGTCCGGATCCGGCCCTGCCCGGCGGCCGCACCGCGCTGCGCGCACGGTCACGCCCCGGAGCGGGCTGCTCTCGCACCGCCCCCGCCTGACCGTGTCCCCGCAGGCAGCACCACCCCGGCTGCGCGGGTGGCGCCGGGCCGGGGGGCCCGAAGCCCTGTGCTCTCCCGCCAACCGGTCACGCTCGGGGCCACGGCGAGCGCCGCGGCGCGGGTCGCGCCGGGCCGGTCCGGGGCGCGCGGCTCGGCCGGGGTTGGCGCTCGGGTCTCGGCTGCGGTGGAGGCACGGAAGTCGGCCCGGGTAGCCGCGGGGGGCACAGCTCGTGTCGTGGCAGGCGGCTCGGCCCGGGTCCACGCGCGGGTCTGGGCTTCGGCGGAGGCACGGAAGTCGGCCCCGGTGGGCGCACTCGGCTCAGCCCCTGTCGTGGCAGGCGGCTCGGCCCGGGTCCAGGCGCGGGTCTCGGCCCCGGTGGTGGCGTCGGCCCCGGTCGCCGTACGGCGCACGTTCTCGCCGCTGGCGCGTGCCTCGGCTCCGGTCACGTCGGGGAGCATGGCCCGGGCCACGGCGCCGGTCACGGCATCGGTGACCGTGCAGGCCTCGTCGACTCCGGTGTCGTCACCGCCCGGGCCCCAGGCGGGCCGCGGGTCCCCCGGGCTATCGCCGCGGCGGGGTGGCACCCAGCTCGGCGTCGACGGTGATGCCCGCGTCGTCGTCAGCCTCGACCAGGGTCAGGGCTCCGGTGATCCCGGCCACCGCACGCAGGTCGGACTCCGCCTCCCGGATCGCGTCGATGGCGCCGGAGCTGCCGGTGATCGTGGCGGACTCCACGGGGGTGCGCTGGGACACCTTCGCGGCCGACTTGACGCCCCGGATCCCGGCGAGCGTCTCGGCCACAGCGTCCAGCAGGGCCCGGCTGGAGGTAGCCGCGGCGCCGAGGTCGGCGGCGACCGGCCAGGGCTGTCGGTGCACCGAACCGTCCTGCCACCAGGACCAGACCTCCTCGGTCACGTAGGGCAGGTAGGGCGCGAGTAGCCGCAGCACCGTGTGCAGGGCGAGCGCGAGGGTGGCTCTCGCCGACTCGGTGGCCGGCTCGCCGTCCTTGCCGTACGCCCGCTCCTTGACCAGCTCGACGTAGTCGTCGCAGAAGGTCCAGAAGAAGCGCTAGCTGGTATCGAGGGCGCGGGTGTAGTCGTAGGCCGCGAAGGCCACGCCGGCCTCGGCCACCACTTGGGCGAGCCCGGCCAGCAT
>JBOHDO010000025.1:0-18386 GCA_050699415.1 Marmoricola sp.
GGCAGCGAGACAGCCCCAGGCACTCCCGAGCGCTGACCGACACCTGCCGCCAGGCCCGGTCGGTCACCCCGGGAACCAGTTCGTCGCGATCCCCGCTACCAGTCTGCGAGGACCATTCGTGCAACCGGACGATCTGGCGGCCCAGAATCGACGTGGGGGATGCCGCCGCTGCGGCGTCGAACAGGTTCTCGCCGTCGTCGGACGGACCAGTGTGCAGCCGGTGCAGGCACAGGTAATTCCCCCGGCCCTTGAGAATCGCAAAGCTCGGCGCGCGTCCCAGCAGCGGTTCCAGCGCGGTCGCCAGCCGGGGCAGGTCCCGGTCCACGAGCTGGCGCTGCAGCGCGATGGTCGCGGTGCACACCACCACGGTGGTATCCGCGGTGACGGCGTGCCGGATCGCCGGCACCAGGTAGGCCAGCGACTTGCCGGTGCCGGTGCCGGCCTGCACCATCAGGTGCCGCCCGGACTCCATGGCCTCGGCCACCGACCGCGCCATCTCGACCTGCCCCGACCGGTCCTCGCCCCCGACCGCCTCGACCGCGGCGTGCAGCACCGCGTCGACAGTGGGCTGCTGGTCGGGGTCGGACACGCCGGCACCTTAGCCCGCGGTTCCCCGGATGCCCCGGGCACGGGTGTCGAGCCACGTCAGGCGGTCGCGAACTCCGCGAGCTCGCCGGCCAGCGCCGCGGTGACCCGGGCCTTCACCCGGGTGCCCTCGCCGGTGTGCTCGACGTCGATCACCTCGCCGTGGTCGTGCACCCGGCTGAGCAGGTCGCCGCGGGTGTAGGGAACCAGCGCGGTCACCTCGACGTCGGGGTGCGGCAGGTCCGTCTCGATCGCGGCGCGCGCCTCGGCGATCCCCCCGCCGGTGCGGGCGCTGACTGCGACCGCGTGCGGCTCCCGCGCGAGCACGCGGCGTACCGTCAGGGGATCGGCCACGTCGGTCTTGTTGACCACCACCAGCTCCGGGACGGTGTCCGCACCGATCTCGGCGAGCACCTCGCGGACCGCGGCCAGCTGTCCTTCCGGGTCGGCGTGGGAGCCGTCGACCACGTGCACGACCAGGTCGGCGTCGGCGACCTCCTCCAGCGTCGACCGGAACGCCTCGACCAGCTGGTGCGGCAGGTGCCGGACGAAGCCGACGGTGTCGGACATGGTGTAGCTGCGCCCGTCCGCGGTCGTGGTACGACGCGTGGTGGGGTCGAGGGTGGCGAACAGCGCGTCCTCGACCAGCACACCGGCCTCGGTCAGCCGGTTGAGCAGGCTGGACTTGCCGGCGTTGGTGTAGCCGGCGATCGCCACGCTCGGAACCGCGTTGCGGCGCCGCCCGCTGCGCTTGGTCTCCCGGGTGGTCCGCATGTGGGCAAGCTGCCGGCGCAGCCGCGCGATCCTGGTGTTGATCCGGCGCCGGTCGGTCTCGATCTTGGTCTCGCCGGGACCGCGGCCGCCGATGCCGCCGCCCTGCGAGCCCACCCGGCCACCGGCCTGCCGAGACAGGTTGCCGCCCCAGCCGCGCAGCCGCTGCTTCATGTACGTGAGCTGGGCGAGCTCGACCTGCGCCATGCCCTCCCGGCTCTTCGCGTGCTGGGCGAAGATGTCCAGGATCAGCGCCGTCCGGTCGACCACCTTCACCTTGGTGCGGTCCTCGAGGTTGCGCAGCTGGCTGGGCGCCAGCTCGCCGTCACAGATCACGGTGTCCGCGCCGGTGCTGCGCACCAGGTCGGCGACCTCCTCGACCTTGCCGCGGCCGACGTACGTCGCGGGGTCGGGCCGCTCGCGGCGCTGGTAGACCGCCTCCAGCACCTGCGAACCGGCCGTCTCGGCGAGCAGGGCGAGCTCGGCCAGCGAGTTCTCCGCGTCCTGCACCGAGCCCTGGGTCCACACGCCGACCAGCACGACCCGCTCGAGCCGGAGCTGGCGGTACTCGACCTCGGAGATGTCCTCGAGCTCGGTGGACAGGCCGGCGACGCGCCGCAGCGCCCGGCGCTCCTCGCGTTCGTAGTCGCCGGTGGTGCGCTCGTCGTCACCGCTGACGCGCTCGTCGTCCCAGCCGGCCGTGGTCGCGAGCTCGGCGTCGAGGTCGAAGGGTGCGGGTTCGTTGGTCATGTGCCTCCTGGTTCCCCTCCAGCGTAGGCAGACGACACGCCCGACCGCGACTGGGTTACGCGACCGTCCCGGTGGACAGTCCCGAGCGCAGGGGTAGGTCAACCGCGGATCGGGTACACAGGAGACATGGCCGATCGCACATCCGAGCACCCCGAGGAACCCGAGCGAGCCACCGAGGCTCCCGAGACGGACGTGCTGGAGTCCGACGCCAGCGGCAACGGCCCGGAGGGGCTGGCCGGCGACATGGGGCTGAGCAGCGAGCGCACCGGGGAGATGCGGGGCAACCGCGAGCCCGGCACCCACGGGGCCGACCGCAGCAGCGGGCCGGACACCGACCGGGACGACGTACCTCCCGAGCAGTCGGCCGACCCGGCCACCGGCGCCGAACCCCACCCGGCCAACGACCTGCCCGAGCACGAGTTCGACCCCGACACCTGGTCCGGTCACTCGCACGGCTGAGCGTCCGTCCCTTCAAGCGGGACGCATCGACCGGACGCAGCTACTTCGGTGGCATCCGGATGCCACCGTCGACGCGGACCACCTCGGCGTTCATGTAGGAGTTGGTGACCAGCTCGAGCACCATGCTGGCCAGCTCGTCGGGTACTCCGAGCCGCTTGGGGAACAGCACGCTCTGGCCGAGGTGGGCCTTGAACTGCTCGGCCTGCTCGCCCTCGCCGTAGATCGGGGTGTCGATCAGGCCGGGCGCGATCGTGTTGACCCGGATGCCGACCGCGGACAGGTCGCGCGCGACCGGCAGCGTCATCCCGACGACGCCGCCCTTGGACGAGGAGTACGCCGCCTGGCCGATCTGGCCGTCGAACGCGGCCGCGGAGGCCATGCTCACGACCGCGCCGCGCTGGCCGTCGGCGTCGGGCTCGTGCCGGCTCATGGCCGTCGCGGCCAGCCGGATCGCGTCGAAGGTGCCGATCAGGTTGATCCCGATCACCAACTTGTAGGCGTCGAGGTCGTGCGCGGAGCCGAACTCGCCGTCCTTGCCGACCGTGCGCTGCGCCCAGCCGATGCCCGCGGAGTTGACCAGCACCCGCAGCGGTGCCAGCTCCTCTGCCTTCTCCACCGCCGACTGGATCTGTGCGGTGTCGGTCACGTCGACCTGGGCGAACGCGCCGTCGACCTCCTTGGCGAGGGCCTCGCCCTTGTTGGCCTGCAGATCTGCGACGACCACCTTCGCGCCACGTTTCGCGAGCTGGCGGACGGCAGCGGCTCCGATGCCCGACGCGCCGCCGGTGACGATTGCACTTGCTCCGTTGATGTCCATGCGCGCGAGCATATTGGCCCGCCGCTACAGGTCGGTGAGACCCTCCGCCACCAGCTCGGCCGGCCCAGTCATCAGGATCCGGTCGTCGGCGGTCCAGACGATGTCGAGCTGTCCGCCCGGCAGCGTCACGGCGTACGACGTCCCCCGATCCGCCTTGTCCTCGGTGGCCGCCGCGACCATGGCCGCGCACCCGCCGGTGCCGCAGGACAGCGTCTCCCCGGAGCCGCGCTCGTACACCCGCATCTCGAGCTGCTGCGGCCCCGTGCGCCTGACGAACTCGATGTTGACTCCCTCGGGGAAGGCCGACCGGTCGTAGCCCGGCTCGTCGGCCAGCGGGCCGGCGTCGTCCAGTGACTCGACGAAGGCGACTGCGTGGGGGTTTCCCACGTTCACCTGGGAAACCTGCCACCTCCTGTCGCCTACAGAGACCTCCGACTCGCCCTGCACCCTCGGGCTGCCCATGTCGACGGTGATGGCCGCGCCGTCGAAGGTGAGCACCTTGACCCCCGCCCGCGTCGCGACGGGCAGCGGGTCGCGTGGGTCCACGTCCGCGTGCGTGGCGAGGTAGAGCCCGAGCACCCGGATGCCGTTGCCGCACATCTCACTCAGCGACCCGTCGGCGTTCCGGTAGTCCATGAACCAGGTCGCCTCGCCCCGGGCGGCCACCGCCGCCGGGTCGTCGGTGGCGTCGACGCGGACCACCCGGATAACCCCGTCCGCCCCGATGCCGGCGCGCCGGTCGCAGATCCGGGCCACCTGCTCGCCCGTCAGCTCGTGACGACCGTTCGCGTCGGGCAGCAGCACGAAGTCGTTGCGGGTGCCGTGACCCTTCACGAATGGGTAGTCCACGCAGCGCAGTCTACGGAGCCCGCACGACCCGGTAGCGGGCACACGCCATCTCGCCGTTGCGGTCGAGATCGGTCAGCTCCAGCTCGACCCGTCGGGGCAGCAGCGGCGCCCCGCCGCCGAGCGTGACGGGCGCGTACTGCACCCAGACCTCGTCGAGCAGACCGGCGTCCGCGAATTGTCCGGCCAGGTCGCCACCGCCGACGATCCAGACGTTGTTGCCGCCTGCCGCCTCCACCATCGCCGCGTGCGCTTCGGCGACCGGCGCCTGGGTGAACCGGATGTCACTGCCCGCTGCGGCCCGGAGGTCCCGGTGCGTGAACACCCACGTGGGCTGCTCGTAGGGCCATGGACCCTCGTGGTTCTCACCGATCCACTGGTAGGTCGTGGCACCCATCGCGATCGCGCCGACGTACTCGATGAACCCGTCGTACGCCTGCGGTCCCTGCTCGTCGACCTCCCGGGACAGCAGCCAGTCCAGGGAGTGCTGCTCGGTGGCGATGAAGCCGTCGACGCTGGAGGCGGTGTAGTACTGCGTGGCCATGGGCCATCACGCTACGGACCGCCGCCGGACGACCACAACGACAATTCCAGTGGCTGCTTGCGACCTGAGCGGGGATTGTGGTCGTCGGTGTGCCTCCCGACAAACGTCGCCGCTCGATGCGAAGGTCGTCACGTGGACCAGATGCTGATGCTGCTCGGACAGGACCGGCACTGCGCCGACTGCGGCACGGTGACGATCTTCCTGCCCGTGGACGGCGACCCGTACGGCGCTGAATGGACGTGCACGGCCTGCGACGGCGCCGTCCTGGTCGCGCCGGCGGCCGCCTGAGCCACATCATCGAGCGCCCTGCGACGGGGTTCGGCGCAGGTTCTGACATCCTTCGGGGGTGAGCAAGCCCGCGAAGAAGAAGCCCGTCCTGCGCGTCCGTGGGCTCACCCGGCGCTTCGGTGACCGCGCCGTGGTCGCCGACCTCGACCTCGACGTCCGCGCCGGCAAGGCGACCGTCCTGGTGGGACGCAACGGCACGGGCAAGTCCACCGTGCTGCGGTGCGTGGTCGGCACCGACAAGCCCACCGAGGGCACCGTCGAGCTGCTCGGCAAGCCGCTGGACGAGCGCGCCCCCGAGGTCCGGTCCGCCATGGCGGTGGTCATCGACGACATCGACTTCTTCCCCGACCTGTCCGTGGTCGAGCACCTCGACCTGTTCGCCGCCGCCCACGGCGTGACCGACTCCGAGGACCTGGTCGACGACGTGCTCAACGAGGTCGGCCTGATCGCCCAGTCGGGGCAGCTGCCGGGAACGCTCTCCACCGGGCAGCGGCACCGGCTCGCCCTGGCCAGCGCGTTCGTGCGGCCGCGCCGGCTGTTGGTGCTCGACGAGCCGGAGCAGCGACTCGACACGCAGGGCCTGGCCTGGCTGGCCGATCGGCTGCGCCAGGAGAAATCGGCGGGCCTGGCGATCATCATGGCCAGCCACGACCCGACCCTGATCGAGAAGGTCGCCGACACCGTGGTCGACCTCGGCGGGTACGCCGACGCGGACCGCGAGGAGGCACCGTCGTGACCCAGGCCGCCGAGCTGCGGACCCAGATCCGGCAGTGGCGTCGCGGCCGCGCCGACACCAAGGTCATCGATGCGTTCGTCGATGCCTACGTCTGGGTGTTCGCGGCGGCGATGCTGTTCTCGATGGTGGTCAGCGCGGTGATCAACCTGCGCCGCACCACCCACTGCACGAGCACCGGCTGCCTCGATGCCCGTGCCGTGCTGCCGTGGGCGGTCGGCGCCGGGCTGCTGCTGCTCGGCCTCGGGCTGGCCCGGCTGTTCGGCCCGGTGTTCGCCTCGCCGGCGGAGGGGAGCTGGCTGCTGCTCGCCCCGGTCGACCGGACCCAGCTGCTGCGGGGCCGGCTCGCCCTGCAGCTGGTCACCACGGCGGTGGTGGTCGGCGGGCTCGGCTGCGGGGTCGCCGCGCTCGCCGGGATGCCCGGTGCCGCGGTCGGCGCGTTCGCGGGCACGTTCGCACTACTGGGTGCCGTGGTTGTCGCGTTCGCCGCGACCACGCAGGCGGGCCCCGGGTTGCCGGCCCGCGTGCTCGGCTGGCTGCTCGGCCTCGCGGTCTGGGTGGCGCTGCTGGGACTGGCCGGCTCGACCGTACCGACGACCCGGGTCCCCCAGGTGGGCGTGGTGTGGGTCGTCGTCCTCGTCGGGTCCGTCGTGCTGTGCGTGCTGCTGGTGGTGCGCGCGATGACGGGGCTGCACCGGCTGCGCCGTACCGACCTGGTGCCCGGCGGTCAGCTCGGCCCCAGCCTCTCCGGGGCGCTGGCCGCGCTGGACCTCGCGCTGCTCTACGACGTGCTGCTCGCCCGGCGCTGGCAGGGCGTCGAGGCCGTCCGGCCGCGCCGTGGCCTCCCGCCCGGAGTGTCCGCCCTGATCCGGCGGGAGGTGGTCCGGGCCGTCCGCAACCCCGCGCCCTGGGTGCTGCTGGCCGCCTCGGTCGTGCTGCCGTACGCCGGCGCCGGCGTCGGGCTCGGGCAGGTCGTGGTCTTGCTGGCCTCGCTCGGCGCGTTCCTCGCCGGGCTGAACCTGATGCCGGCGCTGCGGATGTTCACCCGGTCCGCCAGCCTGACCCGTGCCTTCCCGTTCCCCGACCACGTGCTGCGCACCGCGGCGCTGGCCGTGCCCGGTGCCGGCCTGGTGCTGGCCGGCGTGGCCGCTACGCCGGCCATCCACGATGCGGGCGGCGGCACCTGGTCGCTCGCGTTCATGACCGGGGTCGGTGCCGGCCTCTCCGCGGTCGCGGCCGCGACCCGCTGGGTGACCGGCCGCCCGCCGGACTGGTCCCGTCCCCTGGTGACCAGCCCGATGGGCGCGGTGCCCACCAACCTCTACGGCAGCGTGCTGCGCGGCTTCGACGTGCTGGTCCTGACCACCGGCCCGATGCTGATCTGGTCATCCGGTGGCGGGGTGGAGGCCTCGATCGTGCTCAGCGTCATCACGCTGGCCTACCTGCTCGGGCGCAAGTAGGAGCCGAGCCGACCACGTCGATCGCCTTCTCGACCAGCTGCCGGTCGTCGTACCGCAGCCAGTGGACCCGATCGTCCTTGCGGAACCAGCTGTCCTGGCGCCGCGCGAACCGGCGGGTGGCGGCCACGGTCTGCGCCCTCGCCTCGTCCTCGCCGATCCGGCCGTCGAGGTAGGCCAGCACCTGCCGGTAGCCCAACGCGCGGTCGGCGGTGCGCCCCTCCCGCAGCCCGTGCTCCGCCAGCGACCGCACCTCGTCGACCAGCCCGCGCTGCCACATCAGCTCCACCCGCTGCTCGATGCGGCGGTCCAGCGTCTCCCGGTCGATGTCCAGCCCGACCTGCACCGAGGCCGGGTCGTGGTAGCGGGCTGCGGGCAGGGTCGCGGCGAACGGCCGACCGGTGAGCTCGCCGACCTCCAGGGCCCGCACGATCCGGCGGCCGTTGGAGGGCAGGATCTCCGCGGCCGCCTGCGGGTCCCGCTCGGCGAGGCGCCGGTGCAGCCGGGCCGGGCCGACCTCGGCCAGCTCGGCCTCGAGCCGGGCACGCACCTGCGGGTCGGTGCCCGGGAACTCCAGCTCGTCGAGCACCGCCCGGGTGTACAGCGCAGAGCCCCCGACCAGGACCGGGATCCTGCCGCGGTCGCGGCAGTCGGCGATGACCCTCCGGGCCAGCCGCTGGAACTCGGCAACGCTGGCGGTCTCGGTGACGTCGAGCAGGTCGACGAGGTGGTGCGGGACTCCGCGGCGCTCGGCCGGAGCGAGCTTCGCCGTGCCGACGTCCATGCCGCGGTAGACCTGCATGGCATCGGTGTTGACGACCTCGCCCCCGAGCCGTTCTGTCAGGTCCAGGGCGAGCATGCTCTTCCCCGTGGCGGTGGCTCCGACGACCCCGATGATCGCGCTCACCCACCCCATGCGGTTAGTGTGGCAGACATGGTGCCCGGCACACGGCCGGGCAGATCTCGGAGGAGGTAGTCCATGGGATTCCTTGACAAGGCCAAGGAGATGGTCGGCAAGAACCCGGACAAGGCGGGCCAGGGCATCGACAAGGCTGCCGACATGGTCGACGACAAGACGGGCGGCAAGTACGGCGACCAGATCGACTCCGGCGCCGACAAGGCCAAGGACGCCATGGGCATCCCGGGCGAAGGCGGCCAGGGTGGCCAGGGCGAGCAGGGCAACCAGGCAGGTGGCCAGGGTGGCGCCGGCGGTGAAGGTGGCCAGGGCGGACCTGAGGGACGTCAGGGCGGCGAGGAGCCCGGCAACGGCTGACCTCCCCACGGCTTGACCGGGCGCTTCGTCGTCGTACCGGGCTCGCGCACCTGCCTGGTGCGGACGTCCGACACGGCGACGGAGCGCTCTTGGGTTCGGCCGACGGGGTCCCGTCGGAGTCGTCCGGACCGATCAGCTCGGGACGCCCACCGCGGGCATGCCGAGGGCCACGTCCGTCGGCTCGGGGAGGTTGCGGGCCTGCCAGACGTCGCCGGAGCCGGTACGCCGGACCGACCGGACCACGCCGTCGGCGATCAGGTGGTGCGGCGCTGCACGGGTGATCCTCACCTCGACCACGTCTCCGGGTCGCACCTCAACGGGGTGGTCGGCGTCGTCGATCGGGGTGAAGTGCACCAGCCGGTTGTCGCGGGCCCGGCCGGACAGCCGGTGGGTCTGCTCGTCCTTGCGGCCCTCCCCCTCGGCGACCATCAGCTCGACCACGCTGCCCTCGAGCTTGCGGTTCTCCTCCCAGGCGATCTCGTCGACCAGCGCGACCAGCCGTTCGTAACGCTCCTGGACCACCGCGGCGGACACCTGGTCCGGCAGGTCGGCAGCGGGGGTCCCCGGCCGCTTGGAGTACTGGAAGGTGAAGGCGCCCGAGAAGCGTGCCTGACGCACCACCTCGAGGGTCTCGACGAAGTCCGCCTCGTTCTCCCCGGGGAACCCGACGATGATGTCGGTGGTGATCGCGGCCTCCGGAATAGCCGCCCGGACGCGATCGATGATCCCGAGGAACCGCTCCCGGCGGTAGGAGCGCCGCATCGCCTTCAGGACCCGTGAGGAGCCCGACTGCAGCGGCATGTGCAGCTGCGGCATCACATTCGGGGTCTCGGCCATCGCGGCGATCACGTCATCGGTGAACGCGGCCGGGTGCGGGCTGGTGAACCGCACCCGCTCCAGGCCGTCGATCTCGCCGCAGGCCCGCAGCAGCTTGCCGAACGCGTACCGGTCGCCGAACTCCGCGCCGTAGCTGTTCACGTTCTGCCCCAGCAGGGTGACCTCGCTGACGCCCTCGGCGACCAGAGCCTCGATCTCGGCAAGGATCTCGCCGGGCCGGCGGTCCTTCTCCTTGCCGCGAAGCGACGGCACGATGCAGAACGTGCAGGTGTTGTTGCAGCCGACGCTGACCGAGACCCAGGCGGCGTACGCCGACTCGCGCCTGGTCGGCAGCGTGGAGGGGAACACCTCCAGCGACTCCAGGATCTCGACCTGGGCCTCGTCGGCTACCCGGGCCCGCTCGAGCAGCGTCGGCAGCGACCCGATGTTGTGGGTGCCGAACACCACGTCGACCCAGGGAGCCTTGCGGGTGATCTCGTGCCGGTCCTTCTGGGCCAGGCATCCACCCACTGCGATCTGCATCCCCGGCCGCTCGGCCTTCACGGGCGCGAGGTGGCCGAGGTTGCCGTAGAGCCGGTTGTCCGCGTTTTCCCGCACGGCACAGGTGTTGAACACCACGACGTCGGCCTGCTCCCCGTCGGCCGCGGGCAGGTACCCCGCGTCCTCGAGCAGCCCGGACAGCCGCTCGGAGTCGTGCACGTTCATCTGGCACCCGTAGGTGCGGACCTGGTAGGTGCGGGCAGCCGTGTTGTCCATGACCGGTCAAGGGTAAGGCGTGACCGGGGTGGCGGACGAACCCGCTGCCGTCACGATCGCGCCCGGTCGGCGCCCCTGCTCAACGTGTCGGTCTCGCTCCTGACCTGCTTGGTCGTGGCCGGGTCCATCAGCGGCTCGGTGCCGGGTTGCTGCAGGTCGTGGTTCGCCGTGTCGGGGTTCGTTGCGAGGCCCGCACCCGTGGTGCCCACCGGCGTCTCCACCTCGACGTCCGGCGCGTGGGCCTCCTCCTCCCAGTCGTCGATCTCGGCCTCGGCCGACCCGCCGGCGTGCGCGGAGGACCGCGAGGTCGCGTGCGGCTCGGTGACCATGGGCTCACCGGGCACCCCCGGCGCTCCCTGCGGCGGGGGCGGGTTGACCGGGTCCGGCATCGGCTCCGGCGTCGGCTCTGGCGTCGGCGGACCCGGCGTCGGCGGACCCGGCGTCGGCGGTCCCGGCGTCGGGTTCGGCGGCGGCGCGGGGGTCGGGTGGGGCTCCACCGGGGGCGCGGAGCCCTCCGGCGGCGTACCCGGTCGGCCGGTACGCGCACCGGCCACCACCGCTTCGGTCAGGCCCTTCGCGAACCCGAACGCGTAGCTCCCCGAGCGTATTGGGTTGCGCACGGTCGTGACTGCGGCATGGGTGAGGGTGCCGAGAAGCCTGCGAGTCATGGAACGCTCCTCTCGTCGACTCTCCCCACGGGTTCCCGACCCCGCTCGACGCAAACCCCCCGCGCCCCCGCGCCGCAGGTGCGTGGATTGCAAGGCGGACGAGGGAGGCGACCCGGGGTTGGTCGTCGACGGAGGACAACGCAGCCAGGTGCGTGCCTGCGGCGGGGGGTCAGGCGTTCTCGCGGCGGAAGGTGGACGTGCCCCACCACAGCGCCAGCGCGAACAGCCCGACCGAGCAGAGGCTGCCCCAGAACATCGGGGAGCCGGCGAACTCTCCACCGAAGGAGCTCCGTACGGCGTCGACCACCCATCGGGTCGGCATCCAGTTGCTCACCTCCCGCAGCCAGGTCGGACCGATGGTCATCGGCAGCAGGATCCCCGACAGCAGCAGCACCGGCATCATCACCATGTTGATCACCGGGGCCATGACGTCCTCGCTCTTGGTGGTCAGCGCCAGCGCGTAGGACGACCCGGCACAGGCGCCCCCGATCAGCAGTGTGAGCACCACGCCGGTGACCACGCCGGCGAACCCGGCCCGCATCCCCAGCGCGTAGCCGAGGCCCACCAGGATGAGCGCCTGGACCAGCAGCTGAAGCTCGTCGCGCATCAGCCGGCCGGTCAGCAGCGCGATCCGGCTCGCGGGCGTGACCCGCTCGGCCTCGACCACGCCCTCGCGCCACTCCCCGATCAACGAGAAGCCGGCGAAGAACGCGCCGAACATGCCCAGCATGACCAGCAGGCCGGGCACGAAGAAGGTGTAGGCATTGTCGGCCCCGAACCTCCCGATCAGCGGCTTGAGCAGCGGCCCGAACAGCAGCAGGTAGAGCACCGGCTGCAGCATCCCGATGATGACCCAGGCGGGGTTGCGCAGGTTCATCCGCAGCTGTCGGCGGAACACGATCGTGCACTCGCGCAGGAAGCTCATGCGTGCGCTCCTTCGGCCGTGGGCTTCTCGGTGGCGGCCTCGGCGTCGCGCAGGGACCTCCCGGTCACGGTCAGGAAGACGTCGTCGAGCGTGGGCCGGTGCACCTCGATCGAGTCGAGCCCGACGCCGGACTGGTCCAGGTCGCGAAGCAGTCCCGGGACGGCTCGGCCAGCGCGGCGTACCCGGCCGCGCACGTGGTGCCCCTCGATCTCGACCGCGTCGCCGTCCACGGCCTCGGCGACCGCCTCGAGCCGCTTCGCCGCGGTGCCGACCAGGTCGGGGTCGGCCACCTCCAGGTCGACGAGGTCGCCGGTCACCCCGTCCTTGAGGTTCTCGGGGGTGTCGCTGGCCACGATCCGACCCTGGTCGATGATCAGGATGCGGTCCGACAGCGCGTCGGCCTCGTCGAGGTAGTGCGTGGTCAGGAACACCGTGGCGCCCCGGCGGGCACGCAGGTCGGCGATGTGGTGCCACAGGTTCGCGCGCGCCTGCGGGTCCAGGCCGGTGGTGGGCTCGTCGAGGAAGACCAGGGTCGGGTCGTGGACCAGCCCCATCACGATGTCCAGCCGCCGCTTCTGCCCGCCGGACATGTTGCGCGGCATCCGCCGCCACAGCCCGGCGAGGTCGAGCTGCTCGAACAGCTCCTGGCCGCGCCGCCGGGCCTGCGCCTGGGTCAGTCCGTACAGCATCCCGTGGTCGGCCACCTCGTCGCCGGCCCGGGCGCCGCTGAAGGTGCCACCGGCCTGGGAGACGTAGCCGATGGACCGGCGAACCTCGCGCGACTGGGTGGCCACGTCGTACCCCGCGACGGTCGCCGTCCCCTCGGTGGGCTTGAGCAGCGTGGTGAGGATCCGCAGCGCGGTGGTCTTGCCGGCCCCGTTGGGACCGAGGAAGCCGACGACCTCACCCTCCTCGACATCGAGGTCGACGCCGTCGAGGGCGCGCACCTCCGACTTCTGCCGCCCCTGCCGGGTGTGGAAGGTCTGCACCAGACCCCGTGCACGAATCATCGGACCCCCTTGTGCCGTTCGCGGGCTGTCGACCATCCAAGCGCACCCGGACGAGATCCGGAACGGGTTATCGAACGATCCAGCGGCTACGAGCGTGCAGCGACGGCTGGGCGGGGAGCACCGGATCACGGTGCCTGCGGTCGGTGGTGCGCCGGCCGCTCAGAGGTAGGAACCGCTGCGCGGTTCGTCCCGGTCGCCGGCAGCACCCCGCACCGCCGGCCTCCTCGCTGCGGCGTGCGCGCCCTCCCGGTCCCGGTGGGTGATGGTCAGCCAGGCGACCAGGCCCGCGAAGAGCACCAGCCCGAGGCCGAAGACCGTGCCGTCGCCCCAGGCCAGGCCGCCGTTGGCGGCCGGCTTGCCGAGCCAGTCCGCGACCGAAGCGCCCAGCGGCCGCGTGAGCGCGTACGACGCCCAGAACATGCCGGTCGCGGCGGCCCCCAGGCGCCACAGGCCGAACGGGACGAGGATGGCGATGCCGAACAGCACGATCGATCCCAGGAACCCCATGCCGAGGCTGATCGCGGTGGCGTCGCCGAGCGCCGTACCGAGCCCGAAGGTGAGCAGCACGGTGCCCCAGTAGTAGCGCTCCCGCCGGGCCGTGGTGATGCTGTGCACCGACAGCGTGCCCTCCTGCTGGTACCACCGGGCGAGCAGGCCGAGCAGCAGCAGCAGGTAGATCCCCGCATCGACGAAGTACGGCGTCCCCAGGGCGACGTGCGGGCCGTCGGCGATCATGGTGCCGAACAGCGCCACCATCAGCACGGTCACCCAGTACCTCACCGGGTGGTAGGTCTCCGCACGCAGCTGCAACCACAGCGCCGCCGCGAAGCCGCCGACCCCGACGACGCCGGCCAGCACCAGGTTGACCGTGCCCAGGTAGTCGGCGCCGGCCTCACCGATGCCGGTGGTCAGCAGCTTGACGATCCAGAAGAGGGCGAAGACCTCGGGGACCTTGGGGGCGGGGAAACGTCGATCGGCCATGGCGCGAGACGCTAGCGAGCCGACCTGACGGTTCCCTGACGCCGGCTGATGGTTCGCTGATAACCGGGGGTGTCCTCGGTCACGTCTGCTCGGCGGTTCGCGGCTTCTCGAGCGGTTTCGGCTTCTCGAGCGGTTTCGGCTTCGCAAGCTCAGCCGAACCGAGGACGTCGAACCCCGTCACTTCGTTCCGGGGTTCTCGGTCACCCACAGCCGGATCTCGCCCTCGATCACCACGGTCCCGTCGCGGCGCACCCCGCGCACCCGCACCCGGAGGTCGGGGTCGTCGGAGGCCCACTGCCCCGGGTCGGTCTCGGCGATGCAGGTCACGTCGGAGTCGGCCTTCGCGGTGTAGCTGACCTCCATGCCCTTGGGGATCCACCGCTTGTACCGCGGGATGCTGGCCTCGGCGAGCACGCCCATGGCCGCCTCCAGCCCGTTGCACAGCGCGATCGCGTGCACGGTGCCGATGTGGTTCTTCACCGCACGCCGCTTCCGGATGACCACCTCGGCGTGGTTCGGCTCGATCACGGTGAAGCGGGGGCGCACCGTCCAGAAGTACGGCGCGACCTGGCTGAACGCGAACGAGAACAGCCGGTCCCCGACGTACGGGATCGTGTGGGCCCTGTCGTAGAGATCGACCACTTTGCTCATGGAAGCAAACATTACCCGTCAGTAACAGTAGCGGAACACCCGGTACGGCCGATCAGGTCGAGCCGAGCACGCGCTCCACGTCGATGCCGCACCCGACCACGGTGGTGCTGCGGCCATCGGCCTGCGGCTCGTCGAACCACACGCCCCGGGTCGCCCCGAGCTTGTCCAGCACCCGCAGCGAGGCGACGTTGCGGTGGTCGGGGGCGGCGAACAGCTCGGGCACACCGGGGTAGGCCGGGGCCACGATGTCACGCAGCAGGACCCACAGCAGGCTGGTGCCGAGCCCCCGGCCGACGTACGCCGGCTCGCCGATCGCGTAGTCGAACCCGACCGCGTCCGGGTGCCCGCACAGCAGCGCGAAGTCGGGATGGTCGGCGATCCGGTAGTCCTGGGCGAACCCGACCGAGCGGCCATTGACCTCCCAGACCCACATCCGGGTCGGGTCCTCCCCGCGCAGGGCGGGGCCGATGTGCTCCCCGACCGCCGAGCCGGGGTGGTCCCACCACCGCGCGACGTGCGGGGCGTCGACCCAGCGGGCCACGTCACCGAGGTCGCCCTCGGTCATCGGGCGACAGGCGAGCACGTGCCCGGCGTAGGTGGCGAACACCAGTGGGTCACCGGACAGATCGACGGCCAGCACCGGCCCGGTCCCCGGAACGAGCCGGTCGGCCGCCCGGGCCCAGCCCTCCCCCGGCAGCAGGTCCGCACGGTCGATCTCGAGCTGCATCCCGCGAATTGTGCCGGATCCGCCGGCGTCCCGCATCAGCGCCGCGGCGCGGGCGCGGGACCCGTGGAGCTGCGCACCACCAGCTGCGTGGGCAGCACCCAGGCCGGGACCTGGCCTGCCCGACGCTGGCCGAGCTGTAGCAGGGTCTCCACGGCGCGCGAGCCGGCGTCCTGGGTGTGCTCGGCGAGCGTGGTCAGCGCGGGCGTGCACAGGTCGGAGCCGAAGATGTTGTCGAACCCCACCAGGCTGAGCTCTCCCGGTACGTCGATGCCGCGCTGGGCCAGCCGGCGCAGCACCCCGAGCGCGAGCATGTCGTTGTGGCAGACCACCGCGGTCGCCCGCGCGTTGAGCACCGCGTCGGCGGCGGCCGGGCCGGCCTCCAGCGTCGGCGCGTACGGGCCCAGCCGAGCCAGCCGCAACCCCTGCTCCTCCGCGGCCGCACGCAGCCCCGCCCAGCGCCGGGCGCCGGACCAGGACTCCGCCGGCCCACCGAGGAAGACGATCGAGCGGTGGCCGTGGGAGGCCAGGTGGTCGACGATCTGGCGGGTGCCGTGGTCGAAGTCCGCGACCACCGAGGCGACGCCGGGGCTGGCCCGGTTGACCAGGACCAGCGCGTTCAGCTCCTGGGCGCGGCCCAGCTCCTCGTCGGGCAGCCGCGACGCGCTGAGCACGAACCCGTCGACCGCGGGCCCGAGCCTGCGCAGCAGCTGCTCCTCCACACCCGCGGACTCCTCGGTGTCCCCGAGCACCAGCGTGCGTCCGGCGGCCGCGGCCGCCCGCTCGGCGCCCTTGATCACGCCGGCGAAGTAGGGGTTGGTGATGTCGGGGACCAACAGGGCGAAGGTCCCGGTGCGCCCGGTCTCCAGCGCCCTGGCCAGCGGGTTCGGGGTGTAGCCCAGGCGTTCGGCGACCGCGAGCACGTGGTCACGGGTCGCATGGTTGACCCGCTCCGGCCGGGTGAAGGCCCGCGAGACCGTGGACGCGGCGACCCCGGCCTCACGGGCGACGTCGACGATGGTGGCCCGGCGAGGTCTGGTCATTGGCACAGTATGGCAAATTCCGGCAAACGATTGCCATGTGAACCGGGCCACTCCTAACGTCGCGGGATCGACAGCCAGCCGAGATCCCTGGAGTGAGAGGCACCGATGTCCCAGACCACCACCGCCCCGCGGCGTACCCCCGGCAGGGCCGCCGTGGCCGCCTGGACCGGCAGCGCCCTCGAGTACTACGACATGGCGATCTACGGAACCGCGTCCGCGCTGGTCTTCCCCGGCGTCTTCTTCCCCGACAGCAACCCGACCACGGCGACGATCGCGTCGCTGGCCACCTTCGGCGTCGGGTACGTCGCGCGGCCGGTGGGCTCGTTCTTCATGGGCCACTGGGGCGACCGGTTCGGCCGCAAGCGGGTGCTGATCGGAACCGTGCTGCTGATGGGCCTGTCGACCTTCCTGGTCGGCTGCCTGCCGACGTACCACCAGATCGGGCTGTGGGCCCCCGGCCTGCTGGTGGCGCTCCGCCTGCTGCAGGGGTTCTCCGCGGCCGGCGAGCAGGCCGGGGCGAACTCGATGTCGTTCGAGCACGCACCCGACGACCGCCGCGGGTTCTTCACGAGCTTCACCCTCAACGGCACCCAGGGCGGCCAGATCCTGGCGCCGCTGGTGTTCCTGCCGATCGCGGCGATGCCGGACGGACCCATGCACGCGTGGGGCTGGCGGATCGCGTTCTGGCTCAGCGCCGTGGTGGTCGTGATCAGCTACCTGATCCGCCGCCGGCTCGACGAGACTCCGGAGTTCCGCAACGAGACCGACGAGGACACCGTCCCCCAGGCCCCGCTGGGCGTGCTGCTCCGCCACCACTGGCGCGGCGTGCTGCGCGTGTTCTTCGCCGCGTTCGTGGCGATGGTCAACACGGTCTTCGCGGTCTTCGCCCTGAACTTCGCCACCTCCGACACCTACGGCATCGGGATCAGCGACACTGCGATGCTGTGGCTGGCGATCATCGCCAACCTGGTGGCGCTGGGCACCATCCCCGCCTGGGCGACACTGTCGGACCGGGTCGGCCGCAAGCCGGTCTTCGTCGGCGGCCTGGTCGGCACCGGCGCGATGACGGTGGTCTTCCTCTGGGCGATCTCCCTGGGCAACCTGCCCTTCGTCTTCATCGCCGGGATCGTGCTGGCGGGCGTGGTCTACTCGATGCCGAACTCGATCTGGCCGGCCACCTACGCCGAGTACTTCCCGACCAGCGTCCGGCTCTCCGGCATGGCCGTCGGCACCCAGTGCGGCTTCGCGCTGGCCGGCTTCACCCCCTCGATCGCCGGCGCCCTGATGGCCGGGGACGCGGGCAACTGGTACCGGGTCGCGATCTTCGCGCTGGTCGCCTGCACGATCTCGGGTATCGCGGTGATGACCGGCCCCGCGCGCACGCACCGGGTCCGTACCCGCGACGTCGGCCGCCACGTCGACGCCGGCCGGCAGCTGCCCGCCACCCAGGCGGCCTGAGATGGCCGGTGAACGGCAGCCGCCCTCCTACCTGCTCGGCCTGCTCGGCCAGGGCATCGCAGGTTCCCTGACCCCGGCGATGCAGGAGCACGAGGGGCATGCGTCCGGGCTGGACCTGGTCTACCGCCGGATCGACGCCGCGGTCGAGGGGTTCGGCGTCGACGACCTGCCCGAGGTGCTGGACTGGGTGCGCCGGCTGGGGTACGACGGCATCAACGTCACCCACCCCTTCAAGCAGGCCGTGGTGCCGCTGCTGGACGACCTGACCCAGGATGCCGACGACCTCGGCGCGGTGAACACCGTGGTGTTCCGCGACGGCAGGACCCTCGGCGCGAACACGGACTGGTCCGGCTACGGCCGCGCCTTCCGCCGGGTGCTGCCCGACGCGGTGGACGACCCCGTCGTCCTGCTCGGAGCCGGTGGCGCCGGGGTCGCGGTGGGATACGCGCTGCTGCGCCAGGGCGCCGCGCACCTGCACGTGGTCGACCCGGACGACGACCGTGCCGACCGGGCGGTGGTCCGGCTGGCGAAGTCGTTCGGCGAGGATCGGGTCGGCGCAGCCTCCGACGTCGAGCGAGCCCTCGCCGATGCCCACGGCCTGGTCAACGCCACCCCGAACGGGATGCTCGGCCACGAGGGGCTGCCACTGCCGGCGGAGCTGGTCCGCCCCGACCTGTGGGTCTCCGACATCGTCTACTTCCCGCTGGAGACCCAGCTGCTCGCGCTGGCCCGCTCCCGCGGCTGCCGGGTGGTGCCCGGCGGCGGCATGGCGGTCTTCCAGGCGGTCGGGGCCTTCGAGTACTTCACCGG
>JBOHDO010000026.1:0-4934 GCA_050699415.1 Marmoricola sp.
CGACCAGCCGGCCGAGGTTGCGGCGCCAGTGACGCGGCAGCGTCAGCGGCCGGTCGACCCCGCGCGAGGACACCTCGAGGGTGTAGGCACGCTCCCCCATCACCTCGGAGTCGTCGAGCACCCGCCCGACCTCCCGGGTGGCCTCGGCGATGTCGTCCATGGTGACCCCGGCGTCCTTGTCGACCGCGACCCGCAACAGCCGTCGCTTGCCCACGTTGGACAGCTCGACTCCCTCCAGGTCGAAGCCCACCGCGGCCAGGGGCTCCTCGAGCAGAACCGCGAGGCGGTCCCGGGTCTGCGAGGTGTTCGCGGTGCTCACAGGATCGTCGCCTCCTTGTTCTGCTGTTGTGGTTCCACCAACCCTAGACGACTGATTCCAGCGTAGTGGCCGCGCCGCGACCCGCCGGGCCCCGCCGCTACGATGCGGCCGTGTCCGACGTACCCCGAACCCTGTCCCGGCGGGCGACCCTCGGGCTGGCGGCCGCAGGGCTGATCGCCGGGGGCGGTTGCTCGGTCGAGGTGAACAACCCGTACGCAGGCGGTGCCTCCTCGCCCTCACCCGGCTCCGGTGGACGGTCGGGACGGCTGGCGGCCGCGGACCCGGACGTGCGCCTTGCCGTCGCCGCGCTGACCGGCATCGAGCAGGCGATCGCCCTGGTCCGGCGTACCGGTGACCGGCACCCCGCACTGGCCACCGTGTACGCCGACACCCTCGCGATGCACCGGCACCACGCCGCCGCGCTGGTCGAGGCGGTGCCATCCGGGCTGCGTCCCGGGCACACCCGGACCGTGCCGGTGCCGCGCGACGGCAAGGCCGCCCGGAAGCGGCTGCAGGCCGCGGAGAAGGAGCTGCGGCACACCCTGGGCGGGTTGGCGCAGCGGGCGCACAGCGGCGGCTTCGCCCGGCTGCTGGCCAGCATGGCGGCCGCGGTTCACCAGCGCGAGGCCGTTGCCGGGGAGACCCACTCATGAGGGCGCTGGCGGCGCTGCAGCGGGTGCTCGCCGGGGAGCACGCCGCGGTCTACGTCTACGGCGTCCTGGGCGGTCAGGTGTCCGCCTCGCACCAGCCCAGCCTGTTCGCGCAGGTCGAGGCGACCTACGAGCGGCACGTGCACCAGCGGGACCGGCTCACGGAGATGGTGCGCCGGTCGCACGGGGTGCCGGTGGCGGCGGACCCGGCGTACCGGATGCCGAACCGTGCGGGGACGCCGGACCAGGTCCGCGCCGCGGCACGGCTGGTGGAGCAGCGCTGCGCCGACCTCTACGGCCAGCTCGTCGAGAGCAGCACCGGTGCCGACCGCGCCTGGGCGATCAGCGCCCTGGACGGCGCGGCGCTGCGCGTCCTGCACTTCGGCGGCGCGCCGACCGCCTTCCCGGGACTCTCGGACCGGCCCACCCGGCCACGACGCCGAGCGCGCCGCTGAGCCCTCAGAACCGGACCCCCACCCGGCGCCACCGGCGTCCGCTGGTGCCCGGCTCGTTCGGACGGGTGGGCACCTTGCTGCGGTAGACCACGAACGGACGCCACAGGTACCACAACGGGTAGCTCCACGCGTGCACCAACCGGGTGAAGGGCCAGAGCAGGAACAGCACCCAGGCTGCGATGGCGTGCACCTGGAAGATCACCGGGGCTCGCTGGGCCAGCGCCACGTGGAAGCTGCCCGAGAACAGGCCGCGGAACCACACCGAGATGGTCTCGCGGTAGTCGAACCCCATCGGGGCGTTGATCGCGGTGACCGCGATCCCCAGGCCCACCATGATCCCGAGCAGCACCAGCGCCACCCAGTCGACCGGGCTGGTGGTGGCGCGCACCCGCGGCACGAACAGACGCCGGGTCGCCAGGATGCCCACGCCGATGATCACCAGCGCAGCGGCCAGCAGGCCGGCAGCAGCGGAGAACAGGTGGTAGACGTGCTCGTCGATGCCGATCGCGCCCACCCACTCCTTGGGGATGAGGATGCCGATCACGTGGCCGGAGATGGCCGCGAAGGTGCCGTAGTGGAACATCGGCGCACCCCACTTCAGCCACCGCCGCTCCTGCAGCTGGGTGGAGTAGCTGGTCCAGCCGTACCGGTCGTAGCGCCACCGCCAGATGTGCCCGAGCACGAACACCGCCATCGCGATGTAGGGCAGGATCACCCACCAGAAGAAGGCCCAGGTGTGGCTCATCGGGTCGCGCCGCCCCCGGTGAGGTACTCAGGCGGTGCGAACGGCTCCAGGCCCACGTCCTCGTGCGGCGGCCCGTTCTCCGCGTGCGCGCGGATCAGGCCCAGGTCCCGGCGGCGCAGCCGCGGGAGCTGGGTGCACACCGCGTCGAGCACGGCGACGTACGGCGTCCCCTCCTGCTGCAGCGCCTTGCGGACCAGCTCCAGGTCGGCGCGCCGGGCACGCAGCAGCTCGACGCCCTTCGGGGACAGCGAGGCGAACTCCAGCACCAGCGGCAGGTAGTCCGGCAGCTCGCCGTCGGACTGCTCGAACGCGGCCACCCGGTAGGCGGTCCGGAACGACAGCAGCGCCATGCCGCGCTTACGGGTGTCACCGAAGCGGTGGTAGGTCAGGTAGAGCGCGCACCGGCGACGTAGGTCGAAGGTCTCCACGTAGTGCTCGGCCACCTCGTTGGGCGGGGTGGCGCGCAGCCAGGCCAGGAACCGGGCGAAGCCGACCCGGCACTCCCGCGGCGAGGTTGTCGCGGCCGCGGTGTCGAGCTGGTCCAGGCCGCTGAACAGCGACTGGGTCGGGTACTGCAGCAGCACCGACGCCAGCTTGTACGGGCTGACCCGGTCCGCGCGGCCCACCCGTGCGTTCACGACGGGCTCGCGGGGCTGTCGGGGAACAGGTTCGGCGACGTGCTCTCGCCGTCCCAGCCGAGCAGGTTGAAGTGCTCCTGGCCGTCGTCGCCGCGGAACGTGGAGCCGCTCCCCGCGTCCGCTGCCGACGATGGGGCCGGCCCTCCCATGCCGGGCCCGCCGTCGGTGTCGAGGCTGCAGAACATCTGCTCGTGCTGGGACATCAGCCGGCCGGCGTCCTCGGCATGGGCCGGGGGGATGACGTACCGGTCGTCGTACTTGGCGATGGCCAGCAGCCGGTAGAGGTCGTCCAGCTCGTCAGGGTCGCTGCCCACGGCCGCGGCAAGGTCATCGTTGGGCTCCAGGCCGAGCTGCCCCGCGCGCATGACCGCGCGCACGGCCGCCAGCCGCCGCAGCACGGTCCGGACCGGCTCGACCGATCCGGCGGTGAACAGGTTGGCGAGGTACTCGACCGGGATCCGCAAGGACTCGATGGTCGCGAAGACCTTGTCCGGGTCGGCCTCGTCATAGCCCGCGGCGTGGACGATGTCGGCCACCGGCGAGAGCGGCGGGATGTACCAGACCATCGGCAGGGTCCGGTACTCCGGGTGCAACGGCAGGGCCACCCGGTGCCGCTTGGCGAGGGCGTACGTCGGGGAGCGGCGGGCCGCCTCGAGCCAGTCGTCGGGGATCCCCTGCCGGGAGGCCTCGGCCCGCACCTCGGGGTCCTCGGGGTCGAGCATCACCTCCAGCTGCGCCTCGTACAGGTCCTGCGGCTCCGGGGTGGCGGCGGCTCCGAGCACCTTGTCCGCGTCGTACAGGATCAGCCCGAGGTAGCGCAGCCGGCCCACGCAGGTCTCCGAGCAGATCGTCGGCTGCCCGGTCTCGATCCGGGGCGCGCACAGGGTGCACTTCTCGGCCTTGCCGGTGCGGTGGTTGAAGTAGACCTTCTTGTACGGGCACCCGGACACGCAGAACCGCCAGCCGCGGCAGCGGTCCTGGTCGACCAGCACGATGCCGTCCTCCTCGCGCTTGTACATCGCGCCGGAGGGGCACGATGCCACGCACGACGGGTTCAGACAGTGCTCGCAGATGCGCGGCAGGTAGAACATGAAGGCCTGCTCGAACTCCATCTGCACGTGCTGGTCCATGTTGGCCAGGTTGGGGTCCTTGATCGCGTGCTCGGTGGCACCGGCCAGGTCGTCGTCCCAGTTGCCGCCCCACTTCATGTCCATGTCCTTGCCGCTGAGGGCGGAGATGGAGTGGGCGGTGGGGTTCTGGGTGCCGAGCGGGGCGTCGATCAGCCGCTGGTAGTCGTAGGTCCACGGCTCGCCGTAGTCGTCGATCGAGGGCAGGTCGGGGTTGAAGAAGATCGAGAGCAGCTTCTTCAGGCGGCTGCCGGCCCGCAGCTGGAGCCGGCCCTTCTTGTCCAGGGTCCAGCCGCCGTGCCACTGGTCCTGGTCCTCGTACCGCTTCGGGTAGCCGATCCCGGGCTTGGTCTCGACGTTGTTGAAGTAGACGTACTCGGTGCCGGGCCGGTTGGTCCACACCTGCTTGCAGGTCACCGTGCAGGTGTGGCAGCCGATGCACTTGTCGAGGTTCATCACCATGGCCATCTGGGCCTTCACGCGCATCAGAACTCGACCTCCTGCGACCGGCGCCGGATCACCGTGATCTCGTCACGCTGGCTGCCGGTGGGCCCGTAGTAGTTGAAGCCCCAGGAGAACTGGGCGTAGCCGCCGATCAGGTGGGTCGGCTTGATCACCAGCCTGGTCAGCGAGTTGTCACCGCCGCCGTGCCAGCCGGAGATCTCCGAGCGCGGGGTCATCAGGTGCCGGTCCTTGGCGTGGTACATGTACACCGTGCCCTCGGGCATCCGATGGCTGACGACTGCGCGGCAGGCCACCACGCCGTTGCGGTTGAACGCCTCGATCCACTCGTTGTCGCGGACCCCGATCTTCTCCGCGTCCACCGGGCTCATCCAGATCACCGGCCCGCCGCGGAACAGCCGGAGCATGTGCAGGTTGTCCTGGTACTCGGAGTGGATCGACCACTTCGAGTGCGGGGTGAGGTAGCGGACGGTGAGCTCCGGCCGGCCGTCCTCACCGACCCCCTGGTCGCCGTAGTACCGCAGGTAGTCCAGCGGTG
>JBOHDO010000027.1:0-11284 GCA_050699415.1 Marmoricola sp.
GCGGCCGGGGGCGGAGCGCCGGGTCGCGCTCGCCGAGGGCGGCCTGCTGGCCCCGCACTGGCCCGCGCCGTACGGCCGGGACGCCGACCCGGTCGAACAGCTGGTGATCGACCAGGAGCTGGCCGCCGCCGGGATCGAGCGACCGGACCTGAAGATCGGCGGCTGGGCGGCCCCCACGATCCTGGCGCACGGCAGCGACGCGCAGCGCGACCGGTTCCTGGGCCCCACGCTGCGCGGGGAGGTCACCTGGTGCCAGCTGTTCAGCGAGCCCGGGGCAGGCTCGGACCTGGCCGGGCTGCGCACCCGCGCGGTGCGCGACGGCACTGGCTGGCGGCTGACCGGGCAGAAGGTGTGGACCTCCCTGGCGCACCGGGCCGACTGGGCGATCTGCCTGGCCCGCACCACGCCGCTGCAGGAGGGCGGGCGTCCGCAGGCCGGCATCACCTACTTCCTGGTGGACATGTCCTCCGCGGGGATCGACATCCGGCCGCTGCGCGAGCTGACCGGCGAGTCGATGTTCAACGAGGTCTTCCTCGACGGCGTGCTGGTGCCCGACGACTGCGTCGTCGGCGAGGTCGACGGTGGCTGGCGGCTGGCCGGGACCACGCTGGCCAACGAGCGGGTGGCCATGGCGGGTACCCGGCTCGGGGAGAGCGTGGAGCGGGCGCTGGCCCTGTACGACGACGCCGGCACCGCCGACCGGGAGCTGATCGGCCGTGCGGTGGCGTGGGCGACCGTGGTCGAGCTGCTGGGCACGCGGGCCACGCTGCGCTCGCTGGCGGGCCGGGGGCCGGGCGCGGAGTCCTCCGTCGCCAAGCTGGTCGGGGTCCGGAGCCGGCAGGACTCCGCGGAGCTCGTGGTGGAGCTGCTGGGCCAGCGAGTGCTAGGCGGGGACGACCTGGCGACCGCGGCCTGGCACGAGCTGCTGCTGACCCGGTGCCTGTCGATCGCGGGGGGCACCACGCAGGTCATGCGCAACGTCGCCGGCGAGCGGATCCTGGGCCTGCCGCGGTGACCGCGGTCGGCCGGACGGGCCAGGTCGGTCAGGAGGCCTGCCGGTCGCGGGCGGCCCGCCAGGTCGCGTGGTGCCACTCCAGCCAACGGGCCGCGGCACGGATGACGTGGTGGCTGCGGATCGAGCCGAAGATCTCGAACGCGTGCTGGGCACTGGGCAGCTCGGCGTAGGTCACCGACGCCCTGGACCTGCGCCGCAGCTCGGCCACGAAGGCACGCGCCTGCCGGACCGAGACCAGGGTGTCGTTGGCGCCGTGGAACACCAGGAAGTCCGGAGCGTCCTCGGTGACCTGGTGCAGCGGGGATGCCTGCCGGTACTCGTCGAGGTCCTGCGCGGGGTCGCTGCTGAACACCTTCCGGGCCAGGAGCCCGTCGCGGAGCCCGACCGCGTAGGGGTCGCCGTCGTCGCCGGCCATGTCGTAGACGCCGTAGAACGGCACGCACGCCACGACGCTGGTGTCGGCGTCCTCGAACCCGGGCTGGAACTGCTTGACGTCGGGGGTGAGCGCGGCCAGTGCGGCGAGGTGGCCACCGGCCGAGCCGCCGGTGATCGCGACGTACGCCGGGTCGCCGCCGTACTCCGCGACGTGCTCACGCACCCACGCGATGGCCTTCTTCACGTCCACGATCTGGGCCGGCCACCGGTGCCGGGGGGCAAGCCGGTAGTTGAGCGCCACGCACACCCAGCCGCGCGCCGCCATCCGGTTCATCAGCAGCAGCCCCTGCTCCTCCTTCCGGCCGATGGTCCAGGCGCCGCCGTGGACCTGGACCAGGACCGGGGCATCGGCCAGGTCGCCATCGCGCGGGCGGTAGACGTCGAGCCGGGCGCGTCGTCCGCCCTCGGTGTAGGAGATGTCGCGGATCACCTCGACCGCGGGGTCGGCGAACCGGAACGGCCGCGCCAGCCGTCGCAGCGGCGGCCTCAGGTCGGCCGGGTCGACGGGTGTCTCGAGCACCTCGCGGTAGTCCTCGCCGATGCCCTCGCGCAGGCTGGCCTCGACCACCGTGGCCGACGCACCAGCCCGGCGGACCACCCAGCCGAGGCCCGCCGCGCTGGCCGCGGCGAGCGCCACCCCGGCCGCCGGTGCCCTGCGCCGGCCCGCGGAGGCCAGCGTGTCCACCGCGGTGAGCGCGAGCAGCTGCGGGGCGAGCTCGCTGGTGAGCCAGCCGGCGGCGAACGCGGGGATCGCGGTCCGCGGCGTGTTCAGCGGCCGGATCGCATTCGCGGTGAGCAGGGCGACACCGGCCTGGCGGGCGACGTACCATCGTCCCGGGTTGCTGGGCATGGCGCGAGGCTACCGCGAAGTTCGCGTCCGGCCGGGAGCAGGGGCGGGATGAAATAGAACATGTTCTAGTTATGCCCTAGGATCGTGCCATGGAACCCACCCCGGACGTCGGGCAGGTGACCAGGCTCAGCGGCCTGGACGCCAGTTTCCTGTACCTGGAGAACCCCGAGCAGCTGATGCACGTGTGCGGGCTGATCCTGCTGGACCCGGGGACCATGCCCGGCGGCTACTCCTTCGACGGGCTGAAGGCCGAGCTGGAGCAGCGGGTCCCCGACATCGGGATGTTCACCCGCCGGCTCAAGGGCGTGCCGTTGGGCATCGACCACCCGTTGTGGGTCCAGGACGAGCACTTCGACATCGACCGGCACGTGCACCGGCTCGCAGTGCCGCCCCCGGGCGGGGAGGCCGAGCTCTCCGAGCTCTGCGGGCACCTTGCCGGTCTGCCGCTCGACCGGTCCCGGCCGCTGTGGGAGATGTGGGTGGTCGAGGGCCTCGCCAGCGGCCAGGTCGCGGTGTTCTCGAAGATGCACCACGCCAGCGTCGACGGCGTGAGCGGCGCCAACATGATCTCCCACCTGTGCACCCTCGAGCCCGACGCGACGCCGCCCGACGTGGCCCCCGCGGGCAGGCCGTCGCGGACCCCCGGGGACGCCGAGCTGTTCGCCCGGGGCGTGCTGACGAACCTGACCAAGCCGCTGCACGCCGTACGCCTGGTGCGGAACACCGCGGGGGTGCTCGTCGGCACCCTCGACCGGGCCCGCAGCGGCACCACGATGGCGGCCCCGCTCACCGCCCCGCGCACCTCGTTCAACGGCACCATCACTGGCCACCGCTCGATCGCGTACGTCGACATGTCCCTGGACCGGGTCAAGCAGGTCAAGAACGCGCTCCCCGGCGCCACCGTCAACGACGTGGTGCTGGCGGTGAGCGGAGGAGCGCTGCGCCGCTACCTGCGGGACCGGGGCGAGCTGCCCGAGACGTCCCTGCTGGCCACCGTCCCGGTGTCGGTCCACGGCACCTCCATGCGGGAGGGCGGCAGCAACAAGGTGTCCTCGCTGTTCACCCGGCTGGGCACCGACGAGGCCGACCCGCTGGAGCGGCTGCGCCAGCTGTCGGTGAGCAACGCGAACGCCAAGGAACACCACAACGCGATCCCCGCCGACACGCTGCAGGAGTGGGCCCACTTCGCAGCACCGCGCACCTTCGGGCTCGCCGTCCGCATGGTCAGCCGGCTGCGGCTGGCGGAGAAGGGGCCGGTGATCCACAACCTGGTGATCTCCAACGTCCCCGGGCCGCCGGTGCCGTTGTACTTCATGGGCGCCCGCATCGACGCGCTCTACCCGCTGGGCCCGGTCTTCCACGGCGCGGGCCTGAACATCACGGTGATGAGCAACAACGGCCAGCTGCACGTCGGGGTCATCGCCTGCCGGGAGTCGATGCCGAACGCCTGGGAGCTGGCCGAGGACTTCCCCAAGGAGCTCGACGCGCTGCACGGAGCCGCCGTCGGCTGACCGCCCTCAGGTCAGCCGCTCGATCCGCGCCTGCACCGTGTTCGCCGCCTGCACCAGCGCCGGCACGAAAGCCTCGCTGCCCAGCACGCAGCCGGCGTGCCCGCAGTCGGCCTCGTGCACGACCGCGCCGGGGATCCGGGCGGCCATCGCGCGCTGGCGTTGCGCCGGCATCACGCGGTCGCGGCTGGTGACCACCACGGCGGTGGGGACGTCGATCCGCGACAGCCACGGGGTCGAGTGGTGCCGGCCGAGTGCGGCGACCGCCTCGCCGACCGCCCACGGGCTGGTGCTGCGCCACTGGCCCAGCGCCCACTGGCCGGTGTCGGTCGGTCCGATCTGCAGGGCCCGCGCCGTACGACGGCCGGCGGCGCCGGCCACCCGCGACCGGGACAGCGTGTGCAGCGCTCCCATGGACAGCTCCATGGACTCGTGGAAGACCCGTTCGCTCCCCGTGGTGCGGAAGTGATCCGTCGTCGCGGCGAGCACCAGCCCGCCGACGGAAGCGGGGTGCTGCCGCCAGGTCCGCTGCGCGATCACCCCGCCCATCGAGTAGCCGGCCACGATCGGGTCGACCAGTCCGAGCTCGTGGATGACCGCGGCGACGTCGTCCGCGCAGTCGTGCAGCGAGAACTGCTTCGACATGATCCCGCGCCCGTGCCAGCGCTGGTCGAACACCACGACGCGGTAGCGCTGCGCCAACCGGGGCAGCGCCGGGAACCAGGTGAGCAGCCCGGTGCAGCCCACCGCGTGCAACAGTACGAGCGGGGGACCGTCGGGCGGCCCGACCTCGGTCAGCCAGGTGCGGCCGCGGCCGGGGAGATGCAGCCAGCGGCCGTCGGGGATCGCGACCTGCGGTACCCGGGCCCTGTCCTGGAGGTAGCCGATCGTGCGGGCAGGGAACGGCCACGGCGGGAGCGGCACGGGTACTCCTGACGTCGACGGTCCGTTCCGGCTAGACTAGAACACGTTCCAGATTTGCGGGAGGTACTGCGTGTCGCTGCGTGAGGAGGTCAGGGGCGTCCTGGCCGACGTGCTCGACAGGGGCGACGGCGACTGGGCGGCCTGCGCCGACGCCGGCCTGCTGGGGCTGGCGGCCCCGGAGCGGCTCGGTGGCGAGGGCCTCGGGCTGGCCGAGCTCGGTGCGCTGCTGCACCAGCTCGGCGCCCGGGCCGTGGACCTCCCGGTGTGGGAGACGCTGGTGTGCGGGCTGCTGCCGCTGGTGCGCTCCGGTACGCCGGACCAGCAGGACGCGCTGGTCCCCGAGATCGTCGCTGGCAGGCTGCTGGTCGTGCCGGCGCTGGCGGAGGTCGGCCGGACCCTGGCCGCCGCGCCGGTGACCCGGCTCGAGGGCGACCGCGTGACCGGCACCAAGGTGCGCGTGCCGCTCCCGGGGCAGGGCCGCCGGCTGCTCGCCGTGACCACCGACCGGGCCGCGGTGCTGGTCGACCCGGACGGCCCCGGGGTGACCGCGACGCCCACACCCGCGTCGTCGGGCCGCGGCGAGGCCACGGTCACCTTCGACGACGCCCCGGTCGTGCACGTGCTGGGCGAGGGCTCCACCCGGGTGCTCGCCGACCACGCCGCCGCGGGGCTGCTGCTGCTCGGCGACGGACTGCTCGCCGGCGCACTGGACCTGACCGCGGGCCACGTCCGGGAGCGGGAGCAGTTCGGCCGCCGGCTCGCGGAGTTCCAGGCGGTCGCCCAGCAGGTCGCCGACGTGTACGTCGACGCCCGGATGGTCGGGCTGGCCGCGGCCGAGGTCGCCCGCCGGCTCGACGCCGGCCAGCCCGTGGCCGACGACCTCGCGGTGGCGGCGTACGCGGTGTGCGAGCGGTCGCCGCGAGCGCTGCAGACCTGCCACCACCTGCACGGCGGCACCGGCGTCGACCAGACCTACCCGCTGCACCGGCACTTCTCCCGGGTGCAGGACGTCGTCCGGCTGCTCGGCGGGGCCTCCGGGACGCTGGCCGACGTGCCGCTCGCGGAGCGAGCCGGCAAGAACGCCGAGCTCACCGACGCCCAGCGTGGCTTCAAGCGGGAGGCCCGGGAGTACTTCGCCGGCCTGGTCAGCCGCGAGGACCGGCACGAGATGCGGACCGACCGGCACGGGCCGGCGTACCACCGCACCATCAAGCAGATGGGCAGTGACGGCTGGATGGGCGTCGGCTGGCCGACCGAGTACAAGGGCTTGGGGCTCGGCGGCATCGAGCAGCAGGCGTTCGCCAACGAGGCGGCCCGCGCCGACGTCCACCTGCCCTCGGTCACGCTGCAGACCGTCGGGCCGACCCTGCAGGCCTTCGGCACCGCGAAGCAGAAGGACATGTTCCTCGAGCGGATCCTCGCCGGGGACGTGCACTTCGCGATCGGCTACTCCGAGGCTGACGCCGGCACCGACCTCGCCTCGTTGCGCTGCTCCGCGCGCAAGGACCCCGCGACCGGCGACTGGATCGTCAACGGCCAGAAGATGTGGACCACCGGTGGCCACGCCGCCGACTACATCTGGCTCGCGGTGCGCACCGATCCCGACGCACCGAAGCACCGGGGGATCTCGGTGCTGGTCGTCGACACCAGCGACCCCGGCTACTCGTGGACACCGATCATCACCTGCGACGGCTCCCACCACGTCAACGCCACCTACTACAACGACGTCCGGGTGCCGGCCGACATGCTCGTCGGCGAGGAGAACCAGGGCTGGAAGCTGATCACCACCCAGCTCAACCACGAGCGGGTGATGCTGGGTCCGGCCGGCCGGCTGGAGGGGCTGCGCGACCTGGTCGTCGAGTGGGCCCGGACCCGTACGACGCCGGACGGCACTCCGCTGCCGGAGCTGCCCGCCATCCGGCGGACCCTGGGCCGGGTGACCGCGGCGTTCCGGCTCAACGAGCTGCTGAACTGGGAGGTGGCCGCGTCGGGGGCCACCGGGGCGGCCGCGGTGGCCGACGCCTCGGCGTCGAAGGTGTTCGCCTCGCAGGAGGTGCAGGGCCTCGGGCTGGCGCTGGAGGAGGTCGTGTCGTCGTACGGCGACCCGGCGGAGCCGGAGACCGCGGAGCTGCTGGAGTACCTCGACCTGACCGCCAGGCGCAACCTCGTGCTCACCTTCGGGGGCGGCGTCAACGAGGTGCAGCGTGAGCTGATCGCAATGTTCGGCCTGGGCCTGCCCAAGGTCCCCCGGTAGGAGGGACGACGATGCCGACGACGGGAGAGGTCGTGCGCGACCACGACTGGATCATGGCGCAGGTCGAGGAGCTGAAGGCGCGGGGGGAGTCCGGGCCCAGGCCCGGCCGGGACCCGGTCAACCAGCCGATGATCAACAACTGGCTCGAGGCCATCGGCGAGACCGATCCACGCTTCACCGCGGGGGAGGCGCCGCCGGCGATGACGCAGGTGTGGACCATGGACGGGCTCGACGCCTCGCGACGCGCAGCCAGCCCGCTGCACGCCACCATGGGGGTCTTCGACGAGGCCGGCTACACCTCCGTGCTCGGCACCGACTGCGACCAGACCTACCTGCGGCCCGTCCGGGTCGGTGAGCAGGTCACGCTGACCGCGCGGCTGGACTCCGTGACCGGCCCGAAGGCCACCGGCGTCGGCGAGGGCTACTTCATCACCACCGAGAACACCTGGCGGGTCAGCCAGCCCGATGGGCGCGGCGAGGTGGTCGCGACGATGATGTTCCGGGTCCTGAAGTACAAGCCCGGCGCCCGACCCGAGAAGGCCGACCGGACCCGGCTGGTGCACCCGCAGATGAACCGTGACACGGCCTTCTTCTGGGAGGGGACGGCCGCCGGCGAGCTGCGCATCCAGACGTGCAACGTCTGCGGTGAGCTGCGGCACCCCCCGGGGCCGATGTGCTCGCGGTGCCATGCCGCGGACCGCGGCCACGTGGTCGCCAGCGGGCACGGCACGGTGTTCTCGTGCCTGGTGCACCACGCCCCGAGGCTTCCCGGGAAGGAGCTGCCGGTGACCCTGGCGCTGGTCGAGCTCGAGGAGGGCGTGCGCATGGTCGGTGAGGTTCGGGGGGACCACGAGCCGGTCGCGGTCGGAGACCCGGTGCAGGTGGTCTTCGAGCGCATCGACGACGACCTGACCCTCGCCCAGTGGGAGGTGGACCGATGACCGCCCCGCTGCCGACCTGGGAGCTGCCGGTCACCCCGACGCTGGTGGTCTCCACCGCGATCGCGACCCGGGACTTCCAGGACGTCCACCACGACCGGGACCTCGCGCAGGGGCACGGGTCGAGAGACATCTTCCTGAACATCCTGACCACCACCGGGCTGGTGCAGCGCTACGTCGGGGAATGGGCCCGGGTCGCGGTCGGCCCCGACTTCCGGATCACCGGCTGCGGACTCAGGCTCGGTGCCCCGGCGTACCCCGGTGACACGCTCAGCTTCTCCGGCACCGTCACCGACGACGCCGGCGGGGCGGTCGTCGTTGCGGTCGAGGCAACGGTGAGACCCACCTCCGGAACCATCAATGGTGACCACAGGCAACCGCTGCCACGGCATGTGAATGCGACCGTGACGGTGGCCCGGTGAGCGGGCTGTCCGGACGCGCCGCGATCGCGGGCATCGGCGCCACGGAGTTCTCCAAGGAGTCGGGTCGCTCGGAGCTGCAGCTGAGCTGCGAGGCGGTCCTCGACGCCCTGGCCGATGCCGGGCTGGCGACCGGCGACGTCGACGGGCTGGTCACCTTCACGATGGACAACAGCTCCGAGATCGCGGTCGCCCGTGAGCTCGGCATGGCCGACCTGACGTTCTTCAGCCGCATCGGCTACGGCGGCGGCGCCGCGTGCGCCACGGTCCAGCAGGCCGCGATGGCGGTGGCGACCGGGGTCGCCGAGGTGGTGGTCTGCTACCGCGGCTTCAACGAGCGGTCCGGCCAGCGGTTCGGCCAGGTGTCGTCCTGGGCGGCGACCCAGGTCAACAGCAACGGCCTGGACAACGCGTGGACCTATCCCTACGGCCTGTCCACCCCCGCCGCCACGGTGGCGATGCAGGCCCGTCGCTACATGCACGAGTACGGCGCCACCTCCGAGGACTTCGGCCGGGTCGCCGTCGCCGACCGCCGGCATGCGGCGACCAACCCGAACGCCTTCTTCCACCGCAAGCCCATCACCCTGGCCGAGCACCAGGCGTCGCGGATGATCGCCGACCCGCTGCGCCTGCTCGACTGCTGTCAGGAGAGCGACGGTGGCGTCGCGATCGTGGTCACCACGCCGGAGCGTGCGGCCGACCTGCGGCGGCCTCCGGTCGCCATCACGGCCGCGGCGCAGGGGAGTGCGCCTGACCAGTTCGTGATGACGTCGTACTACCGCGACGACATCGGCGTACCCGAGATGGGGGTGGTGGCCCGACAACTCTGGGAACAGAGTGGTTGCGGTCCTGGAGACATCGACACGGCTGTTCTCTACGACCACTTCACGCCGTACGTGCTGATGCAGCTGGAGGAGCTCGGGCTCTGCGGTCGTGGCGAGGCGAGGGACTTCATCGCCGACGGTGCGATCGAGATCGGCGGCAGGCTGCCGCTGAACACCCACGGCGGCCAGCTCGGCGAGGCCTACATCCACGGCATGAACGGCATCGCCGAAGGCGTGCGCCAACTTCGTGGGACCTCGGTGAACCCGGTGCCCGATGTCGAGCATGTGCTTGTCACCGCGGGCACCGGCGTCCCGACGTCCGGCCTGATCCTGGGCTAGCCCAAAGCCGAGCGTAACCTCACGGCGGAATCTGACCGGAAATTTCGCCCCGACGTTACGCTCGCGGGCCTGTCGGTGCGCGGATACACACTGCATGCATGGGGGACCCATTTATCGGAAGTGAGGCGCTCGCCGCAGGCAAGTTGACGCGGCATCGGCTTCGCACGCGGTTTGTCGCGCTCCACCACGACATCTACATCGGCAAAGACGCCGAACTGACGCCTCTCCTGCGGGCGAAGGCGTGTTGGTTGCGGTCACGACGTCGTGGCATTCTTGCCGGTTACTCCGCGTCGGCGCTGCATGGGGCACGGTGGATCGACTCGAGGCGGGCCGCAGCGATTATTGATACCAATCGTCGCCACGTATCCGGAGTCGAGGTGTGGGAACGGCTGATTGAGCCCGACGAAATCTGTGTCATCGACGGGATGCGAGTAACGACGCCCGAACGCACCGCCCTCGACCTCGCTTGCCGGTACCCGCTCGACGAAGCCGTCGCGGCGATCGACTCGTTGGCCCGGGCCACCCGTCTCAAGCTGGCTGACCTGGACGTCCTTGCCCAGCGGTACAAGGGCCGTCGCGGCATGGGGCGTGCCCGCGCAGCATTGGACCTCGTCGATGCGGGTGCGGAGTCGCCGCGGGAGACATGGGTGCGCCTCGTGCTTATCCGCGCGGGCTTTCCACGCCCGCAGACACAAATTCCGGTTTACAACGAATTCGCGGTGCTGATCGGAGAGGTCGACATGGGATGGGAGGAGCTCAAGATCGCCGTCGAGTACGAGGGTGACCATCATTGGAAGAGCCGTCGGCAGTTCGACAAGGACATCGGGCGACTAGAGGCGCTGACCGAAGCAGGTTGGATCGTCACTCGCGTGACAGCCGAAGACACCGCCGCCACCGTCGAACGCCGAGTGGCCGCGGCACGCGCGCGCCGACTGTAACGAGGCGGCGAGAAATCCGCGAAGAGCCCGCCGTGGCGTTACATTCGCCGACTACACAGGCACCAGCTCCACGCCGCTGAGCACCACCGCGTTGTCGCGGGCGGGCACGACGACGTTGGCCAGTAACCGGCCGTCGTCCTTCCAGACGTTGGCCTTAAGCGTCTCGCCGGGGAATGCCACACCGGCGAAACGCGTCCCGTAGGAGCCGACGGCGCCCGCGTCCCCGTCCAGCAGCGCGTCGACGATGGCCTTGCAGGTCATGCCGTAGGTGCACAGGCCGTGCAGGATGGGCCGGGGAAAGCCTGCGGCAGCGGCAAATTCGGGATCCGAGTGCAGCGGATTGCGGTCGCCGCAGAGCCGGTACAGCAGCGCCTGCTGTGGTAACACCGGGATGTCGAGCTCGGCGTCCGGCGCCCGATCCGGCGGGGCGACCGACGTCGACGGCCCGCGCTCGCCACCGAACCCGCCTTCACCGCGGGCGAAGATGGAACGACGCTGCGTCCACAGTGGGGTGCCGTCGGTGCCGGTCACCGAGGTCTCGAGCACAACCACCGCGGCCTTGCCCGTGTCCCAGACCTCGACGATCCGGCTGGTAGCGCGAGCGCTGCCGGACGGCGGCAGCGGCGCGGGCACACTCACCTGCTCGGACGCGTGCAGTATCTTGGCCAGGTCGATCTCGACGCCCGGCCAGCTGACCTTTGGCGGTTCGATCTCGTTGAACGACGCCGCGACACAGCCGAATGTCGGCAGCACCTGCGGGTTGCCGTCGATCACGTAGCTCAGCTCACGCGGGTCCATCGGGTCTGCGCCTGCGCCCAAAGCCAGGTTGTAGAGCTGCAC
>JBOHDO010000028.1:0-20988 GCA_050699415.1 Marmoricola sp.
CCCTTCCAGGCGCCGTACCCGGTGTGGTTGGAGAAGTGCACGGTGTGCACCGGCCACACCTCCACGCCCAGCCGCTGCAGCGGGAAGACCGCGGCGCTGTTGCCGACATGGCCGTAGGCCACCGAGGACTGGATGGACAGGATCTGCATCGGGCCATCCTCGCAGTCGGCTCAACCACCGAAGCTCGCACCTCAACCGCCGGCGGCGAGCCTGTACGCCCTGAGTAGAACTTGTTACAGTTTTGCCGTCGTCGCCGGAGGAACGAGGTCGCCATGGGCAAGCAGGCCAACCAGTCGAGGGTCAACGAGGCCGAGTACGTCGTCGTGGGGGCCGGCAGCGCCGGCTGCGCCCTGGCGGGTCGACTCGCCGAGGCCGGCCGCAGCGTGGCCCTCGTCGAGGCCGGGGGCTCGGACTCCTCGGTGATGTTCCGCCGGCCGGGCATGATCACGATGATCCACAGTGAGCCGAAGCTGAAGAAGCGGTTCGACTGGGGCTTCTACAACAAGCCCCAGCCCCACCTCAACAACCGCCGGATCCCGGCCACCCGCGGCCGGGTCATGGGCGGCTCGGGCTCGGTCAACGGGATGATCTTCGTGCGCGGGAACCGCGCCAACTTCGACGACTGGGAGGCGGAGGGCAACAAGGGCTGGGGCTACGACGACGTCCTGGCCAGCTACAAGCGCCTGGAGGACTGGCAGGGCCAACGCAGCGACTACCGGGGCGTCGGCGGCCCGGTCAAGGTGCTGGAGAACCAGCACATCTGCGAGGCCTCCCGCAGCTTCCTCGAGGCCGGCGCGTCGGCGCTCGGCGTCCCGGTGAACCCGGACTACAACGGGGCGAGCCAGGACGGCATGCACGTGATCCAGGAGAACACCCACGCGGGCACCCGCTACTCCTCCTCGCGCGGGTACCTCGCGGGACGTGACCTGCCGCAGCTGAGCGTGCAGACCGGCGGCACGGTGAGCCGGGTGCTCATCGAGGGTGGCCGGGCGACCGGGGTGGAGGTCATCGACAAGGGTGGTGCCCGTCGTGCGGTCCGGGCCGGCCGCGAGGTCATCCTGGCCGCCGGGGCGTTCGGCTCGCCGCAGCTGCTGATGCTCTCCGGCGTCGGCCCGGCCGCGCACCTGCGCGAGCACGGCATCGCCGTCGTCGAGGACCTGCCGGTGGGAGACAACCTGCACGACCACATGTTCGTGCCGATGACCTTCGTCGTGGACAACTCACCGCATCGCAGCACGGCACTCCACTTCGGCCGCGGCATCGTCGAGGACCGGCTGCGGCCGGGCAGGACCTTCATGGCGCACTCGGTGTTCGAGGCCGGCGGGTTCCTCAGCACCTCGCTGGCGCCGACCGGCGTCCCGGACCTGCAGCTGTTCGCGATCCCGTGGGCCTACCCGCCCAACCAGGACCTGCCGGTTCGGCTCAAGCCGGACACGCGAAACTCGATCTCGGTGTTCTCCACGCTGATCCGGCCCCGCTCCCGTGGGACGGTGCGGCTGGCCAGCGCCGACCCGCAGGCCGCTCCGGTGATCGACCCGAACTTCCTCGCCGAGCCCGACGACCTGAACGTGCTGCTCGAGGGGGTCGAGATGATCCGCACGATCATGGCCGACCCCGCGATCGCCCCCCACGTCAAGGAGGAGGCCGAGCCCGGCTCGTCGTACGCCGGGGACCGGCTGCGTGCGGAGGCGCTCAACCGGGCCACCACCGTCTACCACCCGGTGGGCTCGTGCCGGATGGGCGTGGACGAGCGCGCCGTGGTCGACCCCGTCCTGCGCGTGCGCGGCGTCGAGGGCCTGCGGGTCGCCGACGCCTCGATCATGCCCAGCATCATCGGGGGGAACACCAACGCCCCGTCGATGATGATCGGCGACAAGGCCGCCGACCTCGTGATGAAGGAGGCATGAGCGACATGGTCGATCTGCGGCGCCCCGCCTCGGTCACCGACGGTTTCCTGCGGCAGCTGGTGTCCCGGGTGCCGTCCACCTCGGGTGGGTCGTGGAAGCTGACCGAGGTCTACACCGGCGACGTGCTCGTCGAGCTGCCCCAGTCCACCCCGGCCGACATCGCAACCGCCGCGGCCGCGGCCCGTGCGGCGCAGGCGGAGTGGGCGCGCTGGCCGGTGCGCAAGCGAATGAAGGTGTTCCGCCGCTTCCACCGGCTGGTGCTGCGCCACCACGAGACCATCGCCGACCTGATCCAGGTCGAGAGCGGCAAGGCCCGCCGGATGGCGTTCGAGGAGAGCCTCGACGTACCGATCGTCACCGGCTACTACCTCAAGCGGGCCGCCCGGCTGCTCGCGCCGCGGCGGCACGCCGGGCCGGTTCCGGTGGTCTCCTCGTCGACGGAGGTGCGGACTCCCAAGGGCGTGGTGGGCATCATCGCGCCGTGGAACTTCCCCTTCGCGACCGGCATCTCCGACGCCGTACCTGCGCTGATGGCGGGCAACGGCGTGGTGGTCAAGCCGGACAACAAGACCGCGCTGTCACCGCTGTACGGCGTGCAGCTGCTGGAGCAGGCCGGCCTGCCGAAGGGGTTGTTCCAGGTGGTGTGCGGCGAAGGGCCCGACGTCGGGCCGACCCTGATCGACAACGTGAACTACGTGATGTTCACGGGTTCGACCGACACCGGCCGGGTGATCGGGGAACGGGCCGGACGGAACCTGATCGGCTGCTGCCTCGAGCTGGGCGGCAAGAACCCCATGATCGTGCTGCCGGACGCGAACCTCGACGACGTGGTCAAGGGCGCGCTGTTCGGGGCATTCGGCAACACCGGCCAGATCTGCATGCACATCGAGCGGATGTATGTGCACGACTCGGTCTACGAGGAGTTCAGGCGACGGTTCGTCGCCGCGACCGAGGCGCTGGACGTGCGTGCGGCGTACGACTACGGGCCAGAGGTCGGCTCGCTGGTCTCGGTGGACCACAAGGGCCGCGTGGCCGGCCACGTCGAGGACGCGATCGCCAAGGGTGCGACCCTGGTCACCGGCGGGCACGAGCGGCCCGACCTCGGACCGGCGTTCTTCGAGCCCACGATCCTGGAGGGCGTCACCAGGGACATGCTCGCCGGCACCTGCGAGACGTTCGGGCCGGTGGTGGCGCTGCACCGGTTCTCGACCGAGGACGAGGCCGTGGCGCTCGCGAACGACAGCGACTACGGGCTGAACGCCTCGGTGTGGGGCGGCGACATCGACAACGCCGCCCGGGTGGCCCGACGCCTCCAGTCCGGCAACGTCAACGTCAACGACATCCTCGCGACGGCCTACGCCTCGAAGGGCACGCCGTCCGGCGGGGTGAAGCAGTCCGGCGTCGGCGCCCGGCACGGCGACCAGGGCCTGCTGAAGTACACCGACTGCCAGAACATCGGCGTCCTCAGGAAGCAGGTCATGCAGCCCCCGGACGACATGCCGTACGAGAAGAACGTGCAGCAGCAGGTCAAGGGGCTCGCGGTGATGCGGCGGCTCGGGATCCGGTAGCGGTCAGGCCACCTGCAGCGACCGCTTGGACAGGCCCATCCAGTAGCCGTCGATGACCTGCTTGCCGGGCGCCTCGGGGTCGGTGGCGGCCCCCAGGGTGACGAACAGCGGGGTGTAGTGCTCCACGGTCGGGTGGGCGTAGGGCATCCCCGGCGCCTTCGAGCGGTACGACGCCAGCTCGACCAGGTCGCCGCGGGCGAGCGCCTCGCCGGCCCAGCTGTCGAACTCGCTGGACCAGCCCGGCGCCTCGGCGTCGACCCGGAACTCGCGCAGGTATCGCAGCCCGTGGGTGAGGAAGCCGGAGCCGATGATCAGCACACCCTCGTCGCGCAGCGCGCGCAGCCGCTCGCCGAGCGCCATGAGCCGGTCGGGGTCCTGGGTGGGCAGCGACATCTGCAGCACGGGGATGTCGGCGTCGGGGTACATGATCTTCAGCGGCACCCAGGCTCCGTGGTCCAGGCCGCGCGTCGGGTGCTGGTGCACCGGCTCGTGGTCCGGCATCATCGCGGCGACACGCCGGGCGAGGTCCGAGGCGTCCGGGGTCGGGTAGGTCTCGGCGTAGTACTTCGGGTCGAAGCCCCCGAAGTCGTAGACCAGCGGCGCCTGCGACGCACTGAGCGTCAGCGGTGCGGATTCCCAGTGGGCGCTGACGATGAGGATCGCGCGGGGGCGGGGGAGCCCGGCTGCGAGACCACGCAGCTCACCCGACCACTTCGGGTCATCGAGCAGCGGTGGCGCGCCGTGGCCGAGGTAGAGAGCGGGCATCCGGTCGGTCATGGCAGTCATACTAGTTCAAAGTTCAACTACATTCAAAACATTCCCGACTGCCGACTGCTCGCGGCCGTGCAGGTCAGGGCAGCCGCCAGTCGACCGGCTCCCCGCCCTGCTCCTCCAGCAGCCGGTTCACCCGGCTGAACGGCCGGGACCCGAAGAACCCGCGGTGGGCGGAGAGCGGGCTGGGGTGGGTCGAGGCGACCCAGGGGATCGGGCCCAGCGACGGCTTCAGCGACTGCGCATCGCGGCCCCACAGGATGGCCGCCTGCGGCCCGCCGCGCTCGGCCAGGACGGCGATGGCGTGGTCGGTGACCGACTCCCAGCCCTTGCCGCGGTGTGACGCGGGCCGGCCCGGGGACACCGTCAGGCAACGGTTGAGCAGCACCACCCCCTGGTCCGCCCAGGCTGAGAGGTCGCCGCTGGACGGTGGGGGCACACCGAGGTCGTCACCGAGCTCGCGGAAGATGTTGACCAGGCTCTTGGGGATCGGCCGTACGTCGCCGGCCACCGAGAAGCTCAGCCCCACCGGGTGGCCCGGCGTCGGGTAGGGGTCCTGTCCGACGATGAGCACCCTCACCTGGGCCAGCGGCTTCTGGAAGGCCCGGAGGATGTGGTCGCCGTGGGGGAGGTACCGCCGGCCCGCGGCGATCTCGGCGCGCAGGAACTGGCCCATCCGGACGATCTGGTCGTCCACCGGCGCCAGGGCCTCGGCCCAGTCCGGCGCGACCAGACCCTTGTCGACGAGTCCGGCGAGTGCGCTCACCCGACGGAGGGTAGCCGTGCCGGCCGATGCCCCGCCCCGGTGGTGCCGGGGCGTTCGGTGTTTCAGGGGCGTTCCAGGTCCGAGTCCGCACCCGCATCGAGCTGCTCGCGCACCACGTAGTGCATCTTCTTCCCGGTCGCCGTACGTTGGAGCTCCTCGGCGAACCGGTAGGCCCGCGGACGCTTGAAGTCGGCGAGCATGGGGTGGCTGCGGCAGTGCGCGTCCAGGTCCGCGGCGGTCACCGACGCGTCGGCGAGCTGCACCTGGGCCACCACCCGCTGCCCCCACTTCTCGTCGGGTACGCCGACCACGATCGAGTCGACCACCCCCGGGTGCTCGTTGAGCACCTCCTCGACCTGGACCGGGTGGATGTTCTCCCCGCCGCTGATGATCATGTCGTCCTTGCGCCCCACCACGGTCACGAACTCGTCGGCGTCCCAGGTGCCGATGTCGCCGGAGAACAGCCAGCCGTCGCGGAACTTCGCCCGCTGCTCCTCGTCGCGGTTGAGGTAGGCGTAGCCGGACTTCAGCGAGCGCATGATGATCTCGCCGCTGGTGGCGCCGTCCCTCGGGACCAGGTCATCGGGGGTGGCGTCCCCGTCGGTGGGCATCTGCACCACCCGGACGTCGTCGTCGGTGCAGGACCGGCCGGCCGTGCCGGCGTGGGCGGGCAGGTCGCCGGGCCGCAGGAAGGTGTTCCAGAAAGCCTCGGTGGTGCCGTACCCGTTGAAGATCCGCGGCGTGAGCACCTCCTGGTAACGAAGGCAGGCGGCACGCTCCAGGGGCGCACCCATGGTGACGACCCCGCGCAGCGTCGAGACGTCCCGGGGCTGCTTCTCCTGGGCGTCGGCGAGCAGCGCGAGGTTGGTGGGGGCACCGATCAGGTAGCTGAGCCCGTGCTCCGCGACCAGGTCGAGCACCCGGTCGGGGTCGAAGGCCTTCATCGCGACCGACGCGGCGCCGACGTAGAACACCGCGTCGGGGCCACCGGGCGAGATGCCGCCGCGGTGGAACCACGGGCTCATGTTCAGGGTGCGGTCGTCGGGTTCCATCGGGAAGTGCATGATCACGTCGTGCGCCGTCAGCACCTGCGCGGCCGCCGGCAGCGAGACGCCCTTGGGCATGCCGGTGGTCCCGGAGGTGTAGAGCCGCACCGCCTCGTCCCACGCGGTCCGGCCGTCGTACGGCGCCACCGGCGCGTCGGCGAACAGGTCCGCGAAGTCCTCCGCGCCCTCGGTCGTCCCGCCCGCGGACGCGACCAGGCGGGGTCGGTGGCGTGCGAGCCCGAGTGCCGTGGCGGCGTCGGCGGCCAGCGAGGCGTCGTGGACGAACGCGACCGGCTCGCTGTCGTCGAGCACGTGCGCGGTCTCCCCGGCGGAGAACCGGAAGTTCACCGGGGTCGGGATCGCGCCCAGGTGCGAGGCTGCGAGCAGGAGCTGGGCGAAGGCTGCGCCGTTGAACAGCTGGAACACCACCGGGTCACCGGGCCCGACCCCCCGGGCGCGGAGTCCGGCGGCGAGCCGCGCGGCGTCCGCGCCGAGCTCGGTGTAGGTCCAGCTGCGCCCGTCGGCGGTGTCGTGCAGCGCGAGCCGGTCCCCGAAGCGGCCGACGTTGCGGAGGAACCCGTGCTGGAAGGTGAAGTCGGCCTCGAAGACCGAGCGGTACGTGGTGGCGTCGTAGGTGTACATGCAGCCCTCCTGTGTGACGAGTGAACCGCGGTCCGGGCCGCCCGGCAACCGGTTCGCGAAGTTCTCAGCCGGGCTTGGCGAGCACGGCGACGCAGTTCTGCCCGCCGAAGCCGAAGGCGTTGGTGACCGTGGTGCGCACCGGCATCTCGCGAGCGACCTTCGGCACGTAGTCGAGGTCGCACTCGGGGTCGGGAGTGTCCAGGTTGATGGTTGGCGGTACGACGCCGTCGCGGATCGCGAGCGCGCACACCATGACGCCCAGCGCCCCGGCGGCGCCGATGAGGTGGCCCACCATCGACTTGGGGCTGCTCACCGCCAGGTCGTCGGCCGCGCGGCCGTAGGCGCGGCGGATCGCCACGGTCTCGGTGCGGTCGTTCGCCCGGGTGGAGGTGCCGTGGGCGCAGACGTAGTCCACCTCGCCCGGCGCCACGCCGGTCCGCTCCAGCGCCAGGTCGATCGCCCGGGCGGCGTACTCGCCGTCGGGGGCGGGTGCGCTGACGTGGAACGCGTCCGCGGTGAGCGCGCCGCCGAGCACGCGTGCGTACGGCGTCGCGCCTCTCGTGCGTGCGTGCGCGGCGGACTCCAGCACCGCGAGCACAGCGCCCTCGCCGAACACGAACCCGTCGCGGTCGGAGTCGAACGGCCGGCTCACCTCGGCCGGGTCGCGCTGGTTGGTGCTCAGCGCGCCCATGCCCTGCAGGCCGGTGAACATCACCGGGGTGATCGCCGCGTCGGTGCCGCCACACACCACCACGTCCGCGTCACCGGCCAGGATCAGCCGCCGGGCCGCCAGGAAGGCCTCGACGCCGCTCGCGCAGGCGAGCGCGCTGGCGTTGACCGGGCCGTGAGCGCCGAGGTCGATGGCCACCTCGCAGGCGGGCATGTTGGTCAGCGAGGAGGCCACGAAGTACGGCGACAGCCGCACCTGGTCGTCGGCGACCACCTCGCGGGTGGCCTGCTCGATCGTCTCGAAGCCGGCGACGGTGTTGTTCACGACCACACCCACCCGCTCCGCCGGTACGCCGTCGGGCTGGTCGGGCCCGGTGATCGTCAGGCCCGCGTCCGCGACCGCCTCGCGGGCCGCCGCCAGCGCGAGCCGGCTGAACCGCGCCGTACGCCGGCGCACCTTCGTGGTCAGGAAGCCCGGGTCGAACCCCCGGACCTCGGCGGCCACGTGCACCTGCAGCCGGGAGCTGTCGAACGCAGCGATCGGCCCGACGCCCGAGCGGCCGTCGAGCAGGGCCGCCCACGTGGTGGCGGTGTCGAGACCGACCGGGGTGAGGGCGCCGAAGCCGGTCACCACCACGTCGTCGGGACTGCCGCGCTGCTCGGATGGGCTGCTCACGGTCGGCAGGCTATCGGTGGTCCCACCCGGGCACCCGGGACCCCTCTCGGCCGCCGGTCCGGTGCCGGAGGACGGCCGGCCGTGGCAGTCTGCGAGACGTGGTGCCCATGAGCGGGAGGTGGTGGCGGTGACGGGGAGCTGGGAGGACGTGCTCGGCCGGGCCGGCGGGCTGGCCCGGGAGTACCTGGATGCCGGCTCGCAACGGCCGGTTGCGCGGCAGGTCTCGATGGGCCGGCTGGTCGAGGCGCTCGGGGGTGGGTTGCCGGACGGACCCGGTGACCCGGTCGCAGTCGTGGAGGCGCTGGCGCGTGCCGCCGATCCCGGGCTGGTGGTCACCAACGCCGGCCGCTACTTCGGCTTCGTCGAGGGCGGGGTGCTGCCGGCCGCGCTCGCGGCCGACTGGCTGGCGGCGGCGTGGGACCAGAACGCGGCGTTCTTCGCGCTGTCCCCGGCGGCAGCCGCGGCCGAGGAGGTCTGTCGCGGCTGGTTGTGCGAGCTGCTGGGCCTGCCCGACGGCGCGTCGGCCGGGTTCACCACCGGCGCGCAGATGGCCAACCTGACCGGGCTGGCGGCCGCGCGTCACCACCTGCTCGCAAGCGCCGGGTGGGACGTCGAGTCCGACGGCATGGTCGGCGCGCCGCGGATCAGGGTTCTGGTGGGCCGCGAGCGCCATGCCACGATCGACCGCGCCCTGCGGTTCCTGGGCCTGGGCACGGCCAGCATCGTCGAGGTCGCCGCAGACCGCGAGGGCCGGATGCGGCCCGACCGTCTCGCCGCGGACATCGCCGGGGCCGCCGACGGCGACCCGGTGATCGTGTGCGCCCAGGCGGGCAACGTGAACACCGGCGCCTGCGACCCGATGCGCGCGATCTGCCGGATCGCCCACGACCACGGCGCCTGGGTCCATGTCGACGGCGCGTTCGGGCTGTGGGCGGCAGCCACCCCGTCGCTGCGGCACCTGGTCGACGGGGTCGGGCAGGCGGACTCGTGGGCGACCGACGGCCACAAGTGGCTCAACGTTCCCTACGACTGCGGGCTCGCCTTCTGCGCCCACCCCGAGGCCCACCGGGCGGCGATGAGCCTGTCCGCGTCGTACCTGGCCAGGAGCGGCGGCCGGGACGGGGCGGACTGGACGCCCGAGAGCTCGCGCCGGGCACGGGCGTTCCCGCTCTGGGCTGCGCTGCGCAGCCTGGGCCGGACGGGAGTGGCCGGGCTGGTCGAGGACTGCTGCGCCCGGGCCCGTCAGTTCGCGGAGATCCTGTCGGCCGACCCGGAGGTCAGGGTGCTCAACGAGGTCGTCCTCAACCAGGTGCTGGTGCGGGTCGGCGACAACGACGAGCGCACCCGGCGGGTGGCCGCCGCCGTCCAGGCCGGCGGCGCAACCTGGATGGGAACCACCGTCCGGAACGGTGCGACCGCGTTGCGGATCAGCGTCTCCGACCACGCCACCGGCCCGCCCCACGTCACCAGCGCGGCGGACCAGGTCCTGCGCGCGGTCCACCAGGGATCTGAGAACAGGTACTGAGCAGTCCTGCGCATGCTCGCCGGCCACCCGGCTAGCCCGGACGGGCGTGCCGCTGGTGCCGCCCGGGCGGCTCTCAGGGTGTCGACGCCGCCCGGCGGGCTGCCCGGACGACCAGGTGGCCGATCGCGCGGCTGCCCGCGCGTGTGGGCCCGTAGGCGACGCCGTGGTGCGGTGCGCCGGTGCGCCCGCGCACCCACGGGTGCCGGGAGCAGATCTCGTGACCGGCCGAGGCGGCGAAGGTGTCGACGTACTCCGCGCCGGTGTCCCGGGCCACGCGGGACAGCTGCAGGGCCAGCGCGCGGTCGATGTTGGTCCAGGCGGCCCGGTCGTTGGGCGTGGTCAGGGGCATGTCCCGGCACCGGCTGCGAACCGTGACGTGCCGGGGGTAGCCGACGACCACGATGGTTGCGTGCGGCGCCCGGTCCTGGACGGCCCGGACGGCCTCGTCGAGGTTGGTGCGCACGGTCTCGGTGAGGGCCATCAGCTTGTCCTGGTACGGCGCCAGGGTGCAGGCCACCCGGTGGTAGGCGCACTTGTGCTGCAGCGAGGAGAGCATGTGGTGGTCGCTGGCGCCGAGGCTGATCGTGACCAGGTCGGTGTGGCTCGACACCGCGTGGACCTGGGGCGGGACGTGTCGGCCGGTCCGGGTGCGCTGGGCGTGCATCGCGGCCCGGGTCGTCGCGCCGTCGCAGGCAACGTTGGTCGCGTGGCCGATGCCGAGCAGGTGGGCGACCTGGGTGGGGTAGGCGTCCTTCGAGCGGCGGCAGCCCCGGTCGGGCCTGGTCGGACCGGTCCCGGGGGCGGCGGCGAAGGTGTCACCGAGCGCGACGTACTGGGTGAAGTGGGCAGGCTCGGGTGGCGGTGGTTGCTGGGTCGGCGCGAAACAGCCGCCCAGGGCCACGCCGACGAGCAGCAGGCAGCACGCCAGGGCTCCGCGGGTCACCGCCGGCGCAGGTCCGGGCCGGGTCAATGCCCGGGGCCCAGGTCTCGAGACGACCGGGACCCGTATCTGCGCTCGCGGTTGGACCCGATCGCACCCCGGTCCGGCACCACGTCGGACGCGGACGTCGCCGGGGGCCGCTTCGGCGTGGTGGTGCGCCGGGGCTTCTTCGGCGCCGAGCCGGACGGACGGCGGCGTGGCCGGGCGGGCTCGGTGGTGGAGTACGTGCGCAGCCACTCGTCGAGGACCACCCACGTGGTCTCGCGGGCCGCCCGCCCGGTCAGCATGCCGAGGTGGCCACCGGGGACGACCTCGAACCGGACCTCGTGTGCGTTCGGGAGCAGGTCCACCAGGGCGCGGACCGACCCGATCGGCGCGATGCCGTCGGTGTTGCCAGCGAAGACCAGGACCGGCAGCGTGATCGAGTCGACCCGGATCTCCCGGCCGCCGTACTCCACCACACCCCGGCGCAGCTGGTTCTTCTTCACCATGCGGTGGTAGAGCTGACCGAACGACCGGCCCGGGTAGGCGATCATGTTCGCGGTGAAGCGGTCCACCGCCTCGATCTGGGCCAGCCACTCGCGGTCGTCGAGGTTCTGCAGCCTCGCCACCGGCTTGGTGACCAGCTTGGTGCCCGAGCTGAGCTGGAACGCCCGGCGCACCAGCGGCTTGGGGGCGCCGCCCATGATCCGGTACAGCGAGGTGACGATGCCGCCGTCGGTCATCCGCAGCAGCGGCCGCAGCGGGGCGACGAGGGGGACCTGGGAGACATCGAACGGCGACCCGATCGCGGTCAGCGACCCGATCGGCAGCTTCGGCTGCGAGGCGGCGACCAGCACCGCGAAGATGCCGCCGAGGCTCCAGCCCACCACGTGCACGGGGCGACCCCCGGCGTGCCGGCTGACCTCCTCGATCGCCGTCGGCACCACCTCGGTGACCCAGTGCTCGATGCCGAGGTTGCGGTCCTTGAACGAGATCTCGCCGTACTCGACCAGGTACGTCGGGCGGCCCTCCGAGACCAGGTGCTCGACCAGCGAGCAGCCGCGACGCAGGTCGAAGCACAGCGATGGCGCGGCCAGCGGGGTGACCAGCAGGACCGGGTCCCCGGTGGACCTGACCTGGCGTGCCGGCCGGTAGTGGTAGACCTCACGCAGCGGGCCCTCGTCGATCAGGGTCCGTGGCATCGACCTGAGGTCGGCCAGCCCGCCGTACAGCATCATGTGGGCGATGTTGCTGGCGGCGGAGGCGACCTGGTCCGGCTTGGGGATCAAGTCCATGCGCAGAAGTTACCAACCGGTGTGCAGCAGCCGCCCGTCCGGCGGCTCAGCGGCGTCGGGCCCCCCGGGCCCGGACCACCTTGTCGTGCGGCTTGGTATCGGCCAGCGCATCGAGGAAGGTGGTGGCCCAGTGCGCGACGTCGTTCTCCGAGACCGTCTTGCGCATCGCCTTCATCCGTCGCCCGAGGTCCTTCGGCTGTGCGTCGTAGGCCTCCAGCATCCGGGCCTTCATCCCGTTGATGTCGTAGGGGTTGACCATGAAGGCCTGCCGCAGCTCCTCGGCCGCGCCGGCGAACTCCGAGAGCACCAGCGCTCCGTCGTCGTCGAAGCGGCACGCGACGTACTCCTTGGCGACCAGGTTCATGCCGTCGCGGTAGGGCGTGACCACCATGATGTCGGAGGCCCGGTAGAGCGCGGCCATCTCCTGCTTGGGGAACGACGAGTGCAGGTAGGAGATCGCCGGACGCCCGATCCTGCCCAGGTCGCCGTTGATGTGTCCGACGAGGCGGTCGATGTCGTCGCGCAGGATGCGGTACTGGTCGACGCGCTCGCGCGACGGGGTGGCGACCTGCACGAAGACCGCGTCCTCCACGGTGAATTGGTCGTCGGAGATCAGCTCGCCGAAGGCGCGCAGCCGGGCGTAGATGCCCTTGGTGTAGTCGAGCCGGTCCACGCCCAGGAAGATCTTGTGGGGGTTGCCCAGGTCGCGGCGGATCTGCTCGGCGCGGGTGGTCACGGCCTGCGTGGAGGCCAGCTGCTCGAAGCCCCGGGTGTCGATCGAGATCGGGAAGGCTCGTGCGGTCACGGTGCGGCCCTCGTTGAGGTAGACCGTGTCGCGATGGGTCTTGTCGCCGACCCGCTGGCGCACCAGGCGGACGAAGTTCTGCGCGGCGCCGGGGAGCTGGAAGCCGACCAGGTCCGCCCCGAGCAGGCCCTCGAGGATCTCGCGACGCCAGGGCAGCCGGGAGAACAGCTCGACCGGCGGGAACGGGATGTGCAGGAAGAAGCCGATCCGCAGGTCCGGGCGCAGTTCCCGCAGCATCGAGGGCACCAGCTGCAGCTGGTAGTCCTGCACCCATACGATCGCGTCCTGCGCGGCGACCTTGGCCGATGCCTCGGCGAACCGCCGGTTGACGACCGTGTAGGCGTCCCACCACTCGCGGTGGAACTCCGGCTTGGCGACCGCGTCGTGGTACAGCGGCCACAGGGTTGCGTTGGAGAAGCCCTCGTAGAACTCCCGGTACTCCTGGTCGGAGACGCTGACGGGCACGAGCGTCAGCCCCTGGTCCTCGAACGGGTCGATCTCCTCGCCGGTGTCGCCGGGCCACCCGATCCAGGCGCCTCGGTTGTCACGCATCACCGGTTCCAGTGCGGAGACCAGCCCCCCGGGCGACCGGCGCCACTCCGTGCTGCCGTCCGGGCGCACCACGCGGTCGACGGCCAGGCGGTTGGCCACCACCACCAGATCGGCCGTCGTACGACGACGGTTGCTCCGGGTCACGCCCCCGACCCTACTGATGGCGTCGTGGGCGTCCGCTCCGGAGTGGCAAATGACATCGCTGTACTTCGTCACCTAGCATGAGTGCTGGTTCGAGCCCCGCAACACCGAGGAGTTGCCGCCGATGGTCGCCAGGCCCACCGGGCCCACCGGGCCCGCTCCCAGTGATCGACACAACGAACGACCCGACGACGAGGGGCTTTCCGAGCGGGACGCCGACATCCTCGACTTCGAGCGCCAGTGGTGGAAGTACGCCGGCGCCAAGGAGCAGGCGGTGCGCGAGAAGTTCGACATGTCGACCACCCGCTACTACCAGGTGCTCAACGCCCTGATCGACCGGCCCGAGGCACTCGAGCACGACCCGCTGCTGGTGCGCCGGCTGCGGCGCCTGCGTGCGGCCCGTCAGCGGCAGCGGTCGGCCCGCCGGCTCGGCTTCGAGGTCTGACCCGGTGTTCCTCCGGTGGTCCGCCCGGCCCGGGCAGCGGGGTGTGGTGCTCCCCGCCGTCGCGCTCGTGGTCAGCATCTGCGCCGTGGTGGCGGCCGCGGTCGGCTACGTGCTCACCACCCAGCCGCACCGGGCCAGCCAGGCCGCGCAGGTCACCAGCCACCGGCACGCCGCCGAGCCCACCTCGCCGGCCCACTACCACCCCGGCCGGACCCTGAGGGCCAAGCCGCGCAAGCCGGTGCAACGAAGCTCGGTCTACGTGGTGGTGTTCAACAACTCCAACATCGGGGGCCTGGCCGGCCAGACTGCGGCCCGGGCCCAGAACCTGGGCTGGAACGTCGTGGCCACCGACAACTGGTACGGCAGCATCGTCGCCCCCACCGTCTACTACCCACCCCGGCTGCACCGGGCGGCCAAGCTGCTGGCGCGCGACCTGGACATCGCCCGGGTCCGGCCCGCCATCCAGCCGATGCAGCTCGACCGGCTCACGGTCATCCTGACCAACAGCTATACCGGCTGACGGCTGCCGCCGGCCCGGGCGTGCGAGGCTTGCGCGCATGGAGCTGACCTCCCCGGACGGCGCGCATTGGTACCGGGCCGTCACCGGGGACCCCGCGGGGCTGCTGGTCGGCCTGGACTTCGACGGCACGCTCGCTCCGATCGTGCCCGACCCGTCCCGGGCCCGGGCGCATCCGGACGCGCTGGAGGTGCTGGCCGGGCTGGCCACCCGGGTCCGCGCCGTGGCCGTGGTGACCGGCAGGCCGGTGGCGCAGGTGCTCGAGCTCGGCCGAATCGAGGAGGTCGCCGACCGGCTCGGCGACCGCGGTGAGATCCACGTGCTCGGCCAGTACGGCGCCCAGCGCTGGAGCTCGACCGACCGGCGGGTGGTCTCGCCGCCGCCGCCGGCCGAGCTCGCCGAGCTGCGGGCCCGGCTGCCGCAGCTGCTGGCCGAGGCAGGCTGCCCGGACGCGTGGGTCGAGGACAAGGGCCTGGCCCTGGCGGTGCACACCCGTCGGCTGCCGGACCCGGCCGAGGCGTTCGACCGGCTGCTCCCGGTGCTCTCGGAGTGGGCGGGTGACCACGGTCTCGCCGTCGAGCCGGGCCGCCTGGTGGTCGAGGTGCGTGCGGGCGGCACCGACAAGGGCGACGCCGTACGCCGGATCGTCGAGGAGCTGGACGCGCGCGGCGTGGTCTTCGCCGGCGACGACCTGGGCGACGTCGAGGCGTTCCGCGCCGTCCGTGCCCTGCGGCAGGCAGGGACGCCGGGGCTGCTGGTCTGCTCGGGCTCGGACGAGCAGACCGCGCTGGTCGAGCTGGCCGACGTCGTGGTGGACGGGCCCGCCGGCGTGGTCGACCTGCTGCGCACCCTCGACCGCGACCTCGCCGCGATCGAGGCCGGCTGACCGGGCCCGGCGGCGGCGCAGAGGTGGCACAGTGACCGTGATGGCACCCGTGCAACTCGTCGACGAGCTGGCCCTGGTCGGTCCCGGCCAGGGCTGGGACCAGGTCGGTGAGCTGCTGATCGCGTTCGTGCTCTCGGCGGTCGTGGGCCTGGAGCGGGAGGTGCGCGGCAAGAGCGCGGGCCTGCGCACCCAGACGATCGTGGGCACGGCGGCGGCGCTGATCCTGCTGGTCGGCAAGTACGGCTTCACCGACGTCCTGGGGACCAATGTGGGGCTGGACCCGTCCCGGGTCGCTGCCCAGATCGTCTCCGGGGTCGGCTTCCTCGGGGCCGGCCTGATCATCACGCGGCACGGCGCGATCCGCGGCCTCACCACGGCGGCCGCGGTGTGGGAGACCGCGGCGATCGGGATGGCGGCGGGCGCGGGGCTGCCGCTGCTGGCGATCGTGGTGACCGTGCTGCACTTCGTGATCACGCTGGGCTTCACCGCGCTGATCCCGAGGCTCCCCGGTCGGCTGGTGGGCTCGCTGCGCGTGCACGTGGTGTACGTCGAGGGGCAGGGCGTGCTGCGCCATGTGCTGTCCACCTGCACCGGCAACCGGTGGAACGTCACCGGGATGACCTCCGACGCGCCGGCCCCCGGCTCGGAGCTGGCAGACGCGGCCGACCCCTCCGTGCCGAGCCAGATCGCGGTGTCGCTCACGCTGGTGGGACCGGACGTGAACCGCGCGCCGGCGGTACTGGCCGGGCTGGACGGGGTGATGAGCATCGACCGGATGGACGAGGAGCGCGAGTGACCTGCGCGACGGCCCCATCTCGGATCCCGGACCCGGTGTACAACATCTGAGACGCACTGCGTAGGCTCGGAACAGCTCATCGAGAGGGGCAGAGGGAAACGGCCCGTTGAAGCCCCGGCAACCGCCACGAGCCTCCTGATCCGTCGGGTGTCGTGGGTCCGGTGCCAAGTCCGTCTCGCGCCGAGGGCCGGCCGGGAAAGATGAGAAGGAGGCCTCCTTGAGCACCGTGACCAGCGAGTCCACTGCGTCGTCCACCCTGCGCGAGGGTGCCTTCGGCAACGCCCGTGCGCTGTCCTGCCGCGAGTGCGGCCACGAGGTACCCCTCGGGCCGCAGTACGCCTGTCCGGAGTGCTTCGGGCCGCTCGAGGTGGCCTACGACTTCCCGCGGGTCACCCGGGAGCAGATCGCGGCCGGCCCGCGCAACATCTGGCGCTACCAGCCGCTGCTCCCGGTGCCGACCGACATCGAGCTGAGCCGCAACACCGAGCCCGGGTTCACCCGGCTGCTGCGCGCCGACAACCTCGCCCGTGAGCTCGGCGTCGAGACCCTCTGGGTCAAGGACGACTCCACCAACCCGACCAACTCGTTCAAGGACCGGGTGGTCGCCTGCGCCCTGTCCGCCGCGCGCGAGTTCCATGCCAGGGTGTTCGCCTGTCCGAGCACCGGCAACCTGGCCAACGCGGTCGCCGCGGCCGGCGCCCGTGCCGGGATCAAGACCGTGGTGTTCATCCCGTCCGACCTCGAACAGCCCAAGCAGGTCAACTCCGCGGTCTACACCGACTCCCTGGTCGCGGTCGACGGCAACTACGACGACGTCAACCGGCTCGCCTCCGAGATCGCCGGCGAGGAGGAGGGCTGGGCGTTCGTCAACGTCAACGTCCGGCCGTTCTACGCCGAGGGCTCGAAGACCCTGGGCTACGAGATCGCCGAACAGCTCGGCTGGCGGCTGCCCGACCAGATCGTGATCCCGGTCGCGTCCGGCTCGCAGCTGACCAAGGTCGACAAGGCCTTCCGCGAGCTGATCAGGCTCGGCCTCGTCGAGGACAAGCCCTACAGGGTCTTCGGCGCCCAGGCGACCGGGTGCTCGCCGGTGTCCGCGGCCTACAGGCAGGGTGTCGACGCGATCCGCCCGGTCCGACCGGACACCATCGCCAAGAGCCTGGCGATCGGCAACCCGGCCGACGGCATCTACGTCCTCGACGTCGCTCGCCGTACCGGCGGGGCGGTGGAGGACGTCACCGACGACGAGGTCCGCGAGGGCATCGTGCTGCTGGCCCGCAACGAGGGCATCTTCACCGAGACGGCCGGTGGCACCACGGTCGGGGTGCTGAAGAAGCTCGTCGAGGCCGGCCGGCTCGACCCCGGCCTGGAGACCGTGGTGATCAACAGCGGGCACGGGCTGAAGACCCTCGACGCCGTCGCCGGCCGGGTGGCTCCGGCGGCCACCATCGCGCCGACGTACGACGCATTCACCGCCACCGGGATCGCGTAGATTCCCTTCCAGAGCAACCCGTCAAGGAGCATCCGTGAAATCACCCCACGAAAACGCGCTTCGCCTGCCTTTCCGCGGGGGCCCCGAATGAGCGTTTCGGTCCGCATCCCCACCATCCTGCGCAGCTACACCGGCGGTGACTCGGAGGTGAGCGCCCAGGGCGTCACCCTCGCCGACGTGCTCGACGACCTCGAGGCCAACCACTCGGGCATCCGGGCACGGGTGCTCGACGACACCGGGGAGATCCGCAGGTTCGTCAACGTCTACGTCGGCAACGACGACGTCCGCTTCCTCGACGGGCTGGCGACCCCCACGCCGGACGGCGCCCAGCTCTCGATCATCCCCGCCGTCGCCGGGGGCTGCTGAACTGCGGCACGCCCGGCAGAAGCCGGGACGCCATAGGTTCCGGTGCCGTGGGCACCGGAACCTATGACGTCCAGGGTCGTGGGGCGCCTATGCGGCGGGCTCGAAGTCCCGCTGCCGCGGTTGCGTCGGCTCCGCGGGCTCGTGGGGCGCAGACGGCTCCGGCACCACCCGCCCCTGACGACCGAGCAGCAGTCCGGCCAGCACCAGGCCGGCGAGCACGAACCCGGCCGCGGTGAGGAACGACGCCGGCATCCCGCTGACCACGTCCCCGGCGACGTGCGTCGAGGCGTAGGCCGTCACCAGCACGGCCAGGCCCAGGGACCCGCCGACCTGCTGGCCCATCTGCAGCAGCCCCGAGGCGCTGCCCGCGTGCTCGGGAGCAACCTCGCTCAGCATGGCCACCGTCAGCGGCATGAACCCGAGTCCGGCGCCGACTCCGATCAGCAGGAACGGGACCAGGAGCTCGGTGGTGTAGCCGCTGGTGTCGCCGATCCGGCTCATCCACAGGTTGGCGGCCGCCATCATCGCGAGTCCGGTGAGCACCACCGGACGGACCCCGAACCGGCCGACGAGCCGCGGGCTGACCCGGGAGGTGGCGAAGATCAGCACGGTCAACGGCAGGAAGGCGACCCCGGACTCCAGTGCGCCGTACCCCAGCACCTCCTGGAGGAACTGGACGGCGAAGAACAGGAACGCGAACTGGGCACCGACGAACAGTGCCATCACCGACACCGACCCGGCCCGCGCCCGGTTGCGCAGCAGTGACAGGTCCAGCACGGGGTGGGCGACGCGCCGTTCGATCAGGAGGAACGAGACCAGCAGCACTGCACCGGCGACGAGAGCGCCGAGGGTGCCCGGGGCGGTCCAGCCGTGGTCCGGGGCATGGATGAAGCCGAAGACGAGCAGTGAGGAGCCGGCGGTCACGGTCAGCGCGCCGAGGATGTCGAAGCGTCCCTCCCGTCGGGGCGTCTCGGTGACGAAGCGGGGCACCAGCACCAGCAGCAGGGCGCCCACCGGCACGTTGATGAACAGCGACCACCGCCACGAGGCGTAGCCGGTCAGGGCGCCGCCGAGCAGCAGGCCGAGGGAGGCTCCGGCCGACGAGATCGCGCTGAACAGGGCGAGAGCGCGGTTGCGTGCCGCCTGGTCCGGGGCGGAGGTGGTGACCAGCGCCAGCACGTTGGGTGCGGCGATCGCCGCACCGATGCCCTGGAAGGCGCGGGCCGCTACCAGCAGTCCGGCCGTCGGGGCCAGGCCGCCGAGCAGCGATCCGAGGGTGAACACGGCGATGCCGGCCAGGAAGGTACGGCGCCGGCCCAGCACGTCGCCGATCCGGCCGCCGAGCAGCAGCAGGCCGCCGAAGGTGAGCGTGTAGGCGTTGAGCACCCAGGACAGGGAGGCGGCGCTGAACCCGAGGTCGGTGCGGATCTGCGGCAGCGCCACGTTCACCACGGTCATGTCGAGGATCAGCATCAGCTGGGCCATCATCACCAGGCCGAGGCCGAGGCCGATGGCGGTACTGCGGGTCCGGAGGATCCGCGGGCGCAGGGTGGGCGCCCGAGTCGTGAGTTGGGTCATGGAGTTCCTTGCGGGAGATGACGTATGCTTGAACCGGAGGACTTCTCCGAACGGAGAGTGTCTCCGGTTAAGAACTATACGGAGAGTGCCTCCGGTTAGGCAAGGGATTTTCGCCATGTCCTCTGATGTATCTGCCGACGCGACCGTCACCCCGCCGGCGGAGCGTCCCCTGCGTGCTGATGCGCGCCGCAACCGCGACAAGATCATCGAGGCGGCCCGGGCCACGTTCCGGGAACGGGGTGCGGACTGCTCGCTCGACGAGATCGGCAGGCGGGCCGGCGTCGGGGCCGGCACCCTCTACCGGCACTTCCCGACCCGCGACGCCCTGATCGACGAGGTGATACGGGACTGGGTGGTGCGCATCGAGGCCGACAGCCAGGCCGTCGTCGACGCCGGCGGGCCGCCGCGGACCGCCCTGACGGGCTGGTACACCCGGTTCATCGAGAACGTCGGCATCTACCAGGGCGCCGCCGCGAAGCTGATGGCGGCGATGGACGACCCCGGCTCCCCGATCCACCGCAAGTGCCAGGTGCTGTGCACGGCCAACCAGAAGGTGCTCGACAGCTTCGGCCCGGCGCTGCGCGACGGGGTGGAGGGCCGTGAGGTGATGCGCCTGGTCAGCGGGATCTCGGCCGCGGTGGACCGCTCTGGGCTCGAGCCCGAGCAGGCCCGGCCGATGCTGCGGATCGTGCTCGACGGGATCCTTCGCCCCGACGCCGGGTGATCGGGGCGACGTGACCCGGTGGCCCCGCGTGCCGCGGCAAGGAACGGTCTCCGGGTATCGGTCGGAGGGCGCCGTCCGAGGGGCCGCGGAGCTGCGGACGGGCGTTTGCACTCGGGGGTGGCGAGTGCTAAAAAGGCAGTTGGCACTCCCTGTGCGAGAGTGACAGAGCAGTGCCGACAAGACCGACCCTCCAGGTGAGGTCCGAGGGCGGCGCCGGGAAGGGTCCGGCGTACGTGCGGGCCGTCCGTCGCGGGCGCCGACGGGGTCATCAACTCACGCGTGAGGAAACTTTCGAGAGTTATGCCGAAGCTGATTGCCTTTGACGAGGAGGCCCGGCGCAGCCTGGAGCGTGGCATGAACACGCTCGCGGACGCCGTCCGGGTGACGCTGGGCCCCAAGGGTCGCAACGTCGTCCTCGAGAAGAAGTGGGGCGCGCCCACCATCACCAACGATGGTGTGTCGATCGCCAAGGAGATCGAGCTGGAGGACCCCTACGAGAAGATCGGGGCCGAGCTCGTCAAGGAAGTTGCCAAGAAGACCGACGACGTCGCCGGTGACGGCACCACCACCGCCACGGTGCTCGCATGGGCCATGGTGCGTGAGGGCCTGCGCAACGTTGCTGCCGGTGCCAACCCGATGTCGCTCAAGCGCGGCATCGAGAAGGCCGTCGAGGCCGTCGCCCAGGCGCTGCTGAAGTCCGCCAAGGAGGTCGAGACCAAGGAGCAGATCGCTGCCACCGCGGCCATCTCGGCGGGCGACCAGTCGATCGGCGACCTGATCGCCGAGGCGATGGACAAGGTCGGCACGGACGGCGTCAACACGGTCGAGGAGTCGCAGACCTTCGGGCTCGAGCTCGAGCTCACCGAGGGCATGCGCTTCGACAAGGGCTACATCTCGCC
>JBOHDO010000029.1:0-10788 GCA_050699415.1 Marmoricola sp.
CCCCATCACGTCGTACGCGCCGCCGTAGGCCTTGCGGGTGATGATCGTGACCAGGGGCACGGTGGCCTCGGAGTAGGCGAAGATCAGCTTCGCGCCGCGGCGGATGATGCCGTTCCACTCCTGGTCGGTGCCGGGCAGGAAGCCGGGTACGTCGACGAAGGTGAGCACCGGGATGTTGAAGGAGTCGCAGGTGCGCACGAACCGGGCGGCCTTCTCCGAGGCGTCGATGTCGAGCGTGCCCGCCAGCTGCAGCGGCTGGTTGGCGACCACGCCCACCGGCTTGCCCTCCACCCGGCCGAAGCCGACCACGATGTTCGGGGCGAACAGCGGCATCACCTCGAGGAAGTCCTCGTCGTCGAGGACGGCGGTGATCGCCTCCCGCATGTCGTAGGGCTGGTTCGCGCCGTCGGGGACCAGCGCGTCCAGCGACCGGTCCAGGTCGGTCGTCTCGAGCCCGGCGCCACCTCCGGTCGAAGCACCGTCCCAGGCGGGTGGCTCGTCGAGGTTGTTCTGCGGCAGGAACGACAGCAGCGCCTTGACGTACTCGACCGCGTCCTCCTCGTCGGAGGCCATGTAGTGGGCGTTGCCGGACTTGGTGTTGTGGGCACGGGCCCCGCCGAGCTCCTCCATGGACACGTCCTCGCCGGTGACGGTCTTGATGACGTCGGGGCCGGTGATGAACATGTTCGACGTGCCGTCGACCATGATGGTGAAGTCGGTGACCGCGGGGGAGTAGACGTGACCCCCGGCGCACGAGCCCATGATCAGGCTGATCTGGGGGATCACTCCGGACGCGTGCACGTTGCGGCGGAAGATCTCGCCGTACAGACCGAGGCTGACCACGCCCTCCTGGATCCGGGCACCGGCACCCTCGTTGATGCCGATGATCGGGCAGCCGGTCTTGATGGCCAGGTCCATCACCTTGGTGATCTTCTCGCCGTAGACCTGGCCCAGTGAGCCGCCGAAGACGGTGAAGTCCTGGGAGAACACGCACACCTGGCGGCCGTCGACGGTGCCGTAGCCGGTGATCACGCCGTCGCCGTACGGACGCTTCTCCTGCATGCCGAACGCGGTGGAACGGTGGCGGGCGAGCTCGTCGAGCTCGACGAAGCTGCCCTCGTCGAAGAGCATCTTGATGCGCTCCCGCGCCGTCTTCTTGCCGCGCGCGTGCTGCTTCTCGACCGCCTTGGCGGACCCCGCGTGCACGGCCTCCTCCATGCGCCTGTCGAGGTCGGCGACCTTGCCCGCGGTGGTGTGGATGTCGATGCCAGAGTCGCTGGTGGGGACGTCGGTGCCCTCTCCGGGTTGTGCGCTCAAGTGTGTCTCCTGATGGCTTGCCCGCTGGTGGTCTGCCCGGTCAATCTAGTCCTGTGCCCAACCAGCCGTCCTTCCGGCCACCCCTCGACGGGGATGCCCTGGCTGCCGTCGCGGGCGCGCGCTGGTCCGTGACATTGCTGCCCAGCGCCCCCTCGACGAACGCCGTAGCGGCCGACCGCGCGAGGCCTGGTCTGGTCGTGGTGGCCGACCACCAGACCGAGGGCCGGGGACGTCTCGACCGGACCTGGCAGACCCCGCCGGGCGGTGCGCTCACCTTCTCCGCGGTCGTCGATCCCGGGATCCCCGACAGTCACTGGCCGCTGCTCCCGCTCGCGGCGGGCATCGCCGTCGCCGTCGGGGTACGCCGGCACGGCCTGGCCGCCTCGGTCAAGTGGCCCAACGACGTCCTCTACGGGGACCGCAAGCTGGCCGGCATCCTGCTGGAGCGCTGCTCCGGGGATGCCCGCCGGCCCCTGGCCGTGGTCGGGATCGGGGTCAACGTCGACCAGCGGGCCGACGAGCTGCCGGTCGGGACCGCGACCTCGCTGACCCTGGAAGGCGTCGAGGTCTCGCGGACGGCCTTGCTGGGCGACCTGCTCGCCGCCCTCGGGGACGAGATCGACGGACTGGCCGAGCCCGAGGAGTTCCTCGAGCGCTACCGCAACGAGTGCGTCACGCTGGGACGGCAGGTCGACGTCCACCTGCCCCACGACGAGGTCGTCAGTGGTCGGGCCAGCACCGTCGACGGGTCCGGACGGCTGGTGCTGGACACGCCGCAGGGCCGTCGTGCGGTCGGAGCCGGTGACGTCGTGCACGTGCGTCCGGTGGGGTGACATGATCGTCCGGTGGTGATCTCCGGCAGGCTGCTGAGCGAGGGCGAGCGGGTGGTGGTGCGCACCCGCACGCACGCCAAGGCGCTGTTCGGGCCGGTCGTGGTGCTGCTGGTCGTGCTGGGCGTCGCGGCGTACCTCTCGACGCTGGCGCACGGCGTGTGGCTGATCGTGGTCTGGGCGGTGGCAGTGGTCCTGGTCGTGGTCTTCGTCCTCCCTCCGGTGCTCCGGTGGCTGGGTGCGACGTACACCGTGACCGACCGCCGGCTGATCACCCGCACCGGCGTGCTCACCCGGCGCGGGCACGACATCGCGCTGAACCGCATCAGCGACGCCTCGTCGGAGCGGAGCATCACCGACCGGATGTTCGGCTGTGGAACCCTGGTGGTCGCCGACGCCAGCACCGACGGCGAGGTCCGCCTCCCGGACGTGCCCGACGTCGAGCGGGTGCAGCTGCAGCTCTCCGATCTCCGATCAGCTCTACCGCCGGTCGAGTGGCGACGATGACCGGGCCTGACCCCGACTCCCTGCGGGAGCACCTGGAGGAGGCGATCCTCGGGGATCCCCCGCAGCTGACCGCCGGTGAGGTCTCGGACGCCGCGGGCGTGAGCATCGACGATGCCCGCCGGCTGTGGCGGGCGCTGGGCTTCCCCGATGCGGAGGGGAGCACGGCGTTCACCGAGGGCGACGCCCGGGCGCTGTCGCTGCTGGCCGAGGCGCGTCGGCGCGGCATCGGCGACGACGCGGTGGTCCGCATGACCCGCGCGGTGGGCTCGACGATGTCGCGGCTTGCCGAGTGGCAGGTAAGCAACCTGGTCGCGATGTACGCCGCGGGCCGGGACACCCAGCTCCGGCCCGAGGAGTCGATCGCCCTGACGCAGGATCTGGTCGAGCGGCTGACACCGACCTTCGACGACCTACTGGTCTACGCGTGGCGGCGTCATCTCGCGGCCGCGGTCACCCGGGCCGAGATGTTGCAGGTCGACGAGACCCACCTGACCACCGCCACGATCGGGTTCGCGGACCTGGTCAGGTTCACCGCGCTGAGCAACGAGCTGGACCAGGAGGAGATCGGTGACCTGGTCGAGGTCTTCGAGGCTCGCTGCCACGACGTGGTCGCCGACCGGCGGGGCCGGGTGATCAAGAGCCTGGGCGACTCGGTGCTGTTCGTCGCGGACGCCCCGCGGGATGCCCTCGACATCGCGCTGGACATCATCGGCGTGATCGGCAAGGACCTCCGGCTGCCCGACGTACGCGTCGGCCTGGCGACGGGCCCGACGGTGCTGCGCATGGGCGACGTGTTCGGCCCGGCGGTGAACCTGGCCTCCCGGCTGACCGGGGTGGCGCGGCGCAACCGGGTGATCATCGACCAGGAGACCGCCGGCCTGCTCCCCGGCGAGGAGTTCGAGACCCGACCCCTGCCGGCCAGGCCGCTGCGCGGGTTCGGCGACGTGGTGCCGGTCGCGGTACGACGTACCCGACCCCGGCATGGGGACGAGTAGCGGCCCCCGGCCGCCCGGTAGTCTGCCCGCCGTGTCCGACCCCGACCAGGAGCTCGCCCCGACCGTCGCGGTCATCGGGGGCGGCCAGCTCGCCCGCATGCTGGCAGAGCCCGCGGCCGCGCTCGGCATCCCGCTGCGACTCCTCGCCGAGGGCCCCGACGTCGCCGCGGCCCAGGTCGTCCCCGATCACCTCGTCGGGGACTACACCGACCTGGACACGCTGCGGAAGGTCACCGACGGCTGCGCCGTGGTCACCTTCGACCACGAGCACGTCCCCACCGAGCACCTGCATGCGCTGCAGTCGGACCTGCCGGTCCGCCCGGGGCCCGACGCGCTGGTGCACGCCCAGGACAAGGGTGTGATGAGGCGGGCCCTGACGCGGTTGGGACTGCCCTGTCCCCGCTACAGCACCGTCGGCTCCCCCCGCGAGGTTGCCCGCTTCGGCTTCCCGTGCGTGCTCAAGACCACCCGCGGTGGCTACGACGGCAAGGGTGTCTGGTTGGTCGCGGACGAGGCGGGGTGCGCCGAGGCGTTCGCCTCCGGCGGGCCGGTGCTCGCCGAGGAGCGGGTCGACTTCCGCCGCGAGCTGTGCGCGCTGGTCGCGCGGTCGCCGTCCGGCCAGATGGCCGCCTGGCCCGTGGTGGAGTCGCGGCAGCGCGACGGGATCTGCTACGAGGTGATCGCGCCGGCACCGGACCTTCCCCACGACCTGGCGGTGCAGGCCCAGCAGCTGGCGATGCGGATCGCGGCCGAGCTCGGGGTCACCGGGATGCTCGCGGTCGAGCTGTTCGAGACCGTCGACGCCCGGGTGCTGGTCAACGAGCTCGCGATGCGGCCGCACAACACCGGCCACTGGACCCAGGACGGCTCGGTGACCTCGCAGTTCGAGAACCACCTGCGCGCGGTGCTCGACCTGCCGCTGGGCGCCCCCGACGCGCGCGAGCCCTGGACGGTGATGGTGAACATCCTCCCGGTCCCCGGCGCGGCCCGGCTCTACGACGGCTACCCGCACGCGCTCGCCCGCGACCCGCGGCTGCGCGTGCACCTGTACGGCAAGGGGCTGCGGCCCGGCCGCAAGGTCGGCCACGTCAACGCCTACGGTGACGACCTCGAGGACTGCCTCGCTCGCGCCCGGCACGCGGCGGCATGGTTCTCCGGAGAGGCAGGGGAAGACAGTGAGTGACCAACCGCGGGTGGGGATCGTGATGGGCTCGGACTCGGACTGGCCGGTGATGAAGGCCGCCGCCGAGGCGCTGGAGGAGTTCGGCGTGGCGCACGAGGCCGACGTGGTCTCGGCGCACCGGATGCCCGAGGAGATGCTCGACTACGGCAGGCAGGCCGCTGGCCGCGGGCTGCAGGTGATCATCGCCGGCGCGGGCGGAGCGGCCCACCTGCCCGGGATGCTGGCCGCGGTCACCCCGCTCCCGGTGATCGGCGTGCCGGTCCCGCTGAAGTACCTCGACGGGATGGACTCGCTGCTCTCGATCGTGCAGATGCCCGCCGGTGTCCCGGTCGCGACCGTGGCGGTCGGCAACGCCCGCAACGCCGGCCTTCTCGCCGTACGCGTCCTGGCGGCCGGCGACGAGGCGCTGCAGCGCAGGATGCTCGACTTCCAGGCCGACCTGAAGGCGAAGGCGCAGGAGAAGGGCAAGGCCGTGCGCGGGGATGCCTCCCGGCGGACGGGCTTCTGAGGCCATCAGCCCGCGACGTACTCGTCCGCGATGTCCAGGGCGTCGTCGATGACCGCGATGCCCTCCTTGAGGTCGGCCTCGTCGATGACCAGGGGCGGTGCGACGTGCAGCCGGTTGAAGTGGGTGAACGGCCACACCCCCCGCTCCTTGCAGGCGGCCATGACCCGGGCCATCGGCTCGGCGTCGGCACCGGAGGCGTTGAAGGGGACCAGCATCTCCCGGGTCTCCCGGTCGCGTACCAGCTCGATCGCCCAGAGCATGCCCAGGCCGCGCACCTCGCCGATGCTCGGGTGGCGCCCGGCCAGGTCCTCGAGCGACGGGCGGACCACGTCCTCGCCGAGCCGGCTCACGTGCTCGAGCACGTGCTCCTCCTCGAACGCCCGGATCGAGCCGACGCCGGCCGCGCAGGCCAGCGGGTGCCCGGAGTAGGTCAGCCCGCCGGGGAAGGCCCGCTCCTCGAACGTCTCCGCGACCGCGTCACCGATCAGCACGCCGCCGAGCGGGACGTAGCCGGAGTTGATGCCCTTGGCGAACGGGATCAGGTCCGGTACGACGTCCCAGTGCTGGCAGGCGAACCACTCGCCGACCCGGCCGAACCCGCACATCACCTCGTCGCAGACCAGCAGCACGCCGTACCGGTCGCAGATCTCGCGGACGCCGGCCAGGTAGCCGTCCGGCGGCACCAGCACGCCGTTGGTGCCGACCACCGTCTCCAGCAGGACGGCCGCGACCGTGTCGGGCCCCTCCAGTGCGATCACCTGCTCCAGGTGGGCCAGCGCACGGGCACACTCTTCGCGTTCGTCGGTGACCCCGAACGCGGACCGGTAGGGGTAGGGGCCGAAGAAGTGCACCGTCCCGGGCACCGACGGCTCGTTGGCCCACCGGCGCGGATCGCCGGTGGCCGAGATCGCCGCCGCGGTGTTGCCGTGGTAACTGCGGTACGCCGAGAGCACCTTGAGGCGCCCGGTGTGCTGCCGGGCCATCCGGATGGCGTTCTCGACCGCGTCGGCGCCGCCGTTGGTGAAGAACACCTTCGACATCCCGGCCGGACCGCGCTCGGCCACCAGGGCGGCCAGCTCGCCGCGGACGTCGTTGGCGAAGCCCGGGGCGATGGTGCACAGCCGGTCGGCCTGCTCGCGGATCGCCGCCACCACGGTCGGGTGCTGGTGGCCGAGGTTGGCGTTGACCAGCTGCGAGGCGAAGTCGAGGTAGCCGCGGCCCTGGTAGTCGTAGAACCGGACCCCCTCGGCCCGGGCCACGGGCATCGGGTCGATCCGGGCCTGGGCCGACCAGGAGTGGAACACGTGCGCCCGGTCCTGCCGGCGTACCCGGGGCTCCTCGGTGGTGCTGTCGTCCATGGCTGCTCCGTCTCGCGTCAGTGGTGGGTCGGGAAGGACATCTCGACCGAGCTGGACAGGGGTGCGGGCCAACGGCTGGTGACCACCTTGGTGCGGGTGTAGAACCGCACGCCCTGGGCGCCGTACACGTGGGTGTCGCCGAACAGGCTGTCCTTCCAGCCGCCGAAGGAGTACGCCGAGATCGGCACCGGGATCGGCACGTTGACTCCGACCATGCCGACACTGACCTCCTGCTCGAACCGGCGGGCCGCGCCGCCGTCCCGGGTGAACACCGCGGTGCCGTTGCCGTACGGGTTGGCGTTGACGATGCCGATCGCCTCCTCGGCCGTCGAGGCCCGGACCACCGCCAGCACCGGCCCGAAGACCTCGTCGGTGTAGACCTTCATCGTCGGGGTCACCTGGTCGACCAGGCTGGGCCCGAGGAAGAAGCCCTCGGCCGGGACCTTGCGGCCGCGGCCGTCGACGACCAGGCGCGCGCCCTCCGCCGCGGCGGAGTCGAGGTAGCCGGCCACCCGGTCGCGGTGCTCACCGGTCACCAGCGGCCCCATCTGGGTGGCGGGATCGGTGCCGGGCCCCATCCGGAGGCCGTCGATCCGCTTCGTCACGGCGTCGAGGAAGGGCTCGGCGACCTCGCCGACCGTGACCGCCACGGAGATGGCCATGCAGCGCTCGCCGGCCGAGCCGTAGGCCGCGGAGACCGCGGCGTCGGCCGCCATGTCGAGGTCGGCGTCGGGCAGCACCAGCATGTGGTTCTTCGCTCCGCCGAGGGCCTGGACCCGCTTGCCGTGAGCGGTGGCCCGCTCGTGGATCGCCCGCGCGATCGGCGTGGAGCCGACGAAGCTGACCGCCTCGACATCGGGGTGGTCCAGCAGCCGGTTCACCGCGACCGCGTCACCCTGCACCACGTTGAACACCCCGTCGGGCAGGCCGGCGTCGCGCCACAGCTGCGCGAGCAGCAACGAGGCGGACGGGTCCTTCTCGCTGGGCTTGAGCACGAACGCGTTGCCGCAGGCGACCGCGTTGGGCAGCATCCACAGCGGCACCATCGCCGGGAAGTTGAACGGGGTGATCCCGGCGACCACCCCGAGCGGCTGGTGGACCTCGTGCACGTCCACCCCGGCCGAGACCTGCGAGGAGTGGCCGCCCTTGAGCGCCTCGGTGATGCCGCAGGCGTACTCGACGCACTCCATGCCGCGGGTGACCTCGCCCGCGGCGTCGGCCAGCGTCTTGCCGTGCTCGGCGGTGATCGCCGCGGCGATCTCGTCGCGGCGCCGCTCGAGCAGCTGCCGTACGGCGAACAGCACCCGGGTGCGGGTGGCCAGACTCGAGTGCCGCCACTCGTCGTAGGCCTCCCGGGCGACCGCCACCGCGTCGTCGACCTCCGCGGCCGAGGCCAGCGCGACCTCGCCGGTCTGGTTGCCGGCGGCCGGGTCGTAGACCGGCCCGACCCGGTCGAAGGAGGCGGTGTCCTTGCCGCCGACCATGTGTCCGATGCGCCTCATGATGTCTCGACTCCTCTCGTGGTGGCTCGGGTCCGGGACCGGCGCGGCCCGTGCCGGAGAGGTGGGGCGAGCGCGCCGCTCCGTCGTGATGGTCCGGTCGCGGGGATGCCCGGCAGACACCTCGACCCTAGGTCGCGATCCATCGCGATACCCATGCACAGTCTGGGCATCATCAGGGTCCCGCCCTGCCTAGAGTGTGCACATGGCGGTGACGCTGCGCGACGTGCTCGCCCTGCCCTCGCTGCGGGGGGCCGGGGCGGAGGTGGTCGAGGCCGCCGAGCACCTCGACCGGCCGGTGCGGTGGGTGCACGTCACCGAGCTGCCCGACATCGCCCATCTGCTCAAGGGCGGGGAGCTGCTGCTCACCACCGGGCTCGGGCTCCGGTCCGGTGGACAGCAGCACCGCCGGTTCGTCCGGCAGGTGGCCGAGGCGGGGGTGGCCGGCGTACTCGTCGAGCTCGGGCCGGGGCTGCGGGAGATCCCGGCCGGCATGAGGCGTGCGGCGCGACAGTCGGGGCTGCCGCTGATCGCGGTGCACCGCGAGACCAGGTTCGTGGAGATCACCGAGGAGGTGCACCGGGCGATCATCAGCCAGCAGTACGAGACGCTGCGCAGGGTCGAGGAGATCGGCCGGGCGTTCACCACCTTGCTGCTCGACGGTGCCGACACCCAGCAGGTGCTCGCCCGGCTGGCCCGGGAGGCCGGCAACCCCGTCGTACTCGAGAACGGCGCCCACCAGGTCGTCGGGTACGCCGATCCCAGCGGTGCTCCCGCGACGGACCTGCTGGCGGCCTGGGACGCGCACTCGCGCAGCGGCCACCACGAGACCGCGCGTGGCAGTGTGCACCGCGCGGACGGCGATCCTTCGTGCGCCTGGGTCAGCATCTGGCTCCGGCACGACTCGTGGGGACGGGTGCACGTGCTGGAGACCCACCGGTCCACCGACGAGCGCGACCGGCTGGTGCTGGACCGTGCCGGCATGGCGGTCGGGCTGTCCATGCTGTCGCGCGCCGACGCGGAGAACGTCTCGGACCGCGCCGCCAGTGCGGTGATCGCCGACCTGCTCGGCGGCCGGATCCTCTCCGGCGAGGAGGTGCTGCGCCGCGCCGGCAGCCTCGGCTCCGACCTCGCGGGCGCACGCCTGGTGGCCCTCGCGGTCGCAGCGTCGGAGCAGCGTGCCGCTGCCGGTGACGAGGCGCGGCGGCAACGGCTGCGGCTGCAGGTCCGCGCCGAGCTGCGTGCCGCGATCCGCGAGCACGACTGCCAGGGTCTGCTCGCCCTGGACGGCGACCAGGTGCTCGCGATCCTTGCCGTACCCCGTCGGCTCGAGCACGCCACGTGCCTGGCGGGCATCGCAGGTTCGCTGCGGCGACGCGTGGACGCCGTGGCCCCGGGAGCACGGGCCACCATGGGGGCGAGCCGGACCTCGGAGCCCGACGACCTGCCCCGGGCGTTCGAGGAAGCGCGGATCGCGGTGCAGTTCGGGCGGGACGACGATGCGCAGGTGCTGCACCGGTTCGGCGACCTGGGCACCTACCCGCTCCTGGTCCGGCTTGCCCGTGGCCCGGAGCTGGCCGCCTTCGTGGAGTCCGAGATCGGTCCGGTCCTGCAGCACGACGCCCAGCGGCCCAGCCCCCTGCTGCCGACGCTGCGCGCGTTCCTCGGCAACGCCGGCCGGAAGGCGGACGCGGTCCGCGAGCTGCACGTGCAGCGGCGCACCCTCTACGCCCGGCTGGCACGGCTGGAGGGGCTGCTGGGCCGCAGCCTGGACGACCAGCAGACCAGGACCCGGCTCACGCTGGCCCTGCAGGGCCTGGATGTGCTGGGCCGGTCGGTTCCCCGCCGGGGTGGCTAAGCGTGGATCCAGCTGAGGGTGGGTGGACGTCGGGCCGTGCGCGCCTCGTAGGGTCGCGGCATGCCGCTGAGTGACTCGCGCCTGCACGGGATCTACGACCTCGTCCTGCAGCGCAACCCCGGGGAACAGGAGTTCCACCAGGCTGTCTTCGAGGTGCTGGGCTCGCTCGGCCCGGTGGTGCGCCGGCACCCGGAGTACGCCGACGCGCGGGTGATCGAGCGCATCTGCGAGCCCGAGCGGCAGATCATCTTCCGGGTGCCGTGGACCACCGACGACGGCCGGGTCGAGATCAACCGCGGCTTCCGGGTCGAGTTCAACTCCGCGCTTGGCCCGTTCAAGGGTGGCCTTCGCTTCCACCCCACGGTCTACCTCGGCATCGTGAAGTTCCTCGGCTTCGAGCAGATCTTCAAGAACGCCCTGACCGGGCTCCCGATCGGCGGCGGCAAGGGTGGCGCGGACTTCGACCCCAAGGGTCGCAGCGACGCCGAGGTGATGCGGTTCTGCCAGTCGTTCATGACCGAGCTCTACCGGCACATCGGCGAGTACACCGACGTTCCCGCGGGCGACATCGGCGTGGGTGGCCGGGAGATCGGCTACCTGTTCGGTCAGTACAAGCGGATCACCAACCGCTACGTGTCGGGCGTGCTCTCCGGCAAGGGGATCAGCTGGGGCTGATCACGCGTGCGCAAGGAGGCCACCGGGTATGTCAATTTATTATTCGTCGAGGAGATGG
>JBOHDO010000030.1:0-54439 GCA_050699415.1 Marmoricola sp.
GCCACAGCTTCAGCCCCGGCTCGGCATCACCGGAGGCCCAGGCGCGGGCGACCGCGACGGAGTCCTGGCTGCGCATCAGGTCCGTGAGGGACCGGGCGAATCCGTCCTGCTCCGGTGTGGTCCGGAAGTCCATCAGGTTCCCTTCGGCTCGCGGGGCAGGCCGAGGATCCGCTCCGCGACCACGTTGCGCTGCACCTCGTTGGTGCCGGCGTAGATCGGCCCGGACAGCGAGAACAGGTACCCGTCCATCCAGCCGCCGGGTCCGTCCCGCAGCTCGGCGTCGGGCCCGAGCAGGTCCAGCGCGGTCTCGTGCAGGGAGACGTCGAGCTCGGACCAGAACACCTTGTTGACCGAGCCGGAGTAGCCGACCTGCTCGCCGGCCATCAGCCCGCTGACCGTCCCCCAGGTGTAGAGCCGGTAGGCCTCGGCGCGCAGCCACGCGTCGACCACCGCGTCCCGCTGCCCGGCCGGGGCGCCGCACTCGCGCCACAGCCGCGCCACCCGGTCCGCGGCGGCACCGAACCGGCCGGGGGAGCGCAGCGACAGGCCACGCTCGTTCCCGGCCGTGCTCATCGCGACCGCCCACCCCTGTCCGGGCTCACCGAGCACGTCGGCGTCGGGGACGAACACGTCGTCGAGGAACAGCTCCGCGAACCCGGCCTCGCCGTCCAGCTGCGCGATCGGCCGCACCGTGAGCCCCGGGGCGTCGAGCGGGAAGCAGAGATAGGTCAGGCCGTGGTGCCGCTGGGAGCCCTGCTCGCTGCGGAACAGCCCGAAGCCCATGTGCGCGTACGCCGCCCGCGACGACCACGTCTTCTGGCCGTTCAGCACCCAGCCGCCGCGCTCGTCGTCCCTCGTGGCGGTGGCGCGCAGCGAGGCCAGGTCCGAGCCGGCCTCGGGCTCCGACCATGCCTGGGCCCACACCACCTCGCCGCTCGCCATCGGTGGCAGCCACCGGTCCTGCTGTTCGCGGGTGCCGTTCCCGAAGATCGTCGGGGAGAGCAGGAAGATGCCGTTCTGGGAGACGCGCCCCGGCGCCCCGGCGCGGTAGTACTCCTCCTCGAACAGCACCCACTCCACGAGCGAGGCGTCGCGGCCGCCGTACTCCTCGGGCCAGCTGACCACCGACCAGCGAGCCTCGGCCAGCCGCTTCTCCCACTCCTGGTGGGCGCGGAAGCCCTCGGGGGTGTCCATCGAGGCCAACGGCTCGGCGGGCACGTTCGCGGCCAGCCAGTCGTGGGCCTCGTCGCGTAAGGCGAGCTCGGCGGGGGAGAGGTCGAGGTTCACGTCAGGTCCTTCTTGAGCACCTTGCCCGACACGTTGCGGGGGAGTACGTCGACGAACTCGACCCGTCGGGGCACCTTGAAGTTCGCCAGCCGCTCGCGCGCGAACCGGGTCACGTCCCCGGCGGTGAGCGCGGGGTCGCTGCGCACCACGTACGCCGCGCCGACCTCGCCCATCCGCTCGTCGGCAACACCGACCACGGCGGTCTCGACCACCCCGTCCATCCGGGCCAGGGCCTGCTCGACCTCGGCGGGGTAGACGTTGAACCCGCCGCAGATGTACATGTCCTTGAGCCGGTCGGTGATCGCGAGGTTGCCGTCGGCGTCGATGCGGCACACGTCGCCGGTGTGCAGCCAGCCGTCGGCGTCGACCGCCGCCGCCGTGGCGGCGGGGTCGTCGAGGTACCCGAGCATCACGAAGTCGCCGCGGACGAGCAGCTCGTCCTGCTCGCCCTGCCGGATCTCCATGCCCGGGACCGCCCGGCCACACGTGGTGGCCACGGTCTCGGCGGCGTCGTCGCCCCGGCACATCGTGACCACGACGGCCTCGGTCATCCCGAAGGCGGTGACCACCTGGTCGATGCCCAGGCCCTCCGGCGAGGCCGCGCGCATTCGCTCGATCAGCACCACCGGCACCACCGCGGCACCGGTCACCGCCAGCCGCAGCGAGGAGAGGTCGTGGTCGTTCCGGTCCGGTGCCGCCAGCATCGACTGGTAGATCGTGGGGGCGCCCGGCAGCACGGTGACCCGGGCCGACTCGACGAGCGCCATGGTGGCGCCGACGTCGAAGGTGGCGACCGGGTAGAGCGAGGCACCGGTGAGCAGGCCCACCACGATGCCGGCCTTGTAGCCGAAGGAGTGGAAGAACGGGTTCACCACCAGGTAGCGGTCCTCGCTGCTGACCCCGCCCAGGGAGCCCCAGGCGTCGGCGACGCCGACGGTCTGCCGGTGCGCGCTCATCGCGCCCTTGGGCCGACCGGTGGTGCCGGAGGTGAACAGGATGTCGGCGACGTCGTCCGGCGAGACCGCGTCGGCACGGGCGTCGACGTCCGCGGGCCGGACGTCCTCGCCGGCGGCGGCCAGCTCGTCGAGGGCGTCGATGCGGGCCACGTGCACGTCGTCCCCGATACCGGCGGCGCGCAGGTCGGCCGCCTGGGTGCGGTCGAGGAACCCGTCGGCGACGACCACGAGCCTCGCCCGGGTGCGGTTGACGATGTCGGCGACCTCGTGGCCGGTGTAGCGGCTGTTGGCGGGCACCAGGACGCCGCCGGCGTAGGAGGCCGCGAGGGCGGCGACCACCCAGTCGATGCTGTTGGGCGCCCAGACCACCACCCGGTCGCCGGGCTCCAGCCCGTGGCCGACGTACCCGCGGGCGAGGTCGCGGACCCATGCGAGCAGCTGCGCGAAGGTCACGGTCCGCTCGCCCTCGACGTACGCCGGGTGGTCGCCGTACCGCGCCGCGGCTGCACGCAGCGCTGCGGGGAGCGTGTCTGTCATCCCACTCCTCGGGTCTCGATGTGCCTGGCTCGGAAACCAAGCAAGTGCTTGGTAGGCTACCACCCGTGGACCCGACCGAGGCACCGCAGGACTCCGGCAACGAGGCCTTCCGCGCCGAGGTGCGGGCCTGGCTGGAGGACCACCTGTCCGGCGAGTTCGCCGAGCTGCGGGGGACCGGCGGCCCCGGCCGGGAGCACGAGGCGTACGACGGCCGGCTGGCCTGGAACCGCCACCTCGCCGAGCACGGCTGGACCTGCCTGGGCTGGCCGGTCGAGCACGGTGGCCGCGGCCTGCCCCTGGCCCGGCAGGTGATCTTCCACGAGGAGTACGCCCGCGCGAACGCGCCGGCCACGGTCAACCACCTCGGTGAGCAGCTGCTGGGCCCCACCCTGATCGCCTACGGCACACCGGAGCAGCAGGCGCGGTTCCTGCCCCGCATCCGTGCGGTCGAGGAGCTGTGGTGCCAGGGCTACTCCGAGCCCGACGCCGGCTCGGACCTGGCAGGAGTGCGCACCCGGGCGCGGCTCGAGGGTGACCACTGGGAGGTCGACGGCCAGAAGATCTGGACCTCGCTGGCCCACCAGGCCGACTGGTGCTTCGTGATTGCCCGCACCGGGCCCGCCCCCGACGATGGCACTCCGAAGCGGCACCGCGGGCTGTCGTACCTTCTGGTCCCGATGGACCAGCCCGGCGTCGAGGTCCGTCCGATCGTGCAGCTGACCGGGACCTCGGAGTTCAACGAGGTGTTCTTCACCGGCGCGCGCACCGACGCGGACATGGTCGTCGGGGAGCCCGGGCAGGGGTGGTCGGTCGCGATGGCCACCCTCGGCTTCGAGCGCGGCGTGTCGACCCTGGGCCAGCAGGTCGGGTTCCGGCGCGAGCTGGACGCGCTGGTCGGGCTGGCCCGCGCCAACGGTGCCTACGACGACCCGGTGCTGCGCGACCGGCTCGCCCGCGCGTCCGTGGAGCTGGAGGTGATCCGGTTCAACGCCCTGCGCATGCTCAGCCAGGAGGGACAGGGCGAGCAGGTGGCCGGCTCGGACAGCATCACCAAGCTGCTGTGGGCCCGCTGGCACCGCACGCTCGGTGAGCTGGCCATGCAGGTGCGCGGCCCCGACGGCGTCGTCGTGCATGGCGAGGACGGCGAGCTCGACGAGTGGCAGCGGCTGTTCCTGTTCACCCGGGCCGACACCATCTACGGCGGCTCGGACGAGATCCAGCGCAACATCCTGGCCGAGCGCGTGCTCGGCCTGCCGAGGGAGGCCCGATGAACGAAGCGACCAGGAGCCGGGGGCGGCAGCCGGCACCGGAGTACGTTCCGCCGCACGGCCTGCTGACGGACCGGGTCGTGGTGGTCACGGCCGCCGCGGGCGCCGGGATCGGCGCCGCCGTCGTACGGCGAGCGCTGGAGGAGGGCGCCCGGGCCGTGGTGCTCGGCGACACCCACGAGCGCAGGCTGGCCGAGACGGGGGAGTCGCTGGGCCAGGAGTTCGGGGAGTACCGGGTGCGCACGGTGCGCTGCGACGTCACCGAGGAGGACCAGGTCCGGGCCCTGCTCGACGCCGCGGAGGAGTACGGCGGGGTCGAGGTGATGGTCAACAACGCCGGTCTCGGCGGCACCGCGAGCGTGCTCGAGATGACCGACGAGGCCTGGAGCAGGGTCCTCGACATCACCCTGACCGGAACGTTCCGCTGCATCCGGGCGGCCGGTCGCCGCATGGCCGACGCCGGTCGCCGGGGCGTGATCGTCAACAACGCCTCGGTGATCGGCTGGCGGGCGCAGCAGGGGCAGGCGCACTACGCGGCGGCGAAGGCCGGCGTGATGGCGCTGACCCGGTCCGCGGCGATGGACCTGGCCGGGCAGGGCATCCGGGTCAACGCCGTGTCGCCCTCGCTGGCGATGCATCCCTTCCTGGCCAAGGTGACCAGTGACGAGCTGCTGGCCGAGCTCGAGCAGCGGGAAGCCTTCGGCCGCGCAGCCGAGCCGTGGGAGGTGGCGAACGTGATGGTGTTCCTGGCCAGCGACTACTCGTCGTACCTGACCGGCGAGGTGGTCTCGGTGAGCAGCCAGCATGCCTAGGACGCGTCCCCGGACACGCGCTGCCACCGGGGAGCGGCGCGAGCAGCTGCTGCACATCGCGGGCGACCTGTTCGCCGAGCGCGGTTTCCGCAACACCACGGTGCGCGACATCGCCGACGCCGCCGGCATCCTGTCCGGCAGCCTCTACCACCACTTCGACTCCAAGGAGTCCATGGTCGACGAGCTGCTGGACACCTTCCAGCAGGAGCTGTTCGGGGAGTACGACGACATCGTCGCCAGCGACCGCTCCCCGAGGGAGAAGCTGGAGGCCGTGGTGCGGGTGTCGTTCGACGCGATCGACCGGCACCACAGCGAGGTGGCGATCTTCCAGAACGACGCGGCGTACCTCGCCGGGTTCGACCGGTTCGGCTACCTCACCCGGCGCAACGCCCGGTTCCGTGAGCTGTGGACCGGGCTGCTCCGCGACGGGGTGGCGGCGGGCGAGCTGCGCACCGACCTCGACGTCGAGGTCGTCTTCCGCTTCCTGCGCGACACCGTGTGGGTGGCGGTCAACTGGTACCGCCCCGGAGGCGCCCTGTCCGCCGGCGAGGTCGCCGACCAGTACCTGACCATCCTGCTCGACGGCATTGCTGCGCCGTCGTAGACGAAGGGACCGACCATGCCCGATGCCTACATCGTCGACGCCGTCCGCACCCCGGTCGGCAAGCGCGGCGGCGCGCTCGCCGGGATGCACTCCGCCGACCTCGGGGCCCACGTGCTCAGAGCCCTGGTGGAGCGCACCGGCGTCGACCCCGGCGCGGTGGACGACGTGGTGATGGGCTGCTGCGACACGATCGGCTCCCAGGCCGGTGACGTCGCGCGCACCGCCTGGCTGGTGGCCGGACTGCCCGACCACGTGCCGGGCGTGACCATCGACCGGCAGTGCGGTTCCTCGCAGCAGGCGGTGCACTTCGCCGCCCAGGGGGTGATGAGCGGCACCCAGGACCTGGTTGTCGCGGGCGGGCTGCAGAACCTGTCCGCGATCCCGATCTCGGCCGCGATGACGGTGGGGACGCAGTTCGGGTTCACCACGCCGTTCGCCGAGTCGCCCGGCTGGCTCGCCCGGTACGGCGACCAGGAGGTCAGCCAGTTCCGCTCCGCGCAGATGATCGCCGAGAAGTGGGGGGTCGGGCGCGAGCAGATGGAGCGGCTCGCGCTGACCTCGCACGAGCGGGCGAAGGCTGCGGCCGCCGGAGGTCGCTTCGACCGCGAGATCGCTGCGGTCGCCCTGCCCGACGGAACCAGCTTCGACACCGACCAGTGCCCGCGCGAGACCTCGATGGAGAAGATGGCCGAGCTCGAGCCGCTCACACCCGGGGGTCGGATCACCGCGGCGGTGGCCTCGCAGATCTGCGACGCCTCGGCGGCACTGCTGGTCGCCTCCGAGCGGGCGGTGACCGACCACGGCCTCACGCCGCGGGCACGCATCCACCACATCTCGGTCCGGGGGGACGACCCGGTGTGGATGCTGACGGGCCCGATCGCCGCGACGCGCCACGCACTGGACCGGGCCGGCATGGGGGTCGAGGACATCGACCTGTTCGAGTGCAACGAGGCGTTCGCACCCGTGGTGCTGGCCTGGGAGCAGGAGCTCGGTGTGCCGCACGAGAAGGTCAACGTCAACGGCGGCGCCATCGCGCTCGGCCACCCGATCGGCGCGACCGGCGCCCGGCTGATGACCACGCTGTTGCACGAGTTGGAGCGAACCGGTGGCCGGTTCGGCCTGCAGACCATGTGCGAGGGCGGCGGGCAGGCCAACGTCACCATCATCGAGCGGCTGGACCGCTGAGCGGCCCGGGGCCGTCGCCGGTCCGGGACGGAACGTGTCGGGTCGCGTCAGGCCAGGTAGCCCCGGGTCCGGCGCAGCTCCTCGGCCGCCCGGGTGACCACCCGGTCGACCAGCTCCTCGCAGCCGGGCAGGTCGTCGATCACCCCGACGACCTGGCCCGAGGCCAGCACGCCGGCGTCGGGGTCGCCCTCGACCAGTCCGGCCCTGAGCATCATCGGGGTGTTGGCCGCCAGCGTCACCTGCGTCAGTGACCGTCCCTGCTGCCGGCGCATCGCGAGCCCGTCCGCGGCGAGCCGGCGCCAGCTCATCCCGCTCATCCGCTTGAACTCGAGGGTGCGGCGGGCGGTCGGGCCCAGCCGCCTGAGCGCACGGGACTCCTCCACCGAGGCGACCAGGTCGGTGCGCAGCATCCGGTGCGGCATGCCGTCGACCTTCCTGGTGACCACGGTGCCGTCGAGACCGGCGGCGAGGTAGCGCTGCTTGACCGCGTCGGGCACCCGGGAGTCGCGGGTGAGCAGGAAGCGGGTGCCCATGCCCACTCCGGCGGCGCCGTACGACAGCGCTGCGGCGAGGCCCCGGCCGTCGAAGAACCCTCCTGCGGCAACCACCGGGATGTCCACGGCGTCGAGCACGGTCGGCAGCAGCAGCGTGGTCGGCACGCTGCCGGTGTGTCCCCCGCCTTCGCCGCCCTGGATCATCACGGCATCGGCGCCCCACGAGGCGACCTTCTTCGCGTGCTTCGCGGCGCCGATGCTGGGGATGACCACGATGTCGTGCTCCTTGAGCCGGGCGATCAGCTCCGGCTTCGGAGCGAGCGCGAAGCTGGCCACCTTCACGCCGTGCTCGATGAGGAGGTCGCAGCGCGCGGGGGCGTCGCCGGCGTCGGCGCGCAGGTTCACCCCGAACGGCTGGTCGGTGCGGTCCCTGACCTCCCCGATCGCGCTCTCGAGCTCGGGCAGCGTCATGGTGGCGCCGGCCAGGATGCCGAGCCCGCCGGCGTTCGCCGTACCGCTGACGAGGCTGGGGCCGGCCACCCATCCCATGCCGGTCTGCACGACCGGATGGCGTACGCCGACCAGCTCGGTGAGCGGGGTCCGCAGCAGCTGGTCGATCATCCGGGCACCTCCTTGTCGCGCAGCCCGCGCGGGTCGAGCAGCTCGCGGACCAGCATCAGCTCGCCGCTGGTCGGCTCGCGGGTCCGCGGCACCTCGCCCGACTCCGGCGGCGCGATCTCGAACGACGAGGCCGCCCGGACGTCGTCGACCGAGACACCGGGGTGCACCGAGACGAACCGCATGGTGTTGCCCGGCCCGGAGAAGTCGAAGACGCCGAGGTTGCTCACCACCCGGTGCACGTCGTGGAACCGGGTCGCCGCGGGGCCCGCCGCCTCGGCCCGGTTGCGGCCGACGCCGGAGACGACGTCCACCTGCTCGACGAAGACGCGAGGGGAGTGCCTCGGCACCCAGTACGACGTCTTGTTGTTGACCGTGTTCCCCGGGCCGCCGCGGACGCCGAGCAGCTGACGGGTGGGCCGCTCCCACGGCCCGATCGCGGAGATGTTCTGGTTGCCCTCGCGGTCGATCTGGGTCGCACCCATCATCACGTGCCGCCGGCCGTGGGGGACCACGACCTCCAGCATCAGCCGGAACGGCATCCAGCCCTCGACGACGTCGCGGCTCTCGCCGAGCGGGGGAGTGCCCGCCAGGATCCGGGCCTCGCCGTCGGTGAGCACCAGCCACGGGTTCGAGGTGCTCTTCGCCAGCCGGGCGCCCAGGCTGGGCAGCAGGCCCATCGGGCTGCCGACGATCTCGCCGTCGTCGGCGAAGCAGTCCGCGATCGCCACCGCGCAGTACTCCGCCCGGGTCACCTCACTGATTGGGCTGCTCACGGCGTGCCTCCTCCTTGAAGTCCTTCACCGCGGCCTGGTAGTCGTCCTCGCTGCCGGCCAGGAAGCGCCGCTCGAACTCCGGCCAGGCCGCCGGGTCCTTCGCCGCCACGACGTAGGCCCGCTGGAAGGCCTCGTCCCGCTCATAGGTCGGCGTGCAGGTGGTGAAGTGCGCGCCGTTCGGCGTCTCCACCACCCCGTCGACCATGGTCCGGTTGAGCAGCACGCTCTGCAGCGGCGCGTCCACGGTCAGGCCCGCCGTGTCGACGACCTGCTCGGTGGACACGAACGCCCGCTTCGCGGCAAGGCAGAACAGGTCGTCGAAGTACGGGTCCGGGCCGAGGTACTGCGCGTTGCCCCGCGCGTCGGCACGGTTCATGTGAACCAGGGCGACGTCGAGCTCCAGCGCCGGCACGGCGACCAGCTGCTCGGCGGCGCCGTCGGGGCCGGCGTACGGCGAGGTGACCGTCCGCAGCGTGGGGTCGTTCTCCAGCACCGCCGAGCCGAGCCCGGCCCGCATCGGCAGGAACGGCACCCGCTGGGCGGCTGCCCGCAGCCCGGTGGCGAACATGCCCTCGTCCCATTCCCGGAACGCCGCGGTCGCCTCCTGGCGGGCCCGGGAGAACAGCGGCTCCAGCGGTACCGAGTCCAGCGTCGCGAATGCGTAGGTCACGTGGCTCGCCTTGCCCGAGGCCAGCAGCAGGCCGACGTCGGGGCCGGCGTAGGAGACGATCCGGAGGTCCGCCAGGTCACTGCGCAGGATCGCCCGGACCAGCGCCATCGGCTTGCGCCGGGACCCCCAGCCGCCGATGCCCACGGTCATGCCGTCCTCGAGCTCGGCAACGACCTCCTCCAGCGACATCTGCTTGTCCGGTGGCCTCATCGGTCGCCCTTCTCCGTCTCGGCGAACGTGTCACGATGCTCGTCGGAGACGCCGGAGAGGTTGAGCTCGAAGGTGAAGCCCTGCTCGAAGCGATAGCTGCGGTTGACGTCGACCGGGTCGATGCCGTTGATCGCCTCCTTGGCCATGCGGACCACGCGGGTGTCCTTGCGCGCGATCTCTGCGGCCACCGCCAGCGCGGCCTCGTCGAGCCGCCCGCAGGTAACCACCTCCAGCACACTGCCGTGCTGGACCAGGTCCGCGGCGGGGATGGTCCGTCCGGTGAAGTACAGCGTGCGCATCAGGTGGGGTGGCACCAGCCGGGCCAGGTGCGTGGCCGCGCCCAGCGCGCCGCGGTCGATCTCGGGGATGCCGAAGTAGGCGTCCTCGCTGGCCACGACGCAGTCGGCGTTGCCGACCAGCCCGACCCCGCCGCCGAGGCAGAAGCCGTGCACCGCGGCCACGACCGGTACCGCGCACTCGTAGACCGCCCGGAACGCGGCATGGCAGCCGCGGTTGGCGCCGATGAGGGCGTCGAACCCCTCGGTGGTCTGCATCTCCTTGATGTCGACCCCGGCGTTGAAGCCCTTGCCCTCTGCGCGCAGCACGACCACGTGGGTGGCCGGGTCACGGCCGGCGGCGTCGAGCGCGTCGGCCAGCTCGAACCAGCCGCGCACCGGCAGCGCGTTGACCGGCGGGTGGTCACAGGTGACGACGCGGGTGCCGTCGTCACGCAGCTCGGACGTGATCGGCATGATCGGATGCGCTCCTGTTCGGGCGGGAGGGGACCGTGAAAAACAACCAAGCACTTGCTTGGTATCGTAGCAGCATGAGCCTTTCCGTTGACCTGGCCGGCCGGGTGGTGCTGGTCACCGGCGGCACCCGCGGCGTCGGGCTCGGCATCAGCCGCCGGTTCCTCGACGCCGGTGCGACCGTGGCCACCTGTGCCCGGTCGGAGGCCGGGCCGGTCGGGTCGCTGCACCTGACCTGCGACGTGCGGGACCCCGGCGCGGTCTCCGCCATGGTCGACCGTGTGGTGGCCGAGCTCGGCAGCATCGACGTACTGGTCAACAACGCCGGCGGCGCGCCGTACGCCCTGGCCGACGCGGCGTCGGCGAACTTCCATGCCTCGGTCACCGACCTGAACCTGCTCGCGCCGCTGACGCTGATGCGGGCCGCCAACGCGGTGATGCAGCAGCAGGACGACGGCGGCGCGATCGTGAACGTCTCGTCGGTCTCGGCGATGCGGCCCTCGCCGGGCACGGCGTCGTACGGCGCGGCCAAGGCCGGCCTGGACTCGCTGACCCGCACCCTCGCGGTGGAGTGGGCGCCGAAGGTGCGGGTGAACTCGATCGACGTGGGCCTGGTGCGCACCGGGCAGACCGGCCTCCACTACGGCGGCGAGGAGGGCGTGGCAGCGATCAGCCGCACCGTGCCGCTCGGCCGGCTGGCCGACCCGGAGGAGGTCGGCGCGGTCGCCTGCTTCCTGGCCAGCCCGCTGGCGTCGTACGTCTCCGGCGCCAGCCTGGCCTGCCACGGCGGCGGCGAGCGCCCCGCCTTCCTGACCGCCCTCGAGAACCTCGGAACCAAGGAGCAGCCATGAGTGCCAGTCCCGGAGAACGCTGCCTCGACGGCCGCGTCGCGATCGTCACCGGCGCCGGCCGGGGCATCGGTCGCGCCCATGCCCTGGAGCTCGCCCGGCAGGGCGCTGCCGTGGTGGTCAACGACCTCGGCACCTCGGGTGCGGGCGAGGGCGCCTCGACAGGGCCCGCAGGCGACGTCGTTGCGGAGATCGAGGAATTCGGGGGCACGGCGGTCGCGAACGGCGCCGACGTCGCCGACTTCGACGAGGCCGAGGCGATGGTGCAGCGGGCCGTCGGGGCCTTCGGCGGACTCGACATCCTGGTCAACAACGCCGGGTTCGTCCGCGACCGGATGCTGGTCAACACCGCCGAGGAGGAGTGGGACGCGGTCATCCGGGTGCACCTGAAGGGCCACTTCGCGCCGTTGCGGCACGCCGGGGCCTACTGGCGCGGCGAGTCCAAGGCCGGTCGTCCGCGGGCCGCCCGGGTGGTCAACACCTCCTCCGGTGCCGGCCTGCAGGGCTCGATCGGGCAGACGACGTACTCCACGGCGAAGGCGGGGATCGCCGCGATGACCCTGGTGGCGGCGGCGGAGCTGCAGCGGTACGGCGTGCTGGTCAATGCGATCGCGCCGGTCGCCCGCACCCGGATGACCGAGGGTGCGTTCGACACCTCGGCCATGCCCGTCCCGGAGGACAACTCGCCGGTGGTGGCCTGGCTGGCCTCGGCCGACTGCGACGTCACCGGACGGGTGGTCGAGATCGAGGGCGGGCAGATCTGCCTCGAGGAGGGCTGGCGGCACGGACCGCGTCGCGACCTCGGCCGCCGCTGGGAGGCCGCCGAGGTCGGCGACGCGCTGCGGACCCTCGTCGCGCAGGCCGCCGTACCCGACCCGGTCTATGGAGCCTGAGGGTGGCTGCGGTCTCGCAACCGAAGATGTGAGACCGCGGGCGCGATCACAGACGCTCCAGGATCGTGCCGGCGGCCATCGCGCCGCCCGCGCACGCCGTGAGCAGGGCGGTGGTGGTGTCCCGGCGCTCGAGCTCGTGCAGGGCGGTGGTGACCAGCCGCGCTCCGGTGGCGCCGACGGGGTGGCCCAGCGCGATCGCGCCGCCGTTGACGTTGACGTGGGACATGTCCGGCGACAGCACCCCGGCCCAGGACAGCACCACCGCGGCGAATGCCTCGTTGACCTCGAACAGGTCGATGTCGGACAGTGCCATGCCGGCCTTGTCCAGCACCGCCCGGGTGGCGTCGATGGGTCCGTCGAGGTGGAAGTACGGATCGGCGCCGTACAGCACGTGGCGGACCACCCGGGCGCGCGGGACCAGCCCGAGTGAGTCGGCCAGGTCGGCGTCCATCAGGAGCACGGCCGCGGCGCCGTCGGTGATCTGGGAGGAGGTGCCGGCGGTGTGCAACCCGTCCGGCAGCACCGGCTTCAGGCCGGCCAGTCCCTCCAGCGTGGTCTCGCGGATGCCCTCGTCGGCGTCGACCAGCCGTGTCTCGCCGGTGGGCTCCCCGCTCGCGCGGTCGACCACGGGTGCGCTCAGCGGCGCGATCTCGCGCTTGAAGCGGCCCTCGTCGGCCGCGACCCGGGCCTTGCGCTGCGAGGACAGCCCGAACTCCTCGAGGTCGCTGCGCGACAGGCCCCGGTTGCCGGCGATCCGGTCGGCCGCCTCGAACTGGTTGGGCATGTCGATGTCCCACGACGGCGGCCGGGGGTCGCCCGTGCCCGGAGGGACGTTGGCGCCGAGGGGTACGCGCGACATCGCCTCGACCCCGCAAGCGATGCCGACGTCGATCGTCCCGGCTGCGATCAGGTCGTTGACCAGGTGGGTCGCCTGCTGGCCGGAGCCGCACTGGGCGTCGATGGTGGTGGCCCCGGTGTGCTGGGGGAGACCGGCGTGCAGCCACGAGCGCCGCACCATGTCGCCTGCCTGCTCGCCCGCCTGCGTCACGCAGCCGCCGACGACCTGCTCCACCCGCGCCGGGTCGAGGCCGGCACGGTCGAGCACCTCACGCTGCACGTGCCCCAGCAGGTCGGCGGGGTGTACGCCGGCCAGTCCTCCCCTCCGCTTGCCCAGGGGGGTGCGGACTGCGTCGATGATCACCGGGTTGCCCATGGAACGAGACTAACGCAGAAAACTAGAACACGTTCTCGTGTCCCCCTTCCGAAACAAACCAGCGGTAGGTAACCTCTCCCACTAGAACGTGTTTCACATCTGGAGGCCCCTGGTGACCGCTCCGCCCGCCCTGCCCGCCGGTTTCGACCCGACCGACCCCGACCTGTGCCAGCAGCACATCCCGCTGCAGGAGTTCCTCGAGCTGCGTCGCACCGCCCCGGTGTGGTGGATCGAGCAGAAGCCCGAGGCGCGGGCCGGGTTCCTCGACACCGGCTTCTGGGCAGTCAGCAAGCACGCCGACATCGCCGCGGTGTCGAAGAACAGCAACGACTTCTCCACCAACGAGAACGGCGTGATCATCCGCTTCGGGCCGGACATGACCCGCGAGCAGGTCGAGCTGCAGCGGGCCATGCTGATCCACCACGACCCGCCGGACCACACCAAGCTGCGCCAGATCATCAGCCGCGGGTTCACGCCGCGGGCCATCGGTGCCCTGCACGACACCCTGGTTCAGCGCGCCGAGACCATCGTCGACGACGCGATCGCGAAGGGTGAGGGGGACTTCGTCGCCGACGTCGCCGCCGAGCTGCCGCTGCAGGCGATCGCCGACCTTCTCGGCGTACCGCAGGAGGACCGGCGCAAGCTGTTCGACTGGTCCAACCAGATGCTGGCCTACGACGACCCCGACTACAACGCGGACCCCGAGGGCGCCGCGACCGAGATCCTCGGCTACGCGATGGGCCTGGCCGAGGAGCGCAAGCGCAACCCCCAGGACGACATCATCAGCAAGCTGATCACCGCGGACGTCGACGGGCACGGCGAGCTCACCGAGGACGAGTTCGGGTTCTTCGTGATCCTGCTGGCCGTGGCCGGCAACGAGACCACCCGCAACGCGATCACCCACGGCATGCTCGCGTTCTTCGAAAACCCCGACCAGTGGGAGCTGTACAAGAAGCAGCGCCCCCAGTCCGCGGTGGACGAGATCATCCGCTGGGCCACCCCGGTCACGGTCTTCCAGCGCACGGCGCTCAACGACGTCGAGGTCGGCGGCCAGCAGGTGAAGAAGGGCCAGCGGGTCGGCATCTTCTACGCCAGCGGCAACCACGACGAGGACGTCTTCGACCAGCCGGACCGGTTCGACGTCATGCGCGACCCCAACCCGCACCTGGCCTTCGGCGGCCACGGCGCGCACTACTGCATCGGTGCCAACCTGGCCCGGCTCGAGGTCGAGATCATCTTCAACACGATCGCGGACAAGATGCCGGCCATCGCCGGGCGCGGTGAGCCGCGGCGGCTGCGGCACGCGTGGATCAACGGGATCAAGGAGCTCCCGGTCAGCTACTCCTGAGCGGCCCCGTCGGGTACGTCGGCCAGCGCCACCGCCTGGTCGGCGAGCCGGTCGGGGTCGACGCTGCTGCCGACCAGGGCCCGGATCGGGTCGATCGCGTCCCAGTCGTTCGCGTGCATCCCGGCCAGCACCCGGTGGCCGGACAGCCAGAACGCGCTGAACACCCGGTCGCCGTCGAGGTTGCCGCGCACCACGACCCGGTCGTAGTCGTCCGGGCCGGCGTTGCCGACGTACTCCATGCCGAGGTCGTACTGGTCGGTGAAGAAGTACGGCAACGCGTCGGCGGCTGCCTCGCCGCCGGCGAGGTTGGTCCCGGCCACCTTCCCGTGCTGCAGCGCGGTGTCCCAGTGCTCCACGCGCAGTCGCCTACCGAGCACGGGGTGGTCGACGTTGGCCACGTCGCCGGCTGCGAACACGTCCGGAGCCGAGGTCCGCAGCCCGGAGTCGACCAGGATGCCGCCCCCGGCGTCGGAGCCTGCGACATCGAGGCCTGCCGCCTCGGCGAGCTGGGTGGACGGCGAGACCCCCACCCCGACCACGAGGTGGTCGGCATCGAGGGTGTCACCGTCGGCCAGGCCGAGCCGTACGCCGGAGCCGTGCGGCTCGATGCTCTCGACCCCGACGCCGGTGCGCAGGTCGACCCCGTGCTCGCGGTGGAGCGAGGCGAAGCTGGTGGCCACCTCGGAGCCGAGCACCCGCAGCAGCGGCAGGTCGAGCGCCTCCAGCACCACCACCTCCGCCCCGGCCTCGCGTGCGGCCGCGGCCACCTCCAGGCCGATCCAGCCGCCCCCGATGATCGCGATCCGTCGTCCGGGGTGCAGCCGGTCGCGCAGCGCCGTCGAGTCCTCGAGCGTGCGCAGGTACGTGGCCGGCACACCGCTGTCGTCGACCATGCCCAGCCGCCGGGGGATCGCGCCGGTCGCCAGCAGCAGCCTGGCGTAGCCGGTGTCGGCGTCGCCGGCACGGACGGTGTGCGCGTCGGGGTCGATCCGGGTCACCGGCGTCGTGGTGCGCAGGTCCACGCCGTTGTCGGCGTACCAGCTGCGCTCGTGCACCAGGGCCTTCTCGGCGGGCTGCTTGCCCATCAGGTAGGCCTTCGACAGCGGCGGACGCTCGTACGGCGGGTGCGGCTCCTCGGCGAACAGCACGACGTCGCCGTCGTACCCCTCCTCCCGGAGCGTGGTCACGGCAGTGCCGGCGGCCAGGCCGCCACCCACCACGACGATCGGAGCAGTCATCGGCTATCACGTCCTTCTCGGGTCAGGGACAGGAACTCGGCGCGGGTGGACGGGTCCTCGCGCAGCCGCCCGCGCAGGGTCGAGGTGACCGTCCGGGCGCCCTCGGCGCGTGCTCCACGCAACGTCATGCAGCTGTGCTCCGCCTCGATCACGACGCCGACCCCCCGGGGTGTGAGCCTGTTCTGGAGGTGGTCGGCGACCTGGATGGTCAGCCTCTCCTGGGTCTGTGCCCGACGGGCGAAGAAATCCACCACCCGGGCGAACTTCGACAACCCGAGGATGCGGTCGGCCGGCAGGTAGCCCACGTGGGCGACCCCGGTGAACGGCAGCAGGTGGTGCTCGCACAGCGACCGGAACCCGATGTCGCGCACCAGCACCAGCTCGTCGTAGCCGGCGGCGTTCTCGAAGGTGGTCAGGTCGAACTCGGGGACCGTGAGCAGCTCGGTGTAGGCGTCCACGAGCCGCCGGGGGGTGTCCTGCAGGTCGGGGGAGTCGACCGGGAGCCCGAGCGCCCGCAGCATCTCGCCGGCCGCACGGGTGGCCCGGTCCGGTTCGACCGCCTGGGGCGGAGGCGTGGTGCGGAGCCGGCGTACCGGCGACTCGACGGCTGCGGACTCGGTGAGCGTGCTCAAAATCGGACCTCCTGCTGGACGACGACCTCTAAAACAGACTATTCTCTCTTTTAGAGATCAGGTCAAGCAGCGGCGAGGAGTCCATGGAGCCAGTGTCCGCCATCACGGCGATCGGCGCACTCGACGACCCGGCCCGCCGACGGCTCTACGAGTACGTCGCCGGGCGCGGCGAGCCGGTCGGACGGGAGGATGCTGCCCGGGCCACCGGGCTGCCGTCGCACTCGGCCCGGTTCCACCTCGACCGGATGGTCGACGCGGGGCTGCTGGAGGTGGAGTACCGCCGGCTCTCCGGCAGGTCCGGCCCGGGCGCCGGCCGGCCCACCAAGCTCTACCGTCGTGCGGCGCACGAGGTGGCGGTGTCGGTGCCGCCGCGCCACTACGACCTGGTCGGGCAGGTGCTGGCCGCGGCCGTGCAGTGCTCGCTCGCCGGCGCCGACCTGGCAGGGTCACTCGTCGCCGAGGCGCAGGCCGCCGGACAGCGGGACGGTGCGGCGTACGACGGCCGCGGCACCGAGCTGGAGCGCACCTCCGGCGTGCTGACCGAGCGGGGCTATGAGCCCGCGGTCGCCGACGAGGACCTGGTGCTGGGCAACTGCCCCTTCGACCGGCTGGCCGCGGAGCACGGTGAGCTGGTGTGCGGACTGAACCGGGACTACGTGGCCGGGGTGGTCGAGGGGCTGGGCTGCCGGCACACCCGCGCCTGCCTGGACCCGGGCGCCGGCGGCTGCTGCGTGCGGGTCATGACCGTGCGGTGAGCAGCTGGGGGCCGTCCTCGGTGATCGCGATCGTGTGTTCGCTGTGGGCGCCCCGGGAGCCGTCCTTGCTGCGCAAGGTCCAGCCATCGGGGTCGGTGTAGATCTCGTCGGTGGTGTGCATGAACCACGGCTCGATCGCGATCACCAGTCCGGGCCGCAGCCGCAGGCCCCGGCCGGCCCGGCCGTCGTTGGTGACGTGGGGGTCCTGGTGCATGGTCCGGCCGACGCCGTGGCCCCCGAACTGCAGGTTGACACCCAGGCCCTCGCCACGCGCGACATCGCCGATCGCGTGGCTGATGTCGCCGAGCCGGTTGCCCGCCTGTGCCTGGGCGATGCCCGCCTCCAGGGCCCGCTCGGTGGTCGCGATCAGGGCCAGGTCGGCCGCGTCCGGCGTACCGACCACCACGCTGGTGGCGGAGTCGGCCACCCAGCCGTCGACCTCAACCGCGAAGTCGAGGCTGAGCAGGTCGCCGTCGGCGAGCGGGTAGTCGTGCGGCAGACCGTGCAGCACCGCGTCGTTGACCGACGTGCACAGCACCTTGCCGAACGGCGAGGCGCCGAACGAGGGGTGGTAGTCGATGTAGCACGAGGTCGCCCCGCGGTCGCGGATCATCTGGTGGGCGAGCTCGTCGAGCTCGAGCAGGTTGACGCCCACGGCGGCCTTGTCGCGCAGGGCGGTGAGCACCTCGGCGACGAAACGGCCCGCCGGTCGCATCTGGTCGATCTCGCGGGCGGAGAGCAGCTCGATCACTCGGGGCCCCCGCGGAAAGGCAAGCGAAGCGCGTTTGCGTGGGGTGAGGTCATGGCGTTGACCCTAACCGGGAGGCTCGGGGCCATCCCATCGGGCCATGGTGGCGGGCGGCTTCTCGGCGTATCGTCCGCGGCACGGTCTCGGGAGAGCGCTCGGAGAACGCGTGAGCAAACCCGTCATCCTGACCGTCGACGACGACCCCGAGGTGTCCGCTGCGATCAGCCGGGACCTGCGTGCCCGCTTCGGTGCCGACTACCGGATCGCTCGTGCGGCCTCGGGCCCGCAGGCCCTCGGACTGCTGTCCCGGATGGCCCTGCGCGAGCAGCCCGTGGCGTTGATCGCGGCCGACCAGCGGATGCCCGAGATGACCGGCATCGAGATGCTGGAGCGGGCCAGGGAGCAGGCCCCGACGGCCAAGTTCCTGCTGCTGACCGCGTACGCCGACACCGACGTGGCCATCCGCGCGATCAACGACATCGGCCTGGACTACTACCTGCTCAAGCCCTGGGATCCGCCCGAGGAGCGGCTGTACCCGATCGTCGAAGACCTCCTCGACGACTGGCGTGGTGCCCATCCCGAGGCGTCGGTCTCGGTGCGGGTGGTCGGGCACCGGTGGTCGGACCGGGCATACGAGATCCGGCAGTTCCTGACCCGGAACCACGTGCCCTACCGCTGGCTGGACGTCGAGCGTGACCCCGAGGGCGAGCGGCTGCGCGTCGCGGCCGGCGTGGGGCCCGAGACGCTGCCGATGGTGCTCGTCCCCGAGCGCGACCCGCAGCTGTCACCGACCCCGCTGGAGGTGGCGCGCACGCTCGGGCTGCGGACCACCGCCCAGCAGAAGCTGTACGACGTGTGCATCGTCGGCGGCGGTCCCGCGGGCCTCGCCGCCGCCGTCTACGCGGCCTCGGAGGGGCTGAGCACGGTGATCGTCGAGCGCGAGGCGCCGGGCGGACAGGCCGGCCAGAGCGCCGCGATCGAGAACTACCTCGGCTTCCCGCGCGGGCTCACCGGGGCCGACCTCACCCATCGGGCGATGGCCCAGGTGTCCCGGTTCGGAGCCGAGGTGGTGCTCGCCCGCGACGTGGTCGGCTTCGAGGCCCGTGGCCCCGCGCGCGCCGTGCTGCTGGCGGAGGGCCGAGGGGACTCCGGCGCCCGGGACATCGAGGCGCGTGCGCTGATCGTGGCCACCGGGGTCTCCTACCGCCGGCTCGGCGCGCCCGGTGTCGACGCGTTGACCGGACGCGGGATCTACTACGGGGCCGACGCCAGCGTGGCCTCCCAGTGCGCGGGGGAGGAGGTCTACCTCGTCGGTGCGGCCAACTCCGCCGGCCAGGCCGCGCTCAACCTCGCCAGGTACGCGAAGCGGGTGGTCCTGCTCGCGCGGGGTCCCTCGCTGGACGCGACGATGTCGCGCTACCTGGTCGACCGGATCCTGGAGTCACCGGTCATCGAGGTGCGGACGCGTACCGAGGTGGTGGCCGCCCGGGGAGAGGGCCACCTCGAGGCGCTGACGCTGGCCGACCGGGCCGGTGGCGTCGAGGAGGAGGTGCCTGCCGGGTGGCTGTTCGTCTTCATCGGGGCCGCGCCGCGCACCGACTGGCTGGGCACGACGGTCACGCGTGACCCGCACGGCTTCGTGGTGACCGGACCGGAGCTGTTGGGCAACGGGGCCCACTGGCCGCTGGCCCGGCCGCCGTACTCACTGGAGACCAGCGTGCCCGGCGTGTTCGCCGCGGGCGACGTACGCCGGGAGTCGATGAAGCGGGTCGCCTCCGCGGTCGGCGAGGGCGCGATGTCGGTCTACCACCTCCACCGCTACTTGGCGACGACGTGATCGCCCTGGAGGACCTGCGCCCGATCGCGCTCTTCGACGGTCTCGGCGATGACCAGCTGGACCAGCTGCTCGCGGCCGGCACCGAGGCCCGGTTCGAGCGCGACGACGTCGTCTTCCGCGAGGGGGAGCACGCCGACTCGTGGTGGGTGCTCCTCGACGGCAGCCTGGACCTGGTGCGCCACGTCGGCCGGGAGGACGTGGTGGTGGGCCGGATGGCCGTGCCCGGCGTGTGGTCCGGCGGCTTCCGGGCCTGGGACGAGCAGAGCGTGTACCTCGCGACCGGCCGGGGGGCCGCACCCGGACGAATGCTCAAGGTGCCGGCGGAGTCCCTGCGCGAGTGCTTCGAGGCGTGGTTCCCCTTCGGGGTGCACCTGGTCAGCGGGCTGTACGGCACCGCCCGGCGGATCGAGGCGACCGCGCGGCAGCGTGACTCCCTGGTCACCCTGGGCCGGCTCTCCGCCGGCCTGGCCCACGAGCTGAACAACCCCGCGGCCGCCGCGGTGCGTGCGGTCGCCGCGCTCGAGCAGGTCAACGCGACCCTGCTCGCCTCGTTGCGGACGCTCGCCGAGGGCGGGATCTCGCCCGGTCAGTTCACCGCCCTCGACGCGCTGCGCATCGAGCTGTCCGGGCCGGCTGCATCGTCCGACGCACTCGTCCTGGCGGACCGCGAGGACGAGCTGACCGACTGGCTGGAGGAGTACGACGTCGAGCGCGGCTGGGACCTCGCCCCGGCGCTGGCCGCGGCCGGGGCCGAGGTCGCCTGGTGTGACCGCGCTCGGGGGTTGCTCGGGCCGGCGCTGGCCCCGGGGCTGGAGTGGGTCTCCGCGGCCCTCTCGTTGGCCTCGCTGCTGCACGAGGTGCACGAGTCGACCCGGCGGGTCTCGGAGCTGGTGTCCGCGGTGCGGTCCTACTCCCAGATGGACCGCGGCTCCCGTCAACGCATCGACGTCACCGAGGGGATCGAGAGCACCCTGGTCATGCTCGGCCACAAGGTCCCGGCGGCGGTGCAGGTGGTGCGCGACTACGGCAGCGACGTCCCCGCGGTCGATGTGTTCCCGGGAGAGCTCAACCAGGTGTGGACCAACCTCATCGACAACGCGCTGGACGCGATGGCCGGCAGCGGCACGCTCCGGCTGGCGACCAGGCGCGACGGTGACCGGGTGGTTGTCGAGGTCTGCGACACCGGTCCGGGCGTGCCGCCCGAGGTGGTCACGCGGGCCTTCGAGGCGTTCTTCACCACCAAGGACGTGGGCAAGGGGACCGGGCTCGGCCTGGACATCGCGCGGCGGATCGTGGTCGAGCGGCACGGCGGCGAGATCACCATCCACGGCGATCCCGGCCGGACGGTGCTGGAGGTCCGGCTGCCGGTCTGACCCGTCCTATCCGGGCTTCTGGCTGCCGACCAGCCACATCGCGAAGAACTGCGAGCCGCCGCCGTACGCGTGTCCCAGCGCGCGGGCGGCCCCGTCCACCTGGTGCTCCCCGGCGCGGCCCCGGACCTGCAGGGCGGCCTCGGCGAAGCGGATCATGCCCGAGGCCCCGATCGGGTTCGAGGAGAGCACCCCGCCGCTCATGTTCACCGGGAGCGCCCCGTCCAGTGCGGTGGCGCCGGACTCGGTGAGCCTCCAGCCCCCGCCCTCGTCGGCGAAGCCGAGGTTCTCCATCCACATCGGCTCGAACCACGAGAACGGCACGTAGACCTCTGCGCAGTCGACCTCGCGCAGCGGGTCGGTGATGCCGGTCTGCCGCCACAGGTACGCCGCGGCGTCGCGGCCCGCCCGGGGGTTCGCCTGGTCGCGCTCGGCGTAGGCCAGGGGCTCCGAGCGCATCACCTGTCCGTGGATCCAGGCCGGGTCCGAGGCGTCCGAGGCGTCCACGGCGGCCTCACTGGCGATCACCATGGCGCACGCGCCGTCGGAGGAGGGGCAGGTCTCGTCGTACCGGACCGGGTCCCACAGCATCTGGGACGCCAGCACGCTCTCCACCGTCGTGCCCTCGTTGTGCAGGTGGGCGTAGGGGTTCTTCAGCGCGTTCTGCCTGTCCTTGGCCGCCACCATCGCGCCGACCTCGGCGGGTGCGCCCGACCGACGGATGTAGGAGCGGACGTGCGGGGCGAAGTAGCCGCCGGCGCCGGCGTGTACCGGCATGGTGAACGGCACCGGAACCGACAGCGCCCACATCGCGTTGGACTCCGACTGCTTCTCGAAGGCGACGGTCAGCACCCGCTCGTGGACGCCGGACTGGACCAGCGAGGCCGCCACGATCGCCGTGGAGCCACCCACCGAGCCGGCGGTGTGCACCCGGAGCAGCGGCTTGCCGGTGGCGCCGATGGCGTCGGCGAGGAACAGCTCGGGCATCATCACGCCCTCGAACAGGTCGGGTGCCTTGCCGACCACGACCGCGTCGATGTCGTCGAAGGTGGCGCCTGCGTCCTCGAGCGCCCGGTCGACGGCCTCCCGGAGCAGGCCGGGCATCGAGACGTCCTCGCGCTTGGCGCGGTGGTGGGTCTGGCCCACCCCGACCACGGCTGCCGGCCGCTTGGCCATCAGGCTCCCTCCATCACGCACACCAGGTTCTGCTGCAGCGCCGGCCCGCTGGTGGCATGGCCGAGCGCGCGGTCCGCCTCGCCCGACCAGATCCGTCGTGCGGCCTCCCCGATGCGGACCAGGCCGGCGGCGAACATCGGGTTGCCGCACAGCGCACCGCCGGACGGGTTGACCTCCACGTCGTCGCCGAGGCCCAGCTCCTCGCGCAGCAGCAGCTCCTGGTGGCTGAACGGCGCGTGCAGCTCGGCGAGCTGCACCCCGTCGGTGCCGGCGGCGGCCGCCGCGGCCGCAGCGCTGGGGGAGCGGAGCAGGTCGCGGGTGCCCAGGCCGATCGGGTCGACGTTGTGTGCGATTCCCGTGATGGCCGCGGGCCGCTCGCGGGCGTCGCGGGCCCGGTCCACGGCGGCGATCACCATGGCGGCGGCACCGTCGGTGACCGGTGCGCAGTCCGAGCGGCGCAGCGGGTCGGCGTACACCGGCTCGGCGAGGACGTCCTCGACGCTGGTCTGGCCCTTCGTCACGGCGTACTCGTTGTCGGCCGCGCTGGTCCGGGAGCGCGCGACCACCTCGGCCATCTGCTTCTCGTCCCAGGCGCCCTGCTCGAGCCCGAGCCGGGCCTGCAGGCCCGCGATCGAGACCGTGTCGGGCCACAGCGGAGTGACCGTGTAGGGGTCCAGCTGGAGCGCGAGGGTACGGCGCAACGGGCTGGCCGAGGACTTCCCGAACCCGTAGACCAGCGCGGTGTCGGCCTCCCCGGTCTGGATCTTCAGCCATGCCTCGTACAGCGCCCACGCCGCGTCCATCTCCACGTGGGACTCGCTGACCGGCGGCACCGCGCCGATCGCGTCGACCGCGGTGACGAAGCTGAAGGACCGGCCGGCCAGGTAGTCACTGGAGCCGGAGCACCAGAAGCCGATGTCTGCCTTGCTCCAGCCGGTCTGCTGCCACAGCTCGTGCAGGATCGGGACCAGCAGCTCCACACAGTTGGGGGAGCCGTCGAAGACCCGCATCTGCCGCTGGGCGAAGCCCACGACCGCTACCTCACGCATGTGCGCCCCTCCTCACAGGTGCTTCCGGTACGTCTCGAAGTCCGCGTCCGGTTCACCGGTCGGCTCGAAGTGGCTGATGTTCTCCAGCGAGAAGCCCCGCTCCTCCGGGGGCTTCCACACCGCCCTGACGCGCATGCCCATCCGGACGTCGTGCGCGTCGCAGCCCAGGATCAGGTGCAAGAAGGCGATGTCGGCGCCGTCGAGCAGCACGTACGCCGAGACGTACGGCGGCTTGATCCTCTGCCCCAGGAACGGCACGTTGACGATGCAGAACGTGGTCACGATCCCGGCGTCGGGAAGCTCCACGGGCTCGCTGGTCGGCACCCCGTCGACCGGACACGCGCCCTTGGGCGGGACGTAGACCTTGTGGCACACCGGGCAGGCCTGGGCGAGGATCCGGCCCTCGTGCAGCCCCCGCCCGAAGGCGGACTCCTCCGGGGAGGCGACGTAGTCGTAGGACAGGTTCACCGGGGTGACCGTGGTGGTGACCGCATCTCGCCCCGCTTGCTCCGTCGCGGCCTCGTCCCTCGGCCGTGGTCGCGCTCGACCCTCGCCCACGACGCTTCCCGCTCGTTCCCCGCGGGCAGCCGCCGGCTCAGGCTCGAAGCAGACGATGTCGGTGATCCGCCCCTGCGGCTGGTCGCGCCACCGGACTCGCACCCGCATGCCGGTCCCGATGTCCTCGGGGGAGGCCACGTCGACCGCGTGCAGGAACGGCGCGTCGGCGCCGTCCAGGAGCACCAGGGCGTAGGCGAACGGCCGGTCGAGCGGCTGGTCCGCCAACGGCTCGGCGACCCAGGACCAGCTCCGCACCACGCCGGTCTCCTCGACCGGCACCAGCTCGGCCACCGGCTGGTGCGTGGCGGGGTCGTACTCCGGCGGCGGGACCACGACCCGCCCGTCGGCGAGCCTCCCGCCGAGGACCCGCCGGTGCATCAGCCCGGTCATGAACTCCGAGAGCACCGGGCCGAGCGACCGGGTGTAGTCGAACTCGACCTGCATGCGTGCGTGCAGCGTCTCGGAAGGTCCCGCAGAAGGCGCAGTTGAAGGCACCGTCCGAAACTAGAACACGTTCTATCTTCTGGCAAGGGTGTCTGGCAGGGTGTGGCCATGAAACTCGGACTGCAGCTGGGCTACTGGGGTGCCGGGCCCCCGGACGGGACCGCGGAGCTGGCTGCGGCTGCCGAGGCGGCCGGCTTCGACGCGCTGTTCGCGGCCGAGGCGTGGGGCTCCGACGCGTTCACGCCGCTGGCCTGGTGGGGCCGGGAGACCTCACGGCTGCGGCTGGGGACCTCGATCGTGCAGATGTCGGGGCGTACGCCGACCAGCATCGCGATGCACGTGCTCACCCTCGACCACCTCTCCGGGGGGCGCGTGGTCCTCGGCATGGGCGTGAGTGGCCCCCAGGTCGTGGAGGGCTGGTACGGCCAGCCCTTCGCGAAACCGCTGGCGCGCACCCGCGAGGTGGTCGACATCATCCGCAAGGTGCTTGCCCGTGAGGGGCCGGTGACCAACGACGGACCGCACCATCCGCTGCCCTACGCGGGCCCCGGCTCGGTGGGCCTGGGCAAGCCGCTCAAGCCGATCGTGCACCCGCTGCGCGCCGACGTACCGATCTGGCTGGGGGCCGAGGGACCGAAGAACGTCGCGCAGACCGCGGAGATCGCCGACGGCTGGATCCCGATCTTCTACACCCCGAAGTCCGCCGGGATGTACCAGCCGTGGCTGGACGAGGGGTTCGCCCGGCCGGGTGCGCGGCGGGCGCGCGATGACTTCGAGATCGCCGCCACCTGCCACCTGCAGGTCACCTCGGGCGAGGAGGAGCGGCGCGGGGTGATGGACGCGCTGAAGCCGATGGCAGCGCTGTACATGGGTGGCATGGGGGCGAAGCAGGCGAACTTCCACAAGGACGTGTTCGACCGGATGGGCTACGACACCATCAGCGACGAGGTGCAGGAGCTCTACCTGGCCGGCAAGCGGGACGAGGCGACCGCGCTCATCCCCGACGAGCTCGTCGAGGACATGCACATCGTCGGTGACGCCGGCTACGTGCGTGAGCGGGTCGCGGCGTGGGAGGAGACCGGCGTGACCACGTTGCTGCTCAGCCTGCGCACGCCGGAGGAGGTACGCCGGGTGGCCGAGGTGGTCGGATGAGGCAGCGTCCTGAGCTCACCGGCCTGCCCGGCATCGCCGAGACCATCCTTACCGAGGCGCTGGTCGACCGGCTCCCGGACAACCGTGCGGAGGCGCCCTGGTCGGTGCAGTGCCGGGCGATGATGTGGCTCGGCAGGGGTGGCGCGGCGGCCCGCAGTGCACTCTCGCCCGCGCTGTCGCGCTCGTCCGCGCTTGCGGTGGTGGGCGGGTTCGTGCGCTACTCGGCCACCCCCGTGGGCCCGTACGACGAGGTGCTCGGCCTGGTCGCCTCCCGTGACGGTCGCAACCCGTTCGGCACGGTGGCGTTCATGTCCGTCGACTCCGAGGAGAGCCTGGTCGGCGGCCGCACCAACTGGGCGATGCCGAAGACCCTGGCCTCCTTCACCGGCGAGATCGACCGGGAGATGACCGCCTCGGCCAGCGACGGCCCGCAGTGGACGGTCGGCGCCCACGCCCACAGCCTCGGGCCGGAGCTGCCCCTGCACAGCACCGGACAGGCACGCCAGGAGTTCGCCGACGGGTCGGTGCGCGCCTCGCGGCTGGAGTTCCGCGGCACCGCCCGCCCCGCCCTGGTGACGGTCGCGGTGAGCTCCCACGGCGATCTCGCCCGCTGGCTGCGCCCCGGCCGGCACCCCGGTGTAGTGATCAGCCATGCGGAGTTCACGCTGGGCGCGGCCTCCTGACGCCGGCACCCTAGGCTCGCTGCGTGGAGATCCGCCCCGAGCTGCTCGACGTACTGGCCCGGCGTGCCCTCACCGAGGACGCGGCCCGTCCGGAGGCGGTCGCCCGCCGGCATGCGCAGGGTGGGCGCACCGCCCGGGAGAACATCGCCGACCTGGTCGACGTGGGCTCGTTCGTGGAGTACGGCCGGTTCATCACGGCCGCCCAGGAACAGCGCCGCGACCTCGACGACCTGCTCGCCCGGACGCCCGCCGACGGCCTGGTCGGCGGGCTCGCCCGGGTCGACGGCGCCCCCTGCGCGGTGCTCTCCTACGACTACCTCGTGATGGCCGGCACCCAGGGGATGCGCGGGCACCGCAAGTCCGACCGCCTGATCGGCCTGGTCGAGCGGCTCGGGCTGCCCGCGGTCTTCTTCACCGAGGGCGGGGGCGGCCGGCCCGGTGACACCGACGTCCCGCTGGTCTCCGCCCTGGACGTGCGGTCCTTCGCGCTGTGGGCCCGACTGTCCGGACGGGTGCCGCGCATCGCGGTCGTGGCCGGCAACTGCTTCGCCGGCAACGCCGTCCTTGCGGGCTGTTCGGACCTGATCGTGGCCACCCGAAGGGCGAGCCTCGGCATGGCCGGCCCGGCGATGATCGCCGGCGGTGGGCTGGGGGAGGTCGCTGCCGAGGACGTCGGCCCGGTCGAGATGCAGTCGGAGAACGGCGTCGTCGACGTCGTGGTGGCCGACGAGGAGGAAGCGGTGTCGGTGTGTCGCCACCTGCTCGGCTACTTCACCACCACCGGGCAGGAGTGGTCGGTGCCGGAGCAGACGGTGCTGCGTGAGCTCGTCCCGGAGGGAGAACGGCGCGCCTACGACGTACACCCGATCATCGAGACCCTGGCCGACCAGGACTCGGTGACCTTCCTGCGGCAGGAGTTCGCGCCGGAGCTGGTCACCGCGCTCGGCCGGATCGAGGGACGCACGGTGGGCTTCGTGGCGAACCAGACCCTGCACATGGCCGGGGCGATCACCAGCGACGCGGGGGACAAGGCGGCCCGGTTCCTGCAGCTGTGCGACGCGTTCGGCTTCGCCGTGGTCAGCCTCGTGGACACTCCCGGCATGATGGTCGGCCCCGAGGCCGAGCGCACCGGCCTGGTCCGGCACACCTCGCGGCTGCTGGTCGCCGGCGCCGCCCTGCAGGTGCCGCTGGTCGGCGTGGTGCTGCGCCGCGGGTACGGGCTCGGGGCGCAGGCGATGCTGGGCGGCAGCACCCACGAGCCGCTGGCGACCCTTGCCTGGCCGGGTGCGCACCTGGGCGCGATGGGGCTCGAGGGCGCGGTGCGCCTGTCCATGCGCCAGGAGCTCGCGGGCATCCCTGACGAGGCCGAGCGGGAACGGGCCGTGCAGGAGCACACCGCCCGCCTCCGGCAGCACGCCGGTGCGCTGAACGTCGCCCGGCACTTCGAGATCGACGACGTCGTCGACCCCGCGGAGACCCGGGCGGTCATCGCGGCCGTGCTCGCCTCGGCCCTCGGCGGCGGCGGAGCAGCCGGCAGCCATCGCCCGGTGGACACCTGGTAGCACCGTTGCCGGAGTCTAGAACACGTTCTAGTCTGCCTCGGTGACTGACCAGGATCTTCGGACCGGCGTGACCACGCCGCTGCTCAGCCCGCAGTCGGTGCACGAAGTACGCCTGGCCCCGCGCCCGTTGCCAGAACGTGCCGCGCCGAGCGGCGATCTTGCCTAGGATCGCTGGGTGGCTGGTGCGGACTCGGTAGCCGAGCGAGTCGTGGGTCCCGATCGCGCCTGTGCTGAAGAAGCACTGGGCCGACCCGCACCGGGAGGACCGGGTGACACAGTGACGGCTTCATGGATGAGGCGGTCGGAGTAATGAGAGGATTCCTGGCGCCCACCGATCGGAATTGGTTCGACTTCCTCGCAGGGCGAGGTGTGCAAGACGAGGTCAACTTCTGGAGCCCGTCGGGCACCAACTTCCGTGCGCTCCGTGCTGGTGAGCCGTTCTTCTTCAAGATGAAGGCGCCCGACAACGCGATCGGTGGGTTCGGGATCTTCGTCCGCGCCGAGCCTCTCCCGATCTGGCTTGCCTGGGAGAGCTTCGGCGAGGCGAACGGTGCCGACGGAGAGGCGGGGCTGCTCGCTCGGATCAATGTCAACCGTGCCGGCGCGACCGCCACGGTGTCCACCCCGATCGGTTGCCGAATCCTCGCCGACCCCGTGTTCTTCCCTCGCGATGCCTGGGTGAGAACGCCCCAGGACTGGTCGACCTCCATCGTCTCGGGGAAGGGGTACCCGTTGGATCATGGTGAGGGGGCACGGATCTGGAGCGCCTGTTTGGAGGCCGCCTCAGCCCTCTCGGCTGCGCCGCTCTGGGTCGAGGCCGCAGAGCAGGAGGCGCGCTTCGGCAGGCCGCAGCTGGTCAGGCCGCGATTGGGCCAGGGCGGATTTCGGCTGGCGGTCTTCGACGCCTACTCCCGGGCCTGTTGTGTCACCGGGGAGCATTCCCTGCCCGTGCTGGAGGCGGCGCACATCAGGCCTTACGCGCAGGGAGGCCGCCACGAGGTCCGCAACGGGCTCCCGCTGCGGCGGGACCTGCACCGCCTGTTCGACCTGGGCTATGTGACCGTCCGACCCGACTTCTCCTTCGTGGTCGGGGAACGCCTCCGCCTCGAGTACGACAACGGCCGGAGCTACTACGCACTGAACGGGAAAAGGCTTCACGTGCCGGAACCTGCAGGGCTGAGGCCAGCGGAGGAGTTCCTCAGCTATCACAACGAGAAGGTTTTCCGCGCGTCCTAAGCCTCAACGAGTTGAGCGGCCGATATGACCCTGCTGGTGGACCCCGTGCGCGGATCGCGACCGACAATGAGCCCGAGCAGCTCGGCGAGGCGCCGGCCTCCCGGCGCCGTGACGTCGCGCGACTGACGGCGGTGAGGCAAGAGCGCGCCCAGAAGCACCGGACCGGCGTGGCGAGGTGGCGGTTGTCGGCGGGGCCTGTTAGAATCGAACACATGTTCGATCAACTCGACAGTGCGGCCGCTTTGCGGGACGTGGTGTCCGCGGGTCCCGGCTGCCGGTCCGAGGCCGAGCTGGTCGATGCGATCCGCCTCGCCGAGGAGCTCAAGTCGGCCGCGGCCGCCGCGCAGGTCAAGGCCACCCGGGAGCTCGCCCGAGTCCGCGTGGCGCGGGAGGAGGCCGAGCGGGTGCCGGCGCGACGGCGCGGGCGTGGCCTGGCCTCCGAGATCGGGCTCGCCCGGCGCGAGTCCGCGTCGCGCGGCACGCTGCACCTCGGCGTGGCGCGGGCCCTGGGCGAGATGCCGCACACCTTCGCCGCGTTGGCCACCGGCCGGCTGAACGAGTGGCGCGCCACCCTGATGGCCCGGGAGACCGCGTACCTCTCGCTGGAGGCACGGGAGGAGATCGACCGCCAGGTGGCTGCCGACACCGACAAGGTCGAGGGCTGGGGAGACCGTGCCCTGGTCGCGGAGGTCCGCAGGCTCGCCTACCAGCTCGACCCCGAGGGCGTCGTCGCCCGGGCCCGGCGCGCCGAGGCCGACCGGCACGTGTCGGTGCGGCCGGCGCCGGACACGATGTCCCGGCTCTCCGCGCTGCTGCCGGTGGCGATGGGGGTGGCCTGCTACGCCGCGCTCAAGACCAGCGCCGACCGGGCCAAGGGCGCCGGCGACCTGCGGTCGCGCGGCCAGATCATGGCCGACACCCTCGTCGAACGCGTCACCGGCCGGGCCGCCGCCGACGGCGCCGACGTGGAGGTCAAGCTGGCTCTCACCGACCACACCCTGTTCCGGGGCGACGCCGAGCCGGCCCACCTGGAGGGCTACGGCACCGTGCCGGCCCAGTGGGCCCGGGACCTGGTCCGACGGGCGACCGGGCCCGATGGGGCACACCCCGGCGCTCGGGCCTGGATCCGGCAGCTCTACACCCACCCGGTGACCGGGGCCCTGGTCGCGATGGCCTCCCGGCGCCGCTGCGCGCCGACCGGGCTCGCCGAGTTCATCGCCACTCGCGACCGGACCTGCCGCACGCCCTGGTGCGACGCGCCGATCCGGGACACCGACCACGTCTGGGCCGCTGCCGAAGGCGGCCCCACCACCGCAGACAACAACCAGGGCCTGTGCGAGGCCTGCAACCAGGCCAAACGGCTCCCCGGCTGGCGGGCCCGATCCAGCCCGGGGATGAGGCACCTGGTGGTGACCACCACCCCGACCGGGCACGTCTACGGTTCGACCGCGCCAGCGATGCCGGGCCACCGACCCAGCAGCGGCGAGACCTACCAGACTCCCGACGTTGCGGTGGAGTACGGGCCGACCCATTGCCCAGAACCTAGAACACGTTCTAGTCTGACCGCGTGACCGAAACGGACCTGCGGACCGGCGTACACAACGGCCACCTGATGGTGGCCGCCCTGAAGCGGCACCGCGACCGCCCGGTGATGCACCTCGGCGAGACCACCCTGACCGGCGGCGAGACCGCCGATCGCATCTCGCAGTACGTGCAGGCGTTCGAGGCGCTCGGAGCCGGGCGGGACCAGCCCGGCGCCCTGCTGGCGCTGAACCGGCCGGAGGTGCTGTTCGTGCTCGGTGCCGGCCAGACCCAGGGCTACCGGCGTACGTCGCTGCACCCGCTGGGCTCGCTGGACGACCACGCCTACGTGATCGACGACGCCGAGATCACCACGCTCGTCATCGACCCGGTCCCCGCGTTCGTGGAGCGGGCCGCGGCCCTGCTGGAGCGGTGCACCCACCTGAGCCGGGTGCTCACGCTCGGGCCCGTCCCCGGGGAGCTCGCCCACGTCGGCAAGGACCTCGCCGCCACGGCCGCCACGTTCGAGCCGGAGCCGCTCGAGGCCGCGCTGCTGCCGCCGGACCACATCGTCTCGATCACCTACACCGGCGGCACCACGGGCAAGCCGAAGGGCGTGATCGGCACCGCCGGGCAGATGAACACGATGAGCCAGATCCAGCTCGCCGAGTGGGAGTGGCCCGAGTCGCCGAAGTTCCTGATGTGCACGCCGCTGTCCCACGCAGGCGCCGCCTTCTTCGTGCCCACCGTGATCAAGGGCGGCACGCTGTTCGTGCTGCCGAAGTTCGACCCGGCCGAGGTGCTGCGCGCCATCGAGGAGCAGCGGATCACCGCCACCATGCTGGTGCCCTCCATGCTCTACGCGCTGCTGGACCACCCGGACTCGCGCACCCGCGACCTGTCCTCGCTGGAGACGGTCTACTACGGCGCGTCGGCGATCAACCCGGTGCGGCTGAAGGAGGCCATCGACCGGTTCGGCCCGATCTTCGCGCAGTACTACGGCCAGTCCGAGGCACCGATGGCGATCTCCTACCTGCCGAAGGCCGACCACCTCGGCGACGAACGGCGGCTGTCCTCGTGCGGGCGCCCGAGCGCGTTCGTCCGCACCGCCCTGCTCGGCGAGGACGGCACCCCGGTGCCGCAGGGTGAGCCGGGGGAGATCTGCGTCGCCGGCCCGCTGCTGGCCGGCGGCTACTGGCAGCTCCCGGACCACACGGACGAGGCATTCCGCGGCGGATGGCTCCACACCGGCGACGTCGCCCGCGAGGACCGGGACGGCTTCTGGTACATCATCGACCGCACCAGGGACATGATCGTCACCGGCGGCTTCAACGTGTTCCCGCGCGAGGTCGAGGACGTGGTCGCCGAGCATCCCGCGGTCGCCCAGGTCGGCGTGGTCGGCGTACCCGACGAGAAGTGGGGCGAGGCGGTCACCGCGGTCGTCGTACTGCGGGACGGCGCGGAGCTGACCGACGCCGTGGTCGCCGAGATCCAGGGGGCCGTCAAGGAGCGCAAGGGCTCGGTGCAGGCGCCGAAGCAGGTGATCGCGGTCGATGCGCTGCCGCTGACGGGCCTGGGCAAGCCGGACAAGAAGGCGCTGCGCGCACAGTTCTGGGGAGGATCGGCCCGCGCGGTCGGCTGAGCCGGTCGACCGGTTTGGGCCCGACCGGTGGACCCGGGTCGACCCCTGTCAGCCCTGGCGGACCTCGTGGATCTCGTCGGCCACCAGGCCGTGTGCCTCGCGGTGCACGGTGTTGGCGGCGTCGGGGTCCGGGGCCTCGACCAGGCAGAAGATCCTCCCTTCCGCCTCGTCGACCCAGTAGGACTTGTAGTCCACGCCGTGCTCGCTCTGGATCTTCAGGTCCTGGGCGTGGGCCTTGGCGACGTCCTCGAGCTTGACTCCGCCGTCGATGTGGTGGACATCCATGTAGAGCGGCATGTCGGGCCTCCTTCGCTCCTTCCGCCACGCTAGAGCGGAGCGCCGGGTCACGTCACTGGCCCGAAAGGACCATGCTGTGCCACGGACCGCATCAGTCCTCGGATCCGGGCTCGGCGCCGTCGAGCCGGGGAGGGGCCTGCTCGAGCTGCTCGCGCTGCTCCTTCTCCAGCCTGTGCTGGCGGGAGGTGATGTGGTCCTCCTTGTTGACCAGCAGCCGCGCCACTGGGGCGCCACAGCCGATGGTCACGAACGCCGGCCACGGGAACCAGGTCCCGCTGCCGCCGACCAGGACCGCGGCCCAGATGATCCAGCAGATCAGCGCCGGCGTCAGCGCGAACACCGCCTCGGTGCGGTCCCGACGGTAGCGGCGCTCCGCCTCGGAGCGCAGGGACTCGGGCCGGGTCTCGACCTCGTTCGACGGCACCAGGTCGGCCACGATGGGCGGCACGTCGGCCAGCGTCCGTGCTGTGGTGACCCGCTGGGTCCGCTCGTCGAGCTCGTCGCGGGTCAGCCGTCCGTCCGCGTAGGCGTCGGCGAGCAGCTGGTGCACGAGGTCGCGTTCACGATCCGAGGCGCGCAGGCCGGCGTTCGCTTCGAACCGGGGATCGTGCTCGAACTGTCCCCAGAAGTTCCCCACGCCGGACACTCTACGAGCCGGTCGGCCCCTCCGTGGCCCGCGCGAGGATCACCACCGGCGCCAGCACCCTGGACTTCGTCGCCTCGAGGTTGTTGCCGAGACGCTCGGCGAACTCCGCGCCGAAGACCACCGCCGGACCGAGCTCACTCGGACCGGGTGGTGGCCCGATGACGGCGGGGGTGCGGTCCTCGATCGTGTGCACCGTGAACCCGGCAGCCTCGAGGCACCGGACGTAGTCCTCCGGCGTCTCGACGAACGAGGAGCGGGCGTCGTCGGCCCAGGGCTCGGGGAAGGGGAGCGGGCCGTCGTTGATGCGCATCTGCTCGTAGAGCCCGAACCTCCCGCCGTGCACGAGCACGCGGCGTACCTCGTCGAACACTGCCCGCTTGTCCGGGACGTTCATCCCGACATGGACCATCATCGCGGCCTCGAACTCGGCGTCCGGGAACGGCAGTGACTGCCCGTCGGCGAGACGGAAGGTGACTCGGTGGGCCAGCCCGACCCGCTCGGTGAGCTCGGTGGCCGCCTCGACGAGCTCGGGAGTCGGGTCGACGCCGGAGACCAGCGCACCGGTGGAGGCGGCCAGGCGCGCGGGCCCGCCGATCCCCGAGCCGACGTCGAGCAGGCGGGACTCCGGCGACAGCTCCAGCCGGTCGACCAGGAAGCGGGTGGCGGTGGCGAAGCCGGCGTGCAGCTGGTCCACCTGGGCCAGGTCGGCGACCGTCAGGTTCCCGGGATCGGCTCCGGCGCTCGCCAGGGCCGCGACGATGTGCGCCGCGAGGTCGCTGCGTCCGTAGTGGCCGCTGACAAGGTCGTGGACGTCGTCTGGGTTGGTCACTGGCCTTCCTTCGTCGGTCGTGCCCATGATCGGCGAGGAGCTGCCGGGCCGAATCACCCGGCTGGGGTAGGGGTCGCGGCGCATGGTTCGGGCTACTGGTGGGTAGCGAACTACTGAGGAGTAGTCGAAAGGTCTGATCATGTCCACTGTGCAGGACCCCGCTCAGGTCACCGAGCAGCAGGCACGCCAGGTCGCCGAGGAGGCGCGCGAGAGCGGCTGGACCCGTCCCAGCTTCGCCAAGCAGCTCTACCTCGGCAGCTTCGAGCTTTCCCTGATCCACCCCCACCCACGTCCCGACGGCGCCCAGGCCGCCCGGGGGGCGGAGTTCCTCGAGCGGCTGGAGAAGTACTGCCGCACCCTGGACGGTGAGCGCATCGAGCGCGACGACCGGATCCCCGACGAGTACATCGCCGGATGGGCCGAGCTGGGCGTGTTCGGGATGAAGATCCCCGAGGAGTACGGCGGGCTGGGCCTGTCGATGCTCGACTACGGCCGGGCGCTGGGGCTGCTCGGGTCGGTCCATCCCAGTGTCGGGGCACTGGTCTCGGCCCACCAGTCGATCGGGGTGCCCGAGCCGGTCAAGGAGTCCGGCACCGAGGAGCAGAAGCGGCGGTTCCTGCCGCGGTGCGCGGCCGGTGCGATCACCGCCTTCCTGCTCACCGAGCCCGACGTCGGCTCCGACCCCGCCCGGATGGCCTCGACGGCGACGCCCACCGAGGACGGGTCGGCGTACCTGCTCGACGGCGTGAAGCTGTGGACCACCAACGGGGTGATCGCGGACATCGTCGTGGTGATGGCACGGGTCCCCGGGCACGACGGCCACAAGGGCGGCATCACCGCCTTCGTGGTGGAGGCGGACAGCCCCGGGATCACCGTGGAGCGACGCAACGCGTTCATGGGGCTGCGGGGCATCGAGAACGGCGTTACCCGCTTCCACCAGGTCCGGGTCCCGGCCGAGAACCGCCTCGGCAAGGAGGGCGAGGGTCTCAAGATCGCGCTCACCACGCTCAACACCGGCCGACTCTCGATCCCGGCGATGTGCGCAGCCGCCGGGAAGTGGTGCACGAAGATCGCGCGTGAGTGGTCGGCCGCACGGGTGCAGTGGGGCAAGCCGGTCGGTGAGCACGAGGCGGTGTCGAGCAAGATCGCCTTCCTGGCCGCGACCACCTTCGGGCTCGAGTCGGTCTTCGAGCTCTCCGCCGGGCTCGCGGACGCCGGATCGGCCGACGGCCGGATCGAGGCCGCCCTGGCCAAGCTGTGGGCCAGCGAGATGGCGTGGCGGTGTGCCGACGAGCTGGTCCAGATCCGCGGCGGCCGCGGCTACGAGAGCGCCGCGTCGCTGCGGGCGCGGGGCGAGCGTGCGGTGCCGGCCGAGCAGATGCTGCGCGACCTGCGGATCAACCGGATCTTCGAGGGGTCCAGCGAGATCATGCGGCTGCTGATCGCCCGCGAGGCCGTCGACGCCCACCTGTCGGCGGCCGGTGACCTGGCCTCGCACGACGCGGACCTGCGGGCCAAGGGCAGGGCGGCGGTCTCGGCAAGCGGCTTCTACGCGAAGTGGCTGCCGGGGCTGGTCGCCGGGCGCGGCACCGTCCCGACGTCGTACGACGAGTTCGGCCCGCTGGCCGGTCACCTCCGCTACGTGGAGCGGTCGGCCCGGAAGCTGGCGCGGCAGACCTTCTACGGGATGGCGCGCTGGCAGGCGGGCATGGAGTACCGGCAGGCGTTCCTCGGTCGAATCGTCGACATCGGGGCGGAGCTGTTCGCGATCGCGGCATCGTGCGTGCGCGCAGAGATGCTGCGCGCGGAGGACCCGAAGCTCGGAGCCCAGGCCTACGGCCTGGCCGACGCCTTCTGCGGACAGTCGCGGGTCCGGGTGGGACATCTGTTCCACGAGCTGTGGCACAACACCGATGCGGACGACCGGCTGCTGGCCGCCGCGGTCCTCGGCGGCGACCACACCTGGCTGGAAGCGGGCGTGGTGGACCTGTCGGAGGGCACCGGACCCTGGATCGCCCCGTGGCAGCCGGGCGAGTCCACCGAGCCCAACGTGCACCGCACGGTGGGCTGAGAACGTGCCGGGCCGCCGAGTCGTCAGCTGCCGGTGAACCGGGGCGCCCGCTTCTCGGCGAACGCCCGTGGCCCCTCCTTCGCGTCGTCGGAGGCGAACACCGCGGCGCCGACCCGGGCGTCCTCGGACCAGCACTCGTCCTCGTGCCTGCCCTCGGAGTCCCGGATGGTGCGCAGCACCGCCTGCACCGCCAGCGGGCCGTTGGAGCAGACCAGTTCCGCGATCTCGTAGGCCCTCGCCAGCGCCTGGCCGTCGGGTACGACGTGGCCGACGAGGCCGGCCTCCCTGGCCTCGGGCGCCGTGATGTGCCGACCGGTGAGCAGCAGGTCCGCGGCGACCGTGTAGGGCAGCTGCCGGACCAGCCGTACGGCGGATCCGCCCAGCGGGTAGAGCCCCCACCTGACCTCGGAGACGCCGAACCGCGCCGACTCCCCGGCCACCCGGATGTCGGTGGCCTGCAGGATCTCGGTGCCGCCGGCGATCGCCGGGCCCTCGACCGCGGCGATGAGCGGCTTGGTCAGGCGGAAGCCCTTCAGCAGCGGCTTGATCACCGCCGGGTCGAAGTCGCCGGACTCGAACCTGTCCGACGGCGCCGAGTCCGACATCGCCTTGAGGTCCGCGCCGGCGCAGAAGCAGCCGCCGGCACCGGTCAGGATCACCACCCGGACGTCGGGGTCGGAGTTGGCCCGGTCCCAGGCCTCGGCCATGATGCGCAGCATCTCTCCGGACAGGGCGTTGCGCGCCTCGGGGCGGTTCATGGTCACCACCAGGGTGTGCCCCTCGAGCTCGACGAGGCAGTGCGGCGCGGGGGAGGTCGTCTCCGTCATGGGGGCGATGGTAGTCAAGAATGAGAACGTGTTCTAGTCTTGCCGCGTGGCCCTGAACATCGCAGACCTCTTCGAGCACGCCGTCGACGTCGTCCCGGACCGCACGGTGCTCCAGGTGGCCGGCCAGTCCATCACCTACGCCGAGCTGGAGGCACAGGCCAACCGGCTGGCGCACTTCCTGGCGAGCCGGGGGATCGGCAAGGGCGACCACGTCGGCATCTACGCCAAGAACAGCATCGAGCACGTGGTGGGACTGCTCGCCGTGTTCAAGCTGCGGGCGGTGGTGATCAACGTCAACTACCGGTACCTCGAGGGCGAGCTGGACTACCTGTTCGACAACTCCGACATGGACGCCCTGCTGTTCGAGCGGCCCTACGCCCCGATGGTCGCCGCGACCATGCCCAGGCACGACCGCCTGCGCCTGGCCGTGGCCATGCCCGACGCCACCGACCCGGGCAGCACCGCGGACCTGACCGGACTCGACGGCGTGGAGTGGGAGCAGGCGCTCTCCGGTCAGGACGCCACGCGGGACTTCGGGCCCCGCAGCAGCGACGACCTGTACGTCGTCTACACCGGCGGCACCACCGGGTTCCCCAAGGGGGTGATGTGGCGCCACGAGGACTTCTGGCGGGTGCTCGGCGGCGGCATCGACTTCATGACCGGGGAACGGCTCGGGGAGTACGACCAGGCCAAGCAGGCCGAGACCAACCAGCCCATGGTCATGTTCCCGCTCAGCCCGCTGATGCATGGTGGCGCGCAGGCGGCCCTGCTGATGCACCTGTTCGCGGGGCACCTGACCGTGCTCGAGCCCCGGTTCGAACCGCACCGGACCTGGCAGGTCGTGGACGGCCTCGCCGTGCAGTGCGTGTTCATGACCGGTGACGCGATGGCCAGGCCGCTGATCGAGGCGTACGAGGAAGGCGGGTACGACGGCCAGTCGCTGCTGGCGATCGCGAGCAGCGCCGCGATCTTCAGCCGCCCGGTCAAGGAGCGCTGGATGTCCCGGTTCCCGAACGCCGTCTTCACCGACTCGGTGGGCAGCTCGGAGACCGGCTTCTCCGGCACCGGGCTGCAGGACAGCGAGAACATCAAGGGAGACGGCCCGGTCATCTCGCTGGGTGCCGAGGCCGTGGTGCTCGACGACGACAACACGATCATCGGCCCCGCCGACGTGGGCCGGGTCGGCCGACTGGCCCGGGCCGGCAGCGTCCCGATCGGGTACTACAAGGACCCCGAGAAGTCCGCGAAGACGTTCCTCGAGATCGACGGCGTGCGCTACTCCGTCCCCGGCGACTTCGCGCGCATCGAGGCGGACAACAAGGTCACCCTGCTGGGCCGGGGTTCGAACTGCATCAACACCGGGGGCGAGAAGGTCTACCCCGAGGAGGTCGAGGTGGCGCTCAAGGGCCACCCCGACGTCTACGACGTGCTGGTGGTGGGGCTGCCGGACGACACCTACGGCCAGCAGGTCTCCGCAGTGATCCAGCCGCGCGAGGGGCGGCGCCCGGACCTGGAGGAGCTGCGCACCTTCCTGCGGACCCAGCTCTCCGGCTACAAGCTGCCCCGTTCGGTCACCTTCGTCGAGGAGATCCCGCGCAGCGCGACGGGGAAGGCCAACTACCCGAAGGCCCGGGGGCTCGCCCAGCCCACCGGCACGGGAGCCTGACCGTGCGCACCGACCTGTGCGAGGTGTTCGGGATCGAGCACCCGATCTTCGCGTTCACCCCCTCGGAGAAGGTGGCCGCCGCCGTCTCCCGGGCCGGCGGCCTGGGCGTGCTGGGCTGCGTCCGGTTCAACGAGGCCGACGAGCTCGACCACGTCCTGGACTGGATGGACGAGCACACCGACGGCCGGCCGTACGGGGTGGACGTGGTGATGCCGATGCGGGTCCCCACCGAGGGCAAGGCTGCCGACCTGCAGGCGATGATCCCCGAGGAGCACCTCTCCTTCGTCGAGCGCACCCTGCAGCAGCTCGGCGTGCCGCCGCTGCCGGAGGGCGAGGGCCGGGAGGGCGTGCTCGGCTGGCTGCACTCGGTGGCGCGCTCGCACGTCGACATCGCGCTGGAGCACCGCCCGGTGCTGGTCGCGAACGCGCTCGGCTCGCCGCCGGTGGACGTGATCGAGCGGGCCCACGAGCACGGCGTCAAGGTGGCTGCGCTGGCCGGTGCGGCCAAGCATGCGCTGTCGCACGTGGCCAACGGCGTGGACGTGATCGTGGCCCAGGGGTACGAGGCCGGCGGCCACACCGGCGAGATCGCCTCGATGGTGCTCACGCCGGAGATCGTGGACGCGGTCGGCCCCGACGTACCGGTGCTCGGGGCCGGCGGCATCGGGTGCGGCCGGCAGGTCGCCGCCTCGCTGGCGCTCGGCGCCCAGGGTGTGTGGACGGGTTCGCTGTGGCTGACCGTGGCGGAGTACGACCTGTCCGCGGGCACCGGCATCCGTGACGCGCTGCTGCGCGCCCACTCCTCCGACACCGTGCGCACCCGGATCTACACCGGCAAGCCGGCGAGGCTGCTGAAGTCGCGGTGGACCGATGCCTGGGAGGCCGAGGACGCGCCGAGCCCGCTGCCGATGCCGCTGCAGAACCTGCTGGTCGCCGACGCCCACAACCGGATGAACCGTGGCGACGACCCGGCCACCGTGTCCATGCCGGCGGGCCAGGTCATCGGCCGCACCAACGAGGTCCGCCCGGTGGCCGAGGTGATGGCCGCCCTGCTCGCGGAGTACGACGAGGCCGTGGCCCGGCTGGACGCGATCCGGGGCTGAGACGTCGACGGGCCCCGGCCCTGCCCGCGGGGGTAGCCTGCACGGATGCTGGTCTCCCTCGCCGCGTTCACGGTTGCCGCCGCCCTGGTCGTGCTGCTGCCCGGGCCGGACACCCTTATCGTGGTGCGCAGCATCGTGCGGGGCGGCCGTCATCAGGGAGTGCTCACCGCGCTCGGCAACCTCTGCGGACTGACCATCTGGGTCTGCGTGGCCGCGCTCGGTCTGGCCGCGATGCTGCGCGCCAGCGAGATCGGCTACGACGTCCTCCGCGTGGTCGGCGCCGGCTACCTGGTGTGGCTCGGGATGCAGGCGTGGCGCTCGCGCGGCCGGGTCGAGGAGTCCGGGGAGCCCGAGAAGGCACCGCCGCGGCGTGCGGGCGTGCTCGGCACCGGTTTCAGGGCCGGCGTGCTGTGCAACCTGCTCAACCCCAAGGTCGGTGTGTTCTTCGTGGCCTTCCTGCCCGGCTTCATCCCGCAGGGCGACCCGGTCGGTCCGGTGTCGCTGTTGTTCGGCGCGATCTTCGTCGCGCTGACCGCCGTGTACTGGGTCGTGCTGCTCGGCGTCGCGGGCAGGGTGACCCGGTGGATGAACACCCCCGCCGTGCGCCGACGCATCGACGCGGCGACGGCGCTGGTCTTCATCGGGTTCGGGATCCGGCTCGCGACCGAGTGACGCTCGCTGGGGTCGCTGGCATAGCGTCGTACCCATGCGAGCAGTGACCTACAGCCGAACCGGTGCTCCCGACGTCCTCGAGGTGGGGGAGCGCGAGAAGCGCGACCCCGGTCCCGGCGAGGTGAGGCTGATGGTCCACCGATCGGGGGTGAACCCCACGGACTGGAAGACCCGGCGTGGTGGCCAGGCGAGCGTGTCCGTCGACCCGCCGCAGGTCCCGAACCAGGACGGGGCGGGGATCGTGGACGCGGTCGGGGAGGGCGTCGAGGTGGCCCTGCAGGGCCTGCGGGTCTGGGTCTGGGAGGCCGCGCACGGCCGGCCGGACGGTACGGCGCAGGAGTACGCCGTGGTGCCCGCCTCGCACGTGGTCACGCTGCCCGAGACGGCGTCGTTCGACCTCGGCGCCAGCCTCGGGGTGCCGTACCTGACCGCGCACCGCTGCCTCACCGTCACCGAGGACGGGCCCGCGCGGCTCGGACCGGGCACGCTGGAGGGTCGCGCCGTGCTGGTCACCGGGGGCGCGGGAGCGGTCGGGCACGCGGCGATCCAGCTCGCCCACTGGTCCGACGCCACCGTCCTCACCACGGTCAGCAGCCCCGAGAAGGCCAATCTCGCCCGCCTCGCCGGCGCAGACCACGTCATCGACTACAGGACCGAGGACGTCGTGGCCGAGGTGCGGGGCATCGCGCCGCACGGCGTGCACACGATCGTCGAGGTGGCGCCGGCGGCCAACGCCGCGGTCGACGCCCAGGTGATCGGCTTACACGGCTCGGTGGCGGCCTACGCCGGGGTCCCCGGCGACCAGCTTGCGCTCCCGGTGCGGGAGCTGATGGCGCAGAACGCCCGCTGGCAGTTCGTGCTGCTCTACTCGGCGCCCGACTCGTGGCGCCGGCGCGCCCTGGAGGACGTGCAGGCCGCCGTGGTCGACCGAGCGGTCGGTGTGGGCGCCGAGAGCGGGATGCCGCTGCACCACTTCTCCCTGGCCGACACCGCGAAGGCGCACGCCGCGGTGGAGGACGGCGCGGTCGGCAAGGTCCTCATCGACGTGGTCGAGTGAGCTGGGCAAGCAGGTCGTCGACAGCGGACTGCGCCACTGCGCACTCGAACCGAGTCAAGGCGTCATCCACGATCCCGTTCTCGCCTCCGGAGTGTCATCGAGTCATCGCTGCGGTCGCAGCAGGAACTTCTGCCCGGTGGCCTGTCGCGCACAGCGCTGCAGCGTCGGCACATCCAGGGCGTCGCGCAACGAGATCTCGTCGGTGTAGTGACTGGCAAATGTCGTGGTGAGCTCGTCCGCGACCCGATGCCGCAGCCGCTCCAGGTCCTCTCGGCTGGTCCGCGCGAGGAACGGCGTCAGCAGCCAGCCGCCGACGCCCCAGGCGAAGCCGAACCGCCGACGCAGCTCGATCGGGCGCTGGTCCAGCGCGCCGTACACGTAGACCTGCTTGTAGACGTCGCTGCCGTATCGGCTGTACGGCGCGTCAGACGGCACGACGGCCGCCTCCATGGCGTTGAGGATCTGGCCGGCCAACCGCCCCCCGCCGACCGCGTCGAACGCCAGCGTGGCCCCGGTGCCCCGCAGCGCCGCAACCAGGTCAGCGTCGAACGTGGGCTCACTGGAGTCGCAGACATGGACGGCGCCCTGCTCCCGCAGCAAGGCGGCCTGCTCAGGGCGCCGCACGATGTTGACCAGGGGAACGCCGTCGGCCAGGCAGATCCGGTTGAGCATCTGCCCGAGGTTGGACGCGGCCGCCGTGTGGACCAGCCCGGTGTGCCCCTCCCGGCGCATGGTCTCGACCATCCCCAGCGCGGTCAGCGGGTTCACGAACGCTGAAGCTGCGTCAACCGCGTTCGCGCCCTCGGGCAGCGGCAGGCACATCCGCGGCGGGGCCAGGCAGTACTCGCCGTACGTCGCTCCGCCGAGGAACCCCACCGTCCGGCCGAGCAGCGCCTCTGCCTCCGGCGAGCCCCCCGCCGCCACCACGACCCCGGCGCCCTCGTTGCCCACCGTCATGGGGTGGCCGACCCTCGCGGCGAGGGAGCGCATGACCGGCTCCGCGATCGGCGCGGTCACGGTCGGCTCGTCCGCTGGTCCGTCCTCGACGGCCTGGGAGATGTCAGCCATCGCCAGCAGCAGTCCCAGGTCGGAGGGGTTGACCGGCGCCGCCTCCACCCGCACCAACACCTCCCGCTCCGCAGGCCGCGGCGTGTCGACCGTCGCGACCGACAGCCGTAGCTCGCCGTCGGGTGTGACCAGGCTCCGCAGCTGGCGCATGGTGGCAGGGATCTCGGGCATGGTGGTCCCTTCGCTGGAGGTGGGCTCCTCAGGAGCCTAATCCGCCAGACCCGGTGCGCCCGTCGGGGCCGCGGTGCCGGATCGACACCGTGGGTCAGTCGGTGCGGTAGGTGGTGCCGCGCTCGTCGCGGGTCCACGACGGACCGGTCAGGCCCTCGGCCCGCAGCTCGCGCTTGAGCACCTTGTTGGTGGCGGTGCGCGGCAGCTCGGCGAGCACCCGGACGTGGCGGGGCCACTGCTTCGGGCCGAGGCCGGTCTGCGCGCCGAGGAACGCCTCGAACGCGTCCGGTCCCAGGTCGTCCCGCAGCACCAGGGCGGCGACGAGCCGGTCGCCCGAGCTCGGGTCGGGGACGCCGTACACCGCGGCCTCGGAGACCGCCGGGTGCCGCAGCAGGATCCGCTCCACCGGGGCGGCCGCGAGGTTCTCCCCGTCCACGCGCAGCCAGTCGCTGGTGCGGCCGGCGTAGTAGACGAAGCCGGCGGCGTCGCGGTAGGCGAGGTCGCCACTCCAGTACATCCCGCCGCGCAGCCGCTCCGCGGTGGCGGCCTCGTCGTTGTAGTAGCCGGCGAACTGTCCGGCGCCCTGCACGTTGACGAGCTCGCCGACGCAGGTGTCGAGGTTGGTCACCGCACCGGTGTCGTCGTACTCCGCGGGCGGACACTCGACGCCGGTCCCGGGGTCGAGTACCGCGACCCCGTCCAGCGGCTGCCCGATCGACCCGGGCGGGGTGTCGGGGACCCGGGTCACGACGACGGCGTTCTCGGTCGAGCCGAACCCGTCCCAGACCACGCAGTCGAAGCGGCGGGCGAACTCGTCGATGTCGCGCTCGGATGCCTCGTTGCCGAACGCCACGCGCAGCGGGTTGTCCCCGTCGTCGTCCCGCTCGGCGGTGGCCAGCACGTGGGCCAGCGGCTTGCCGACGTAGTTCGCGTACGTCGCGCCGAAGTGCCGCAGGTCGTCGATGAACCCGCTGGCCGTGAACCGCTCGGCCAGCGCGATCGTGGCACCGGCGGCCAGGGCCGGCCCCCACCCGGCCATCACGGCGTTGGAGTGGAACAGCGGCATCGAGACGTAGCAGGTGTCGGCCTCGCCCAGCTCGAACCTGTCGGCGAGCATGAGGCCGGGGAAGGTGACCTTCTCGTGGGTCACCCGCACCGCCTTGGGGTCCCCGCTGGTGCCGGAGGTGAACACCAGCATGAACAGCGAGTCGTCCGCCGGCGCGGGTGTGGGTGGCTCCGCGGTGGCCGCCGGCAGATCGGTGACCACCCGGACGTCCGCTTCGCGGAGCAGGTCGCGGTGGGCCTCGTCGGTGACGACCAGCTGGCAGTCGGCCCGGCGTACGTCGGCCGCCAGGGCGGCGCCGCGCCGGGTGGTGTTCAGCCCGACCAGTACATGGCCTCCGAGCCCGGCCGCGGCGAGCTGGACGGCCATCTCGGGGGTGTTCTCGAGCAGCACCCCGACGTGAGGGGGCCGGCCCGGGTCGAGCGTGGCCGCGAGGGCGGCGGCACGGTCCCGCGCGGCGGCGACGTACTCCCGCCAGGTGAGCTCGCCCTCGCGCCAGCGCACGCCGGGCCGGTCGGTGTCGGCCAGCGCCAGCAGCTGCTCGCGAATGGTGGGCATGAGCGTGGCTCAGCGTCCCGCGAGGGCGAGCTCGTCGCCGATCTCGAGGGCCGCCGCGGTGGTGCCCCCGAGCAGGAGCTCGCCGCGCTTGGCGGCGGTGAAGTAGCGATGGGCCTCGCCGTCGAGGTCGATGCCGACCCCGCCGTGGACGTGCACCGTGGTGTGCGCGAGACGGTGGCCGGTGTCGGCCGCCCACAGCTTCGCCTCGGCCACCTGCGCGGAGGCCGGCAGGCCGGCGGAGAGCCGCCAGGCCGCCTGCCACAGCAGCAGCCGGGCCCCCAGCACGTCGATGTAGCCGTCGGCGAGTCGCTGCGAGACCGCCTGGAAGGTGCCGATCGGCCGGCCGAACTGCTCCCGCGTCCCGGCGTACGACGAGGTCAGCGCCAGCGCGCCGTCCACCACCCCGAGCTGCCACGCGCACAGCGCGACCGCCACGTGCTCGGCCAGGTGCCGGGCCGCATCGTCCCCGTCCAGCGACGGCGCCGCCGCGATCGCCTCCGCGCCCACCGTGACCCGGGCGGTGGGCTCACCGTCGCTGACCACCTGCGGCTCGAACCGCACGTCCGGGCTGGTCGGGGTGACGAGCACGACCCGGGTGCCGCCGTCGGCTCGGACCGGGACGGCGACCAGGTCCGCGCGCATGCCGGCCGGCACCACGCTCGCGGTGCCCTCCGACTCGTGCAGCGCACAGGTCAGCACCACCTCTCCGGCCGCGGCCCGGGGCAGCCACTCCCGCCGCAGCTCCTCGGTGCCGAACCGGGCGAGGGCCAGCGCGGTGGCCGCGTGCGTGGCCGCCGGGACCGGGGCCAGTGCACGGCCCAGCTGCTCCAGGACCGCGCAGAGCTCGACCATGCCGAGCCCGGCCCCCCCGTGCTCCTCGGGCGCCGCCAGCCCCAGCAGCCCGGCCTCGCCGAGCGCCCGCCACAGGTCGGCGTCGAACCGGTCGCCGGAGGCCTCCGCGGCCCGCAGCCGCTCGGGGGTGCAGTGGTCGCGGCAGATCGTGGCAGCCAGGCCGGCGGCCGCGGTGGCCTCGGGGGGGAGTGTGAAGTCCATGGTGTTCCTCTCTCAGCGCTTGGCGTGTGGCAGGCCCAGGCCGACCGAGCCGATGATGTCGCGCTGGATCTCGTTGGTGCCGCCCCCGAACGTCATCACCAGCGAGGAGCGGTAGCAGCGCTCCAGCCGCCCGTGCAGCACCGCGCCGGTGGAGTCGCCCCGGACCAGGCTCTCCGGCCCGACCACCTCCATCAGCGAGCGGTAGACCTCGGTCGCGAGCTCGGACCCGTAGACCTTGGTCGCCGACGCGTCGGCGGGGGAGAGGTCGTCGGTGGCGGAGGCGAGCCTCCAGTTCAGCAGGGTGAGCATGTCCACCCGCGCCTTCGCCCGGCCCAGCAGCACCCGCACCCACTCCTGCTCGATCCGGCGGTTCTCCCGGGCCCAGCCCACGACCTGCTCCAGCGAGTGGGCCAGCGGCGCCGAGGAGGTCAGGGCGACCCGCTCGTGGTTGAGCTGGTTGGTCATCAGCGCCCAGCCACCGTTGAGCTCGCCCACGAGGTTGTCCTTCGGCACCCGGACCCCCTCGTAGTACGTCGCGCTGGTGCCGACACCGGCGACGGTGTGCACCGGGGTGTAGGAGAAACCCGGCGCATCGGTGGGCACCAGGATGATCGAGAGCCCCTTGTGGCGTGGCAGGTCCGGGTCGGTGCGGCAGGCCAGCCAGATGTAGTCGGCGTACTGGACCAGCGAGGTCCACATCTTCTGCCCGTCGATCACCCACTCGTCCCCGTCCAGCCGGGCGCGGGTCTTGAGCGAGGCCAGGTCGGTGCCCGACGCGGGCTCGGAGTAGCCGATCGAGAAGTGCATCTCGCCCTTGAGGATCTTCGGCAGGATCTCGGCCTTCTGTGCGTCGGTGCCGAAGCGCATGATCGTCGGGCCGACGGTGTTCAGCGTCAGGTAGGGGATCGGCACCCCGGCGATCGCGGCTTCGTCGGTGAAGATCAGCTGCTCCATCATGGAGCGGTCCTGGCCGCCGTACTCCTCGGGCCAGCCGATGCCGAGCCAGCCGTCGCTGCCGATCTGCCGGATCACCTCCTTGTAGGCCTCGGCGGCGCCGAACTCGCCGAACTCGCCCGAGGCGGCGGCGAGCGCCGCCCGCCGTTCGGGGGTGACCAGCTCGCCGAAGTAGCCGCGCAGCTGTTTGCGCAGCGCCTCCTGCTCCTCGGTGAGTGCGATCCTCATCCGGACACCTCCTTCTCGGGGCTCTCGCGCCGTGGCACGGGCCGTCTCGGGCCGCCGTACGGCTTGGGTGGTGGCAGATCCACGTGCAAAACTATAACCTGTTCTTGTTTTGGGGAACCCGTGACCAGGAGGCGAGCCATGACCGCGACCAGAATGCTGGACCGGGGAGTACCGCCGGAGCGGTTCGCCCGCGGCTGGCACTGCCTCGGTCCGGCCGAGCAGTTCCGCGACGGCAAGCCCCACGCCGTGCAGGGCTTCGGCGAGAAGATGGTGGTCTGGGCCGCCTCGGACGGCTCGCTGAACGTGCTGGACGGGTACTGCCGGCACATGGGCGGGGACCTGACCCAGGGCAGCGTGAAGGGCGACGAGGTCGCCTGCCCGTTCCACGACTGGCGCTGGGGCGGCGACGGGAAGTGCAAGCAGATCCCCTACGCACGCCGGGTTCCGCTGCGGGCGCGCACCCAGACCTACCCGGCGCTGGAGCGCAACGGGCTGCTGCTGGTCTGGCACGACCCCGAGGGCGGCGAGGCGGACATGGACATCGTGCCGCCCGAGCTGCCCGACATCATGGACGGCGACGTCTACACGGACTGGATGTGGAACACCCTCGACGTCCCCAGCGCGCACTGCCGCGAGATCATCGACAACGTCGTGGACATGGCGCACTTCTTCTACGTCCACTTCGCCTTCCCGACGGACTTCCGCAACGTGTTCGAGGGCCACATGGCCACCCAGTTCATGGAGTCCACGGGACGCCCCGACATGGCAGGCAAGGGGTACGGCGACGAGAGCCTGGTGCTGAAGTCCGAGGCGACGTACTTCGGGCCGTCGTTCATGGTCAACTGGCTCAACACCGACTACCAGGGCTTCCTCACCGACGTGGTGCTGGTCAACTGCCACGTGCCGACCAGCCAGAGCTCCTTCGTGCTGCACTACGGCCTGAAGGTGAGGAAGCCGGAGGGCGTGGACGACCAGACCGCCGACTACATCGGCAAGCGCTACTCCGAGACCTTCGGTGAGGGCTTCATGCAGGACGTGGACATCTGGCTCAACAAGTCGCCGGTGCAGAACCCGCTGCTGTGCGAGGAGGACGGCCCGGTCTACCAGCTGCGCCGCTGGTACGAGCAGTTCTACGTCGACAGGGCCGACGTCACCCCGGAGATGACCGAGCGGTTCGAGTTCGAGGTCGACACCTCCAAGGCCAACGAGTACTGGCAGGCCGAGGTGGCCGAGAACCTCGCCCGGCGGGAGGCGGAGCAGGCCGAGCCCGCGGAGCCCGGCTGATGGCCTCCTTCGGGCTGACCCGGGAGGAGACCCGGGAGGACCAGCGCCGCTACACCGCGGAGCGGATGGTCGAGGTCGCCTGCCTGGACTGCCTGGCCCGGGTCCGGGTGAAGAAGAACAGCGAGCACCACACCTCGGTGCAGTGGGACGCGGCGGCGCTCGGGCAGTGCCAGGAGTTCACCCGGATGTCGGGGGAGCCGGGCGGCCGGCAGCTCCACGCCGCCTGCCCGAAGCTGAAGGCCTCCATCGACCGGGCGGTGGCCGAGGGGCGGCTGGAGGTCGGTGCGCTCGATGGCTACTGAGTCCTACCTGCTCCGGGTGGCCGAGATCGTCGAGGAGACCGCCGACGCGCGCTCGATCGTCTTCGAGGTCCCCGAGGAGCTGAGCGAGGTCTTCGGGTACACCGCTGGGCAGTTCCTGACCGTCGGCGTACCGTCCGAGCGGACCGGCCTTGCGGCCCGGTGCTACTCGCTGTCGAGCACCCCGCACTCCGGCCGGCACCAGGTGACGGTCAAGCGCACCGACGGCGGGTACGCCTCCGGCTGGCTGCACGAGAACCTCGGGGTCGGCGACACCCTGCGGGTGCTGCCGCCCAGCGGCATCTTCAGCCCGAAGGACCTGGACGAGGACCTGCTGCTGTTCGCGGCGGGGTCGGGCATCACCCCGGTCATGTCGATCACCCGCACCGCCCTCGAGAAGGGCAGCGGCCAGGTCGTGCTGTTCTACGCCAACCGCGACGAGGAGTCGGTGATCTTCGCGCGGCAGCTGCGCGAGCTCGGCGAGGAGTACCCCGAGCGGCTGCTGGTGGTGCACTGGCTGGAGTCCGTGCAGGGGCTGCCCGACCAGGCCCGGCTGCACGCGTTCGCGAGCCGGTTCGCCGACCACACCGCGTTCCTGTGCGGCCCGGGACCGTTCATGAAGGCCGCGGCGGCCGCCCTCAAGGAGCTGGGGTTCCCGCGCTCGCGGCGCCATCAGGAGAAGTTCGTGACCCTGGACGGCAACCCGTTCGGCGAGGTCGAGGAGGTGCTCGCGGCGCAGGCCACCCTCGACGCCGCCGACGACGGTGCCGACCGGGACGCGGAGGACGACGACGCCCCGGCGGTCACCGGCCCGGTCACGGTCGAGGTGGAGATCGACGGTGAGCAGCACACCTTCGACGACTGGGCCGGCGACAAGGTGCTGCTGGAGTACCTCGAGGAGAAGGGGCTGGACGCACCGTTCTCCTGTCGCGAGGGCCGGTGCAGCGCCTGTGCGTGCCTGCTGCTGGAGGGCGAGGTCACGCTGCGGCACAACGAGATCCTCGAGGAGGAGGACCTCGCCGACGGGATCCGGCTGGTCTGCCAGTCGCTGCCCGCCAGCGAGAAGCTCCGGATCACCTACGAGGGCTGAGCCGGGATCCAGGCTGTCTCAGTCGAACGCCGTGCCGGGAGTCTCCGGCTGGCCCGCGTTGGCCTCCAGCACGAAGCGGTGCCGTCCCGGCCGGCCGAGCGGGGGTGCGTACCAGCGTGCGGCGTACCGGTGGGTGCCGTGCTGGCGGCCCAGGTGCGTCACGCCGAGGTGCCAGCCCTGGTCGTCGACGACGGTCGCCCAGCCCGCGTCGGTCTCGGCCTCGACCCGGACCAGCGGCTCGTGCCAGCACAGGTCGCCCGGGGCGCGGTCTGCCCAGGTGAGCTCCCAGAACGCGTCCTCGGTGGGCGTCGCCTCGACGAAACGGACCGTGTCCAGTGAGCGGGGTGCCGTCTCCCCGGTGGGCCGGGCCAGGTGGTGGCCGACGGTGAAGTCGAAGTCGCGGGGCCGCAGGTCCGCGAGCCGTACGTCGTCCCCGAGATCGTCGGCCAGGCGGCGGGCCGCCGCGGCCACGAACTCCTGCTGCCGTGGGCCGAAGACCGTGCTCCCACCCTCGTAGAACTGGGCCGCGTACTCCTCGCGGGTGGTCAGGTAGTCGCAGTGGTCGTTGGCCAGCGACGACACGAACGCGCCCGGGCCGAGTCGCGCCGCGATCCGGCGGCCGGCCTCGACCGTGGTCTCGAACGGCACACCGACCACGGTGCGGTCGGCCAGGCCGACCAGCTGGACCGGAAGCAGGTGCGGGAAGCTCGCCTCCGGTCCGACGAGGTAGGGGTGGCCGGCCTCGGAGCCGGCGATCCGCTTCTCCGCGTGGGGTCCTCGCGGTGACCGGCCGTGGCCGGGCCGGAACGGGGTCACCAGGCGCAGCACCGGGGTCTGGTTCTCCACCGCGCCGGCCGCCTTCGCGGTCCCGATGCGCGGGCCCGGCAGCGTGATGCCGTCGTACGTCGGGTGCTCGGCCAGCTCGACCTCACGCAGCGCACAGCGCAGCGGGAAGTCCGTCCGCAGCTTTGGGGCCAGTCCCTGGTGCAGCTCCGCGGCCGCCGAGCCGATGCCCCGGCCGACGCGCTCGGCCTCGGGGAAGACCAGCATGCCCGGCCTCACCGCCGGGGTCATGTCGCCGTGTGAGGCGACCGCCGCCGCGCTGACCGGCCGGGAGCCGGTGGCGGCCTCGACCCGGTCGGCGAGCTCGCGGTTGAGGTAGGCCCACACATCGGCGTGGTACGAGGTGTCGTGGTGGCTGATCCCGGTGCCGTGGATCGAGAACCAGGTGTAGGCCGCCAGCGGGCCGCCGTCGGCACGGTCCACCCGCAGCAGGTGCAGCCGCGGGTCGATCGCGGCGTACTTGCGCTGGTCGGTGGTGCGGCGGTCGGCGAGGTCGGCGTTGCGCACGTGCGCACCGAGGGACCGGTTGCGGGTCAGCCCCCAGACCTCGCAGGTGCCGATCGCGGCCCGGGCCGCCGTACGGGTGGACACCGCCTCGCGGACGGCGGCAACGAGCTGGCCGATCAGGAACCGGGCGTAGCCGGGGTCGAAGCCCGGCCGGTTGGCCGCCCAGTGGTTGTAGAACTCGCTGCCGCTGTACTGGCCGGGACCCGCGTGGGTGTGCGTGGCCCCGAGGAACAGGCCCTCCGCCGGTACGTCGGTGTCCCCGCCCGCGGCGAGCTCGTCGGCCAGCGCCCGGTGCACCAGGGCCGACCCGGCGAGCAGGTCGCAGGCCACCAGGGCCAGCGACACCTCGCCGTACCGAAGGTGCACCACGCGGGCCTTCAGCCGGGTCCGGAAGCCGGTGCCGTCGTGGGCGTTGCGGGAGTGCCCGGCCTTCGGCATGCCCGGCGGCGGGGTGATGTCGACCTCGGCAGCGCCGGCCAGCAGCGCCGGCTGGTGGGGCAGTGGTCGTGGCTCGGGCACCGGGACGTGCAGCCGGAAGCGGCCGTCGGCACTGTCCTGCGGCCACGCGGTGGGCATGGCCTCATCGTAGGGATGCGGGGATTCGCGCGTGAGCCAGCGCTGCTCCAGCTGCACCCGGGCACGGGCTACATGGACGGCCGCTGGGCTCTCCTTGCCGGACACGTCGGCCACGACGAGCCGGTGAAGGTGGCCGCGTTGCGTCCTACCAGCCCCGCTCGCGCCACTCCTCCAGGTGCGGCCGCTGTTCACCGATGGTCGAGTCGTCCCCGTGGCCCGGGTAGAACCAGGTGTCGTCGGGCAGCCGGTCGAACAGCTTGGTGGAGACGTCGGCGACGAGGGTCCTGAAGGCCTCCGCATCGCCGAAGGTATTGCCGACACCGCCGGGGAACAGGCTGTCGCCGGTCCACAGGTGGGGGTGGCCGTCGTTGCTGTCGCGGTCGACGTACAGCAGCGCGATCGAGCCGGGGGTGTGGCCGGTCAGGCGGATCACCTCGAGGGCGCAGTCCCCGACCGCGACCGTGTCGCCGTCGGCCACGGTCACTGCCACCGGCACCCCGGTCTGCTCGGTGATCGCCGCGGCGTCCGGCTCTCCGGCGACGACGGTGGCTCCGGTGTCGCCGACCACGTCGGCCAGGGCCCGGTGGTGGTCCCAGTGCTGGTGCGTGGTGACCACCCGGGCGAGGCCGCCGTCGCCGATGACGCCGCGCAGCGTGTCCGGCTCGGCGGCGGCGTCCACGAGCACCTGCTCCCCGGTGGCGTTGCAGCGCAGCAGGTAGCAGTTGTTCGACATCGTCGGGTCCACCGCGACCTTGGTGATCGAGAGCCGGGCGAGCTCGCGGGTCTGGGCGGGCTCGCCGGGTGAGACAGCGCCTGTGTATCCGCTCATGGGGGGAGGCTACCGTCGGGGCAGGTGCGACCCGACCGACCGGTCTGCCAGCCGGCCGGTCGGCCGGCGTGGTGGGTTGCGCCGTACCGTAAGATGGGCGAACATCTGTTCGAACGACCCACACCGAACTTCGCACAGCAGGGAAGCGATCCGTGACCGAGCAGCTCGTGATCCGGGGCGCGCGTGAGCACAACCTCAAGGACGTCTCGCTCGACCTTCCCCGGGATGCGCTGATCGTCTTCACCGGGCTGTCCGGGTCCGGGAAGTCCTCGCTCGCGTTCGACACCATCTTCGCCGAGGGGCAGCGGCGCTACGTCGAGTCGCTGTCGGCGTACGCACGCCAGTTCCTCGGCCAGATGGACAAGCCCGAGGTCGACTTCATCGAGGGGCTCTCGCCGGCCGTCTCGATCGATCAGAAGTCCACCTCGAAGAACCCCCGCTCCACGGTGGGCACGATCACCGAGGTCTACGACTACCTGCGGCTGCTCTACGCCCGCGCCGGCCGGCCGCACTGCCCCGTGTGCGGCGCCGCGATCGAGCGGCAGACCCCGCAGCAGATCGTCGACCGGGCGCTCGAGCTCGAGGAGGGCACCCGGTTCCAGGTGCTCGCTCCGGTGGTGCGCGGCCGCAAGGGGGAGTACGTCGAGCTGTTCCGGTCGCTGCAGTCCCAGGGCTACAGCCGCGCCCGGGTGGACGGCACCACGCACCAGCTCGACGCCCTGCTGACCGAGGGGCCGACGCTCGAGAAGCAGAAGAAGCACACCATCGAGGTGGTCGTCGACCGGCTGGCCGCCAAGCCGTCGTCTCGGCGACGGCTGACCGACTCGGTGGAGACCGCGCTCGGCCTGGCCTCCGGCCTGGTCGTGTTCGACCTGGTCGACACCCCGCCGTCGAAGGGGAGCGCGAAGCATCCGCACCGGGAGCTCCGGTTCTCCGAGAAGATGGCCTGCCCCAACGAGCACGCCATCGAGACCGAGGACCTCGAGCCGCGGTCGTTCTCGTTCAACTCGCCGTACGGCGCCTGCCCCGAGTGCCACGGGATCGGCACCCGGATGGAGGTCGACCCGGAGCTGGTGGTCACCGACCCGGCGGCCACCCTCGGGGAGGGCGTGATCCAGCCCTGGTCCGGGGCCCACGTGGCCGACTACTTCCTCCGGCTGCTCGGCGCGCTCGGTGACGAGCTCGGGTTCGACCTCGACACCCCCTGGCGCAGGGTGCCCGTGAGGGCCCGCAAGGCGATCCTGGAGGGCCACCCGACCAAGGTGCACGTGCAGCACACCAACCGGTACGGCCGACACCGCTCGTACTGGACCACGTTCGAGGGGGTCAAGCCCTACATCGAGCGCCGGCACCGGGAGGCGGAGTCCGACACCAGCCGGGAGCGCTTCGAGGGCTTCATGCGCGAGGTGCCCTGCCCGGCGTGCGCGGGCACCCGGCTCAAGCCGATGTCGCTCGCGGTCACGCTGGGCGGACGCAGCATCGCCGAGGTGTGTGCGCTGTCGATCGAGGAGGCCGCGGACTTCCTCGGGTCGCTGGAGCTGACCGACCGGGAGAAGCAGATCGCCGAGCGGGTGCTCAAGGAGATCCAGGAGCGGCTCCGGTTCCTGCTCGACGTCGGCCTGGACTACCTGACCCTCGACCGCGCCTCGGCCACGCTGGCCGGTGGCGAGGCGCAGCGGATCCGGCTGGCGACGCAGATCGGTGCCGGGCTGGTCGGCGTGCTCTACGTGCTGGACGAGCCCAGCATCGGGTTGCACCAGCGCGACAACCATCGGCTGATCGAGACCCTGGTCCGGCTCAAGGAGCTCGGCAACACACTGATCGTGGTCGAGCACGACGAGGACACCATCCGCACCGCCGACTGGGTGGTCGACATCGGCCCGAGTGCCGGGGAGCACGGCGGGCAGGTGGTGCACAGCGGATCCGTGGCGGACCTGCTGGAGCACCCCGACTCCGAGACCGGGCTCTACCTGTCCGGTCGCAAGCAGATCCCGGTGCCCGCCGTACGCCGTCCGCGCACCCGGGGACGCGAGCTGGTGGTCAGGGGAGCCCGGGAGAACAACCTGCGCAACATCGACGTGGGCTTCCCGCTCGGGCTGTTCGTCGCGGTGACCGGGGTCAGCGGCTCGGGCAAGTCCACGCTGGTCAACGACATCCTCTACACCGCGCTGGCCAAGCAGATCTACAACGCCCGCGCGGTCCCCGGCAAGCACACCCGGATCAACGGCACCGGCGACGTCGACAAGGTGATCCACGTCGACCAGTCGCCGATCGGTCGCACGCCCCGGTCCAACCCGGCGACGTACACCGGAGTGTTCGACCACGTGCGCAAGCTGTTCGCCGCCACCCCGGAGGCGAAGGTGCGCGGCTACCTCCCGGGACGGTTCTCGTTCAATGTGAAGGGCGGCCGGTGCGAGGCGTGCGCGGGTGACGGCACGATCAAGATCGAGATGCACTTCCTCCCCGACGTGTATGTGCCCTGCGAGGTGTGCAAGGGCGCCCGCTACAACCGGGACACGCTCGATGTCACGTTCAAGGGCAAGAACATCGCGGAGGTGCTCGACCTCTCGATCGAGGAAGGACTCGAGTTCTTCGCCAACCAGCCCACCATCGCGCGACACTTGCAGACGCTGGTCGACGTTGGCCTCGGTTACGTGCGGCTCGGTCAGCCTGCGCC
>JBOHDO010000031.1:0-21445 GCA_050699415.1 Marmoricola sp.
GCCACCTGGTCATACAACGACGCGAACGCCGCCTCGTCGGCCCGCGCACACCGACGCAACAGGTCCGCCAGCTCCCCGACCCCATCGTCGGCCCCGGAGCCCTCGGCCCGAGCCGACCCGGCCGGACGCTCATCGGGAGACCTCATGCCAGCGGTTCGGAACCGAACCCGCCTCCGGATGGGACCCACCCCCGGACCCTAACCGGATGGCGCACCGAGGCGACCGGCAGACGCGCACTCGGGCCAGGACGCAGCGTGCCACGAGACGCCACTCGTCACCACCCGGCACCGGAGAACCATCCATGGGAGGCAGGGCACCGAACCCCCTTACAACCTTTGGGCCTGGGGGTTGACGACACAGCCGATGACCCGGAGCTCATTCGAGAGTGAGGAAACATCATGCGCAAGGCAGTTCGACTTCTGGCACCACTCGCCGTGGCCGCGGTACCTCTGGCGCTGGCTCCCGGGGCATCCTTCGCCTCCGGTGGGTCGACCTACCAGACCACGCTGAACCCGCTGAACAACCAGTCGGGGTCGGGGATGGCGACCGTGCAGCTGCACGGGAACAGCGCGACCGTCACGGTCGACTACACCGGGCTGGCAACCACGTTCAAGGGGGGGCCTTTCCCGCACGTGCAACACATCCACATCGACGGGCGGGGCCAGTGCCCCACCATGGCAGATGACAAGAGCGGCGACGGGGTCATCAGCACCCCCGAGGGGCAGCCGGACTACGGCGCGATCGGGACCACGCTGTCGACCAAGGGCTCCACCTCGGCCTCCCAGGGCACCAACATCAAGGTGGCGCCGGCCGGTGGCAGCGCGAGCTACCACCGCACGTTCAAGCTCAACTCCAAGAGCCTGCAGTCGGTGCGCAACGGCACCGGGGTGATCGTGGTGCACGGGCTGGACCCGGCCACGATGCCCAAGAAGGCGCAGACCGAGAAGAGCCCGCTGGTACCGAGCCTGCCGCTGGCGGCCACGGCCCCGGCGCTGTGCGGCGCGCTGTCGACGATGCCGGCCGGTGGCGTGGCTACCGGGAACGGCTCGACCGCGGGCATCGAGGACGCCGGCCTGCTCGGCCTCGGTGGCGGGCTGCTCGCCGCCGGCACCGGTGTCGCGCTCTACAGCGTGCGTCGTCGCCGGAACAACGCGGCTGCCTGATCCGCCGAGATGACCGGTAAGGGATGGGGGTCCGGCCGTCGGGGCATGCTCAGCATCGCCCTGACGGCCGTGGCGGCCGGCATCGCACTCGTGGTCTACGCACTCGTGAACCAGGAGAGCGCGCCCACCCCGCCGGCCGCCGTCGGCCGGATCGAGCCGGCTCACCCCCGGAACCCGGGCGCGGACCGGCCGCCCGGTCCCTCCAGCACCCCAGCGGCTCCGAGGTCCCGGTCCCAGCGGCCGCTGGGGCCCTCACGTCCGGTGCATCTGCGGATCCCGGCGATCGGGGTGAACACCCGGGTCAACAAGATCGGCCTGACGCCCAACGGCCATCTGGCCGTGCCGCAGCCGGGGCCGCACCTGAACCAGGCGGCCTGGTTCAAGAACTCCCCCACCCCGGGGCAGCCGGGTCCCTCGATCATCGAGGGGCACGTCGACAGCGTGCAGGGCATCTCGGTGTTCTTCCGGCTCGGTGCCATCCGACCCCACGACCTCATCCACGTCCGCCGCGCCGACGGGATCCGGCTGACCTTCACCGTCGACGGCGTGCGCGACTACAAGAAGAAGCACTTCCCCACCCGCAAGGTCTACGGGTCCACAGATGCCGGCCGTCCCGAATTGCGGCTGATCACCTGCAGCGACTTCGTCCAGGCCATCCACCACCACATCGGCAACGAGGTCGTCTACTCCCACCTCACCCACATCGAAGGCCGGCACCGCAGCTGAGCCGCACAGCGACCTCCGAACCCAACACTGAACTTGGCATTGCATTTGGGGCGATGCCCTCACGAGACTCCTTGCGGAGTCGGACCCGACTCACCCAGGACTGAGGACTGAGGACCATGACCACGACTGCGCCGCTGCGCTCAACCGCCCACCTGCGCTTCACCGCTCCGCTGCGCTCAACGGCCCCGCTGCGCTCTGCCTGGCGCTGGCCGGCGGCGCTGATGCTGCTGGTCGTGGCCGGAACCCACATCCCGCTGATCGGGGAACACCTGCGCGAGGCGCCCTACATCGGCGCGCTGTTCATCGCGCTGTCGGTGGCCAGCATCGCGCTGGCGCTGGTCCTGTTGGTGGACGACCTGCCTTCGGTGTGGCTGGTCAGCGGCGCCGTCACGGTGCTCGCGTTCATCGCCTTCATGGTCTCCCGCACGATCGGCCTCCCCGGCATCGGCGACGACATCGGCGACTGGACCGAGCCGCTGGGGTTCCCGGCTCTGGCGAGTGAGTTCCTCACCGCGCTGTTCGCGGTCGTGGTGCTGGCCCGCCGTAGCCACCGCGGTCCCCAACGCGCCGTGCCCACTGAGAAGAGAGGATTGTCATGACCACCCGACTCCCCGCCCGTTTTCTGGCCGTCGGCGGCGCGGCCACACTCGCGCTGCTCGTGGCAGGCTGTGGATCTTCCAGCCAGGCTCCCGCCAGCCCGAAGCACTCGTCGACCTCGATGCCCTCGGGCAGGTCCGGCGGCTCTGCGAAGTCCGGCAAGTCGGGCGGCTCGTCGATGTCGCAGGGCAAGGCCGTGATCACGATCAAGGACTTCAAGTACCAGGCCCCCTCCAGCGTGCCCGCTGGCGCGATGGTCACGGTGAAGAACGAGGACTCCGTCGCCCACACCGTCACCGCCGATGTCGGCAACGCGTTCGACGTCGCCATCGCGCCGGGCAGGACCGCCACGTTCAAGGCGCCGGGCAAGGCCGGCAGCTACCCCTTCCACTGCAAGTACCACTCCAACATGCACGGCACCTTGAAGGTGTCCTGACATGGCCGGCACTCTCGGGAGGTGGCTGCTGCGCCTGCTCGTGGTCGTCGGGCTGGTGGTGGACGCCATCGTGCACCTGCGCCTGGCACACCAGTACGGGCTCGCCCAGTCCGGCGGCGTCGGCGAGGGGACGCTGTTCCGCATCGAGACCGGGGTGGCCCTGGCAGTGGCGCTGTGGGTGCTGCTGCGCGGGTCGCGGGCGGCGTACGTCGCCGCGGCGGTGGTCGGGTTCAGCGCGCTGGCGGTGGTGCTGGTCTACCGCTACGTCAACGTACCGGCGTTCGGGCCGATCCCGTCGATGTACGAGCCGGTCTGGTTCGGCCAGAAGGTCCTCACCGCGGCGGCTGAGGCGGTGGCAGGGGTCGCCGCCGTGGTGGCCGGGCTGACGACGGGGGGCCGTCGGGAGTAGCCCGCTCCCTCAGGTCGGAAGGGGGTGCGGCGGATGGGCTGGCTCGTAGGCCGGGTCCTGTTCGCCGTACCGCCTCGCGACGGTACGGTTGGCGGCCATCCATCTCGGGACGCCGTTGCCGACGCCCTCCAGCGACCTACCCGTGAGCTCGGGCGGGCCGCCCTCGAACGCTCACTGTCTGGTCTTGCTCCAGGTGGGGTTTGCCGAGCCGCGACGGTCGCCCGCCGCGCTGGTGGTCTCTTGCACCGCCGTTTCACCCTTACCCCGTCAAGGGGCGGTCTGTTCTCTGTGGCACTGTCCCGCGGGTCGCCCCGGGTGGGTGTTGCCCACCACCTTGCCCTGCGGAGCCCGGACCTTCCTCGACCCTCCCGGAGGAGTGCCGCGGTCGCCCGGCCAGCCCATCCGCAGGACCCACGATAGCGGGGGAGCGGGACTCCGCGCGCCGGGCCGGGTAGGTTGCCGAGTCATGAGCAAGTTCTGGTACTGCCTGGTGCACCGTCGGGTCGAGCCGCAGCAGGGCTGCTCGTACGCCGACCGGCTCGGCCCGTACCCGACCGAGGAGGAGGCGTCCCGAGCGCTGGAGAAGGTCAGGGAGCGTAACGAGGCCTGGGACTCAGACCCACGCTGGAACGACAACGTGGACGGCTGAGCGGAACCCCTCCGTGCGTCCCAAGGCGTCACCGTGGCCGTTCGTCGGCATCGGCGGTCTGGCCTGCCTGGTCTTCCTGTACGGCGCCTCGGTGCTGTACATGCCATGGTGGCTGGTCGTGGTGCTGGGACTGGTCTGGCTCGCGCTCCTCGCCAGGGCGCTGCGGTGGTTCACCCCGCGACCCACGGCGACCGCGTGGCTCCCGGTGGTGGGCTTCGGCTGCTGGCTGGTCGCCGTGGGCGTGACCGCACTGCTGCGCCACCTCGGCGAGGCCTGAGGCCGCCCTACGAGAAGGTGTGGTCCGGGCCCGGGAAGCTGCCGCCGCGGACCTCCTCGGCGTACTCGCGTGCCGCCTGCAGGAGCGTGCCGTGCAGGTCGGCGTACTGCCGGACGAAGCGGGCCATCCTGCCGGTGCGCAGCCCGAAGGCGTCCTGCCACACCAGCACCTGGCCGTCGCAGCCGGCCCCGGCGCCGATGCCGATGGTGGGGATGGCGAGCTCGCGGGTGACCTGGTCGGCCACCTCGCCCGGCACCATCTCCATCACCACCGAGAAGGCGCCGGCGGCCTCCACCGCCTTGGCGTCACGCAGCAGCCGTTCGGCGGCGTCGCCGCGGCCCTGCACGCGGTAGCCGCCCAGCGCGTGCTCGGACTGGGGCGTGAAGCCGATGTGGGCCATCACCGGGATGCCGCCCTGCGTCATCCGCTCGATCTGGGGCGACATCTCCGCGCCGCCCTCCATCTTGACCGCGTGGGCGCCGGCCTCCTTCATGAACCTCGCGGCGGTGAGGTAGCCCTGCTCCGGCGAGGCCTGGTAGGAGCCGAACGGCAGGTCCCCGACGACCAGCGAGCGGCGCACCGACCGGGCCACCGCACGGGTCAGCGGCAGCAGCTCGTCGACGGTCACCGGCAGCGAGGTCTCGTTGCCGAACACGTTGTTGCTGGCGCTGTCACCGACCAGGAGGATGTCGATGCCGGCCTCGTCGAACGTGGCCGCGGTGTACATGTCGTACGACGTCAGCATGGTGATCTTCTCGCCGCGCTCCTTCATCGCGCGCAGCGTGTGCGTGCGGACCCGCTTCACCGGTGCCGCCGCGGGTGCACCCCCGCCGTAGGGGGCCGTCTCTTCGGCCATGGCTGTGCCCTTCTGCGTTCTCGAGGCTCCCCGCTGGAGTCCCCGGATCCGTGTTCACGCTAGTCCTGTCCGGCCGGTTTGGCCTGTGTCGCTGCTCACGCACCGCGGGGCCCGCCGCTTCGACTTCACCTGCCACGTCCGCCACACTGGCAGGGTGATCCTCACTTTGTTCGTCAACGCGACTTCACCCACTCGGTCACGACGAGCAAGCTCGTCGGACGCTCGCTAGGTTCGTCGCGTGGACTTCACCTCGGCGTACGCGCACGGGTTCGCCCGCGTGGCCGCCTGCACCCTGCCGGTGGTGATCGCGGACCCGCGGGCCAACGCCGAGCGGATCCTCGAGCAGGCGCGGGCGTGCCACGACGACGGCGCCGCGGTCGCGGTGTTCCCCGAGCTGGGGCTGACCGGCTACTCGATCGAGGACCTGCTGCTGCAGGACCCGGTGCTGGAGGCGGTGCTGGCGGCCCTGGACCGTCTGGTGACCGTCAGCGCGGAGCTGCGGCCCGTGCTGGTGGTCGGGGCGCCGCTGCGGCACGGCAGCCGGCTGTACAACTGCGCGGTGGTGATCCACGCCGGCCGGGTGCTCGGGGTGGTGCCGAAGACGCACGTGCCGTCGTACCGGGAGTTCTACGAGGGGCGCCACTTCGCCTCCGGCGCCGCGGTGTACGACGACCGGGTCGAGATCGGCGACGCCGACGTCCCGTTCGGCCGGGACCTGCTGTTCCGGGCGGCCGACGTGCCCGGCCTGACCCTGGCGGTCGAGATCTGCGAGGACATGTGGGTGCCGGTGCCTCCGGCCGCCCACGCGGCGCTCGCCGGCGCCACGGTGCTCGCCAACCTGTCGGGGTCGCCGATCACGGTCGCCCGGGAGCGGGACCGCCGGCTGCTGGTGCAGTCGGCCAGCAACCGCTACCTCGCGGCGTACATCTACGCCGCCGGCGGGGCGGGGGAGTCGACCACCGACCTGTCCTGGGATGGCGAGACCATGGTCTACGAGTGCGGGGGGCTGCTCGGCGAGAGCGACCGCTTCCCCGAGGAGCCGCGCCGCACCGTCGTCGACGTCGACCTCGATCGGATCCGGCAGGAGCGGCTGCGGCAGGGCACCTTCGACGACAACCGGCTGGTCGAGCGCATCGGCGCCTTCCGGACGGTCGACTTCGATCTGGTCCCGCCGACCGGGGACATCGGGCTGCGGCGCAGGATCGACCGGTTCCCGTTCGTGCCGAACGACCCCGACCGGCTCGCCCAGGACTGCTACGAGGCCTACCACATCCAGGTTGCCGGCCTGGTGCAGCGGCTGCGCGCGATCGGCCGAAGTTCGACCACACGGCCCAAGGCGGTGATCGGGGTCTCCGGGGGGCTCGACTCCACCCAGGCGTTGATCGTCGCGGCCCGTGCCATGGACCGCCTGGGACGGCCACGGACCGACGTGCTCGCCTACACGATGCCGGGGTTCGCCACCACCGAGACCACCAAGTCCCACGCGACCCGGCTGGCGCAGGCACTCGGGGTGAGCTTCGAGGAGCTGGACATCCGGCCGGCCGCCCGGCAGATGCTCAGCGACCTCGACCACCCGTTCGCCAGGGGCGAGGAGGTCTACGACATCACGTTCGAGAACGTGCAGGCGGGCCTGCGCACCGACTACCTGTTCCGGATCGCCAACCACCGCGGCGGCATCGTGGTCGGCACCGGTGACCTCTCGGAGCTGGCGCTGGGCTGGTCGACGTACGGCGTGGGCGACCAGATGTCGCACTACAACGTCAACGGCGGCATCCCCAAGACGCTGATCCAGCACCTGATCCGCTGGGTGGTCGGGGCCGAGCTGCTCGGCCCGCGCGACTCCGAGGTCGGCCGGGTGCTGACCGACATCGTGGAGCAGGAGATCACCCCCGAGCTGGTCCCCACCCGCGAGGGGGTGGCGCCGCAGAGCACCGAGGCGACCATCGGCCCGTACGCGCTGCAGGACTTCAACCTGTTCCACGTCCTGCGGCACGGGTTCCGGCCCAGCAAGATCGCCTTCCTGGCAGTGCATGTCTGGACCGACCCGGAGACGGGGGAGTGGCCGCCGAACTTCCCGACCGACCTGCGCCCGTCGTACGACCTGGCCACGATCCGGCAGTGGCTGGAGGTGTTCTGCCGGCGGTTCTTCGGGTTCAGCCAGTTCAAGCGCTCCGCGGTCCCCAACGGCCCGAAGGTGGTCGCCGGCGGCTCGCTGTCCCCGCGCGGGGACTGGCGGATGCCGTCGGACTCCGACGCCACGGTGTGGCTGGCCGACCTGGAGAACGTGCCTCGCGGCTGACCGAAATCGTCAATTCTGGCCATGGTGCTCCCACCGTGCCAGCGGCACAGTCTCCTGCAGGTCTCGGGCTGCCCTCGACCCGCGGGTCCGGAGAGGACCCGCCGGCGGGCGGTCGACCCCGACGGCCTGTTCCTGGCCAACCACGAGATCCCGGTCCCCGCCTGACTCCGTGACCCGGGCGCGCGTCGCCGTTGGCCGAACAGCGAGCGGAGCTCGCGTATCGAGACCCCGGGCGGGTCACAGGGGCGGAAGTTGACCGGACATGTCACACACCCGCAACACCGATGCGCCATAGTGGCGGGCATGGGCAAGCAGGAGGACTTCGTGCTGCGCGCACTCGAGGAGCGAGACGTCCGGTTCGTACGGCTGTGGTTCACCGACGTGCTGGGCTACCTGAAGTCCGTGGCGATCGCGCCGGCGGAGCTCGAGGGCGCGTTCAGCGAGGGCATCGGGTTCGACGGCTCGGCGATCGAGGGGTTCGCCCGGGTCACCGAGGCCGACATGCTGGCCCAGCCGGACCCGTCGACGTTCCAGCTGCTGCCGTGGCGCGGTGACTCGCCGTCGACGGCGCGGATGTTCTGCGACATCGCGATGCCGGACGGCTCCCCCTCGTACGCCGACCCGCGCTACGTGCTCAAGCGCACCCTGGATGCGGCCGCCGAGAAGGGCTTCACCTTCTACACCCACCCCGAGGTCGAGTTCTACCTGTTCAGGGGCAAGCCGGGCGCCGGGGAGGACCCGGTGCCGGTGGACCGCAGCGGCTACTTCGACCACACCGCCCAGTCCCGCGGGTCGGACTTCCGCCGCGAGGCGATCAACATGCTCGAGGCGATGGGGATCTCGGTGGAGTTCAGCCACCACGAGGGCGGCCCCGGCCAGCAGGAGATCGACCTGAGGTACGCCGACGCCCTGTCCACCGCGGACAACATCATGACCTTCCGCACCGTCGTCCGCGAGGTCGCGCTGAGCCAGGGGGTGTGGGCCAGCTTCATGCCCAAGCCGTTCACCACCCATCCGGGGTCGGGCATGCACACCCACGTGTCGTTGTTCGAGGGCGACCGCAACGCGTTCTTCGAGGCAGGGGCGGAGTACCAGCTGTCCAAGGTCGCCCGCCACTTCATCGGCGGCCTGCTGCGCCACGCCGCGGAGATCACCTGTGTCACCAACCAGTGGGTGAACTCCTACAAGCGGCTGATCAGCGGCGCCGAGGCCCCCTCGTACATCTGCTGGGGCCACAACAACCGCTCGGCGATGGTCCGCGTCCCGATGTACAAGCCGAACAAGGGGCAGTCGACCCGGGTCGAGATCCGCACGATCGACGCGGCGTGCAACCCCTACCTCGCGTTCTCGGTGATCCTGGCCGCCGGGATGAAGGGGATCGAGGAGGGGTACGACCTGCCCGCGGAGGCCGAGGACAACGTCTGGTCGCTCACGAACCGGGAGCGCAGGGCCCTAGGCCTGGAGCCGCTGCCGCTGAGCCTGGACAAGGCGATCACGGTCGCGGAGGAGTCCGAGCTGCTGCCGGAGGCTCTCGGTGAGCACGTCTACGACTTCTTCCTGCGCAACAAGCATGCCGAGTGGGAGGAGTACCGCGGCCAGGTGTCCGCCTTCGAGCGCGACCGGATGTTGCCGGAGCTGTGAGCCGCGCGGGGGCACCCGGAGTACGCCGTCCCGGTGGGCAATGGCTGAGCGCCGTGCTGGTCCTCGGGCTACTCGTCCCGGCACTGGCCGCCGGCTTCCGCGCCTACCTCGTGCTTGCCCCGGTCTGGTTGATCGCGCTGGTCGCCCTCGGTGTGCGGGAGGTGCTGTGGGTTTCGATGAAGCCCCGCCGAGGCCAGCTCATCGCCGAACGTGTCCCCAGCGACGATCGATAGGTTTGACCGCGTGACCACCCGCCGCGAGTCCATGCGCAGCCAGCTGGTGCGGTTGGGCCTCGCCGACCCCGACACCGCGGTGCCGCGGCTGGAGCGGCTCGGTCGATGGGCGAACGCGGTGCCCACCCTGCTCGCCCGCACGGCCGACCCCGACGCAGCGCTGGATGCGCTGGTCGACCTCGCCGACCGCGTCGGGGATTCCGACGCCCTGCTGCAGGCCGTGGTCGACCACGAGGGGACCGGCGCGCGCCTGCTCGGCGTGCTCGGCGCCAGCGAGGCGCTGGCGCGACACCTGCTGCGCCACCCCGAGCAGTGGGCGGTGCTGGACGATCCCGGCCTGGCCACCACGCGGCCCGCCGCCTACGCCGTGCGGGCGGAGATGCTGGCCGCCGTCGGAGCGGACCCGCAGGCCGCGACGCCGGTGGCTCGGGACGGCGGGGAGGACGCCGCGGACCTGCTGCGCGTGGCGTACCGGCGCCACCTGCTGCCGCTCGTTGCCCGCGACCTGGTCCACGGGGTCGGCGTCGACGACGTCGCCGCGGAGCTGTCCGACCTGGCGGCGGCCACCCTCGAGGCGGCCCTGGCGACCGCGCGGTCGAGGTCGCCTGCGGAAGCGGAGTCGTGTCGCCTCGCGGTGGTCGCGATGGGCAAGTGCGGCGGCCACGAGCTCAACTACGTCAGCGACGTCGATGTGGTCTTCGTGGCCGAGCCGGCGCCCGGCCACGAGGAGCAGGAGGCGCTGCAGGCTGCCGGGAACCTTGCCGGCGCGCTGATCACCATCTGCTCCGACCACACCACCGAGGGCACGATCTGGCCGGTCGACGCCGCGCTGCGGCCGGAGGGCCGGGCCGGCCCGCTGGTGCGCACGCTGGCCAGCTACCGCGCCTACTACGAGAAGTGGGCGAAGACCTGGGAGTTCCAGGCGCTGCTCAAGGCCCGGCCGGTCGCCGGGGACATGGAGCTGGGCCGCGAGTACGCCGGGACCATTCGGCCGATGGTGTGGTCCGCGGCCGACCGGCCGGACTTCGTGTCCGACGTACAGGCGATGCGGCGGCGGGTGCTGGAGAACATTCCCCCCGGGCAGGCGGAGCGCCAGCTCAAGCTCGGCTCGGGCGGCCTGCGCGACGTGGAGTTCGCCGTCCAGCTGCTGCAGATGGTGCACGGGCGCGCGGACGAGTCGATCCGGGAGCCGACCACGCTGTCGGCTCTGGCGAGCCTCACCGCCGGTGGGTACGTCGGCCGGGACGACGGCGCTGCGCTGCGCGACGCCTACGCATTCCTCCGACGGCTGGAGCACCGCATCCAGCTACACCAGCTGCGCCGCACCCACGTGGTGCCCGACGACGAGGCGTCGCTGCACCGGATCGGCCGGTCCCTCGGCTTCTTCCGTGACCCCGTCGGCCGGCTCGACGAGGTGTGGCGCTACCACCGGCGCGAGGTGCGCCGGCTGCACGAGAAGCTGTTCTACCGGCCGCTGCTGTCGGCAGTGGCACAGATCAGCGGTGACGAGGTCCGGCTGACCCCGAAGGCAGCCCGGCGGCGGCTCGCGGCGCTCGGGTACGACGACCCGCAGGCTGCGCTGCGGCACATCGAGGCCCTGACCGCCGGCGTCACCCGGACCGCGGCCATCCAGCGGACCCTGCTGCCGGTGATGCTGGAGTGGTTCGCCGACTATCCCGACCCCGACGCGGGGCTGCTCGGCTTCCGCCGCATCTCCGAGGCGCTCGGTGCCACCCACTGGTACCTCCGCCTGCTCCGCGACGAGGGCCAGGCGGCGCAGCGGATGGCGCGGGTGCTGGCGACCAGCCGCTTCACCACCGACCTGCTGCAGCGCGAGCCCGAGGGGGTGGCGATCCTCGGCAAGGACGACCGGCTGGCGCCGTTGAGCCGCGGTGCGGTGCAGCGGGAGATGCTCGCGGCGGGAGAGCGCCGGGCGACGGCCTCCGAGGGGATCCAGGCCGTCCGCGGGGTCCGGCGCCGCGAGCTGCTCCGCATCAGCGCGGCAGATCTGTGCGTCCCGTTCGGCGTCGCCGAGGTCGGGTACGCCCTGACCGACGTGACCAGCGCGACCCTCGAGGCGACGCTGGCGGTGGTGACCAGGCACGCCGAGCAGGACCGCGGTGGCCCGCTGCCGACCCGGATCGCGATGATCGCGATGGGCCGGTACGGCGGCTACGAGCTCAGCTACGGCAGCGATGCGGACGTGATGTTCGTGCACGAACCGGTGCCGGGTGCGGACCCGGCCGAGGCCGCCCGGGCTGCCAGGCAGGTGGCCAACGACGTACGCCGGCTGCTGGCCGAGCCCGCGACCGACCCGGCGCTGCTCGTCGACGCCGACCTGCGCCCCGAGGGCCGCCAGGGGCCGCTGGTCCGCAGCCTGGGCTCGTACGCGGCGTACTACGCAAGCTGGTCTGCGGTGTGGGAGGCCCAGGCGCTGCTGCGCGCCGAACCACTCGTCGGCGACCCGGACCTGTGCGCTCGCTTCCGGGGCCTGATCGACCCGTTGCGGTTCCCCGAGGGCGGGCTCGGTGAGGCCGACGTGCGCGAGATCCGCCGGATCAAGGCCCGGGTGGACTCCGAGCGGCTGCCGCGGGGGGCCGACCCGGCCACCCACTTCAAGCTGGGCAAGGGCGGGCTGTCCGACATCGAGTGGACGGTGCAGCTGCTGCAGATGCGGTACGCCGGCGAGCTGGTCGAGCTGCGTACCACCAAGACGCTGGCGGCGCTCGACGTCGCCGTCGGACACCACCTGCTCGACGTCGAGGACGCCGACGCGCTGCGGGAGGCCTGGCTGCTGGCCAGCCGCGCGCGCAACGCCACCGTGCAGGTGCGCGGACGGCCCAGCGACCAGCTGCCTCGCGACGCCCGGGAGCGCTCCGCGGTCGCGACGCTGCTCGGCTACGAGCCCGACGAGTCCGCCACCATGCTCAACGACTACCTGCGCACCGCCCGGCTGGCCCGCAGCGCGGTGGACCGGTTGTTCTGGGAGTAGGAGCTTGCGCCAACGGGGAGCTGGCTGCTGCGCGACGGCAGTGCCCCTGCCCCGCACGACCTCTGCCTCGCCGACAACCCGGGCGGCTGCCCGAGTGGTCCACACTGGAGAGAGCCAGGAGGGTGGACCGCGATGGCTGGGTCGCTCGGGTCGGACGACTTCGACGACTTCGTCGTCGCCCGTTCCCCGGCACTGCTCCAGGCGGCCTGGCTGCTCACCGGTGACTGGCAGCGCGGCGAGGACCTGCTGCAGACCTCGCTGGCCAGGGCGTACCTCGCCTGGCAGCGGATCCGGCCGGGTGGGCACGAGGCCTACGTGCGCCGGATCCTGGTCAACACCTACGCCACCTGGTGGCGGCGCGCCTGGCGCGGCGAGACCCCGCACGCCCGGTTGCCGGAGCGGCCCGATGTCGCGGCGGACTACGAATCGGTGGAGCTGCGTCGGGAGCTGCAGCAGGCGCTGGCGGCCCTGACCCGGCGGCAGCGGGCGACCGTCGTGCTGCGGTTCTACTGCGACCTCTCCGAGGCCGAGACCGCGGCCGCGATGGACTGCTCGGTGGGCACGGTGAAGAGCCAGACCGCCCGGGCCCTGTCCCGGCTGCGGCAGAGCCCCCCGCTGCGCAGTGTCCACGAAGGGACCAACCATGACTGACGAGCTCGACCGGCTGCGCCGCCTGCTGCACGACGGCACCCCGTCGGCGCCACCTGACCCGGCACGAGCGGTGCGGGCACGGTTGCAGGCGCGGCGACTGCGCCGCACCCGCCGGGCGACGTACGCCGGTGTGGTCGTTGCCGTGCTGCTGGCCGTCGGCATCCCGACCGGGCTGCGGATCGCGCCGGGACCCGGGCGCCCACCGGCTCCCGCGCACCCGGGCCCCGCGGCCGGGTGCCCGGTCACCCACCCGCTCCCGCCGGACCGGGTGCCGCGGACGCTCCGGGGCCTCGGCCACTGGTACGGCGCCGGCCGGCTGTGGGTCGATCTCTCCGGGCTGTCGGCCGCCACGCCGGGACGGCTGAAGTTCGGCACGTTCACGCTGGACGCGCGGGGGCGGATGAGCGATGCTGCCGGCCCGCCGTCGTTGCGCGCCACCCGGCTCGACGGCACCGATGCGACCCCGGGGGACCGGCTCACGAGCTCGAACTACGCCTCTGCCAACGGCCCGCACGGGCGGATCGTCCGGTTCTGGCCGACCACGATCACCCTGCCCGGTCCGGGGTGCTGGGCGCTGACCGAGACGCTGCACGGGGCCACCGTCCGGTTCGTCGTGCGGGTGCGCGGCGGGCAGCAGGCCTGTGAGCCCGGTCGCTGCGATGTCGCGGCGATCCGGCGGGCCGTTCGGACCCCGCTGCGGACACCCCCGCTCGGCTCCGGTGGCACCTGCCCCGTCAGCGGCACCCGTCGCTTCGGCGGCGGCGCGGGCTTCTCCGGGCCGTTCACCGCGCTCGGGGACGGTCCGGTCTACTTCGCTCCGGCAGCGCAGCATCATCCGGCCCGGGTCGTGATGCGCCGGGTCAGCGGGCACCCGGGCTGGCTGTGGACCAAGCCGATCTGGGTCTTCGACCCGTCGTACGCCGGTCCGGTGTTGCTGCGCGGCAAGCGGATCGGCGGCCCCGGCCGGGTGGAGTTCGACCGGTACCTCGGCAGCGCCCGTACCCAGGGCGAGGGCCCCCTCGGTCCGTACCCCAGCGTGCTCTACCCCCGCAACGGCCTGCACGACACCCGGGCTCGCGGACTGGAGTCGTTCCCCGGAGGCCTCTACGTACGCCGCCCCGGTTGCTACGCCGTGCAGGTCGACGGGGCCGGTTTCACCGGGCACATCGTGTTCGAGGCGACCGCGCCATCCGGACGCTGACGTCCTGCGCACGGGGCCGGCGGCTGGCCGGCTACGTCGGTAAGAACATCCGAGCGTGAGCCTTGTATCCGTATATATATTCGAGCATGCATCGAAGCATGCTCTCTCCCCGCCCCGACGCCGCCGCGGTGCAGGCATTGAGTCCGGCCGCCCTGGCCGGCCGCGTGCGGGAGGTTCGCGAGGCCGCGGCCGCCGCCGAGACCGAGCTGCTCGGCCTGGCGTTGGCGTGGGCGGACATGCATCCGGAGCTGGACGAGGACGGACAGCCGGTGCCACCCGAGCAGGTGACAGACGATGCGCTGGCGGCACACTTCGCCGTCCGGGTCGAGACCGAGGTCGGCTGCCCGCGCTACGAGCTCGCCCAGCACGCGGTCGAGTCGCCACAGCGCGGCGGGGTAGGGGTGCTCGGGGGCGAGTGGGTAGTCAGGCGCCGCGCCGGCGTACCCCTGGCTCGCGAGCAGCTCGAGGTAGGGCGCCACGTCGTGCCGGCTGCCGAGGAACCAGCCGCCGTGCGCGTGCCAGCCGAGACGCAGTCCGCGCGGGCCCGTCACTGTCCACGCTGGCGGGCGGCGGTGACCAGGGCCGCGGCGATCGAGGGGGAGCTGCCGGCCAGGAAACGGAACGTCGAGGCGGTCTGCCGCCCGGAGAGGTTGAACCGCAACCCGTCGGCGTACTGCTGCAGTGCCAGCAGCCGGCCGTGGGGAAACTCGAGGGTCTTGTGCTGGCCGCTGAAGACCGTCCGCGTCGACGTGACGGCCAGGGTCCCGGCGTCCTCGGCGACCAGCTGTGTGCCCACCACCTCGCTGTGGCCGCGCACCGCGCCCACGCGGTACCGGACCCCCTTGCCCAGGGGCACGCTGAACCCGCTGGAGCCACCGCGGAACTCGTGGACCGGGACCGACTTCAGCAGCGTCACTGCGAACTCCCCGTGCACCGTCTCGCCGGACTCGACCAGCACCGACGGGTGGTCCACGACCGGGAGGACCCCGTTGTTCACCTGGCCGATCACCAGCTCCTCGAAGGCGGCCGGGTCGCGGTCGTGCAGCGTGTCGACGTCGGTGTGCAGGATGTGGGTGAGTGCCTCGAGCATGCCGGCGTCGTCGGCGCTGAGTACGTCGTCACCGATGGCCGTGCGCACCGCGACCGCGAACAACGGGTAGCGGTGCCGCTCGAGCCAGCCCTCGGACACCCGGGCCACCGTGTCCTGCAGCCGCGCCACCGCCTCCCGGTCGCCGGACGCCGCACGCCTGACCAGCTCCTCGACCTCGGCGCGCTCGGCGTGCTCCTCCCGGTGCTCGGCGAAAATCCGGCCGAAGAACCCGGCGTGCTCGCTCGCCTCGGTGGGTGCTGTCGCCCTTGGCTGGCTGCCGGCCGTGGCAGCGGTGCCACCCGCGAGACCGGGCGTGTTCGGGTCGACCTCGGCCACGCCGTGACGGCTCACGTGCGCGGTCCACGCGCCGCCGTCCCAGTAGCGGTACTCGTAGTGCCCCGAGGGATCGGTGTACCAGGCGGCGGGAGGTCCGGGCTGTTGTGCAGGGAAGGGGACGGTCACGCGGGCTGCACCTCCTGTGGTGTGTAGCCGAGCCTAGATAACCGCGACCCACGACGCGCCGGGATGGGTGTTGTCGTCTCGTGGGATTGCGTCCAGGCCTTCCTGATCCGGGTGTCCACGCGCTGCAATGGGTCCATGCCTGACTCCGCTGCGCTCCTCGAACGCCTGGCTGAGCTCGACTCGACCGTTGTGAGCGATGCGCTCGACGGCCTCGGACTGGCGGCCGGCCTGGGCGGGTTCCGGCCGGTAGGGGGCGCGAGTCGTGTCGTCGGCAACGCCCGCACGATCGCGCTCGAGCCCGACCCCGGCCGAACGTCGGGCCCGCACCTGGCCACGTCGGTCGTCGCGCACGCGCAGCCGGGCGACGTCCTGGTCATGGCCAACGACGGCCGGCTCGACGTCTCCTGCTGGGGCGGCATCCTGTCGCTCGGCTGTGCCCACAGGGGCGTGGCCGGGGTGGTCGTCGACGGCGCCTGCCGGGACGTGGCAGAGGCCGAGCAGCTCGGGCTGCCGGTCTACTCCCGTGGCGTGAGCCCGCGCACCGCCCGCGGCCGACTGCGCGAGCGCGCTGCCGGGGTGCCGGTCCGGATCGACGACGTCCCCGTCGACGAGGGTGATCTGGTGCTGGCCGACGACTCGGGCGTGGTGTTCGTGCCGCTGGCACACGCCGACGCCGTACTCACCGCGGCCGAGGCGATCCGGCAACGTGAGGCGGCCATCACTGCCGACGTGAGCCGCGGCGTACCCATCGACCAGGCGATGCACGACGCCCGCCTTGCCGGGGAGTGACCCTCAGCCACCGCCACGCGAGGTGGTGCGCAGGAGCGTGAGGAGCTTCGGCCACACCTTTGCCACGGTGGGCGTCGGTGCGGTAGTGGGCCGAGGACGACCAGCGCAGGTGGTGGGCGTCGGTGGAGCTGCGGGTGACCGTGACCCGCTCGTTCTTCGGCAGGCCGCGGACGGTGACGAGTACCGGCTGGGTCATCCGGGACACGCGCGGCGTGACCCTGACGGAGGCCTGGGCCGAGGCGGACGACGTACAGCCGACCGTGGAGAGCAGGCCCAGCGCCAGCGCCCCGAACGCCCACCGCCGAGAGGCACCGACCCGGACCCCGCGCCCAGCCGACACATCGACACGTTGCACCTGAGCTCTCCGAGCGCACCGGAGCATGTCCGGCGCGCTCTCCACGTCGAGCCGAAGCCGGCGGCCTCAGCCCTTGTTGACCCAGAACGCCACGTTGCCCAGGGTCACGTCGCTGGGGGAGTCGGCGATCGCGAACGCGGTGTCGTCCTTGGCCACGGTCCAGGTCGGGTGTGCCTGGGCGAAGGCGTCCCAGTTGGCGTACACAGGGTCGTGGCCGTAGTAGACCTTGCAGCTTGCCAGCTCGGTGCTCGCGGTGCCCTGTGCGCCGCCACCGCAGCTGTTCGCGTCGACGAAGGCGTAGTACTCGACGCCGCCGTCGCCGTTCTCGTCGACGGGAATGCTGAACCGCGGCGAGCCGCCGCCGTAGGTCCCGTCGTAGTCGAAGCCGAAGTCCACCTCGCCGAGCGGCTTGCCGTTGACGCGGTGGGCGTTGAGGTAGACACCGGAGTCACCGCCGTCGGTGGTGACCAGGCGCGCGCCGGTGGAGCCGACCTGCTCACACGTGGCAGGCGAGTCTGCGACGCACTGCAGGTTGCTGTTGGGCGGCGTCCCCGCCTGTGCGGCACCGGCGCCGAGGCCGACCACCGTGGCCGCAGCCGAGCAGACTCCCAGCGTGGTGCGCAGCAGTGACTTGTTCATGTTCGTTTCCCTCTCCCGATTCCACGTGACCCGACGGCTCATACCGAATTTCAGGTAGAGACGACCGCGATCGCTCCTGTACGCGGAATGCGCCAATGGGGCCCGGGACCGTGTCGTGGTGACGGCCGCGCGCAGATGCTTCCCGATTTGGGGATTCGGGTGGTCGGGACTCAGCGGTAACGTGCACGGACCGAAGGCGGGGGAGGTGTCTGTGGTCGAGGTTGTCGGTCTCCTGGCCGTCTCAGGCCTTTGCTACTGCGTGGCTCGGCTGACTATCGAGATCGTCAGCCTGCTCCTGCGGCGGTGACGGCGGGGTCACCAGGCGCTGGCCGACGCCGGCCCATCCCACCATCCGCCACGGCCAGGGCGGTACGGCCAGGCGTCAGCGACGCGCCGTCACGCTGTGCGTGTCAACCGCTTGGGCGTGTTCGAAGGTGCGCTCGGTCAGGTGGGCGGTGATGGTGCTGGCTCCGAGGACGGTGATCGCGAGGAGTGCCAGGCCGGCCGTGGCGGCCGGGGCCCATCGGCGTCGCGGTGGGGCCAGGAGCGCCTGAACGCGGTGTGGGACGTCACCGCCGGTGGCGGTGAGCCCAGGGGTGACGGAGCGGACCGGGTTCTGGTCGCCCGGGGTGCGGCTGCTGGCCAGCGCGGCGCGAGCGATGGCCCGTGCCGCGAGTCGACGGTCACCGACTGCCCGTGCGGCGTCCTCGTCGGCCCAGAGCTCAGCGGCCCGTTGCACGACCGCAGGCAGCGTGCGCAGCATCGGGTTAGCAGCCGCGGCGATCTCGGCCAGCTGCACCCACAGGTAGTGCCGGTGCGTCAGGTGCGCGGACTCGTGGGCGAACAGCACCGCACGTTCCTCGCGGCCGAGCGCGGCGAGCATCGCGGTGGAGACCACGATTCGCCCCCGTACACCGGCCACGGCGTAGGCGTCCGGGCGCTCGTCGTCGACGACGACGGTCCGTGGGTCGTCGCAGTTGGGGGCCAGCCGTCGACAGAGCCCGTCGGCGAGCCACAGCCGGTAGCCGGCACGAGCGGCATGCCTCACGGCGGCCAGCAGCAGCACTGCCACCCCTGCGGCCACGGCGATGCCGGCCGGCCACGGCAGACCGGCGGGGCTGGGTACCGCGCGTACGGACCAGCGACCGAGCTCAGCGACTTCCGATGCGTGCCCGAGCAGGTAGAAGGCCACGATTGCCAGTGAGAATCCGGTGCCCAGCGCGACCACGACTCCGGCGATCGGAAGCAGTCGTACCGTCAGCGCGGGCCGCATCGCGCGCCCCAGGGCCGGGCCGACCAAGCCGAGGACCACCGCCAGGATCGGCGGGAGCGAGACCGCGACGTCCATCATCTCCGTCACCGCACCGGCGGGTCGGTGGGCGCGGAGTCGGCCTCACCCAGCAAGGTGAGCAGCAACTCCTCGTCGCCCGGCTCGAGCTCGGCGACGAATCGGGCAAGCACGTCGCTGCGCCGCCCGCCCCTGTGGTCCTCGAGCAGGCGGGTCATCTTGCGCGCGGTCCGGGCCGCATCGACCGACTGCGGCGCCGCCGCGAGCGAGTACAGGAATCCACGGCCTCGACGCTCCCGCTGCAGCGCGCCCTTGTCGCACAACCGGGTCAGCGTGGTCATCACCGTGGTGTACGCCGGGGTTCCCGACAGGTCCGCGAGGACCTCTGCCACCGTGCGCGGCTGGCCGGTCGCGGCCAGCACGGCGATCACCTCCTGCTCGAGTGACCCACGGGCCCGTCTCTCCATGACACCTCCCAACGGTGTCTACTATTTCGATAGTCGTATTTTGCTGACGTGGCGACACAAGGATAGGCGGACCACTCAGAACTCGGACAGCAGCTCATGTCGGCGTTGAGAGGTGTGCATCCACCGGTGAGACCGCCTCGTGGAACCGGGCCAGAGCCGCCAGCGACAGTGCGAGGCCGGCGAAGCTGGCCACCTCGACGGCCACGGCCCCCGGGGAGGTGCGGAGCTGGTCCCCACCGAAGAGCACGCCCAGGACGATGCTCGCCGCGAAGTTGACCGTGATGATTGCCGGCAGGGCCGACGAGATCGGCCCGGCGCGGTAGGCGAGCTGGGTCAGTGCCACGCCGGCGACGCCGGCGACCACCAGGCCGTAGAGGCCCGGGTCGGCGAGGGTCGTCAGCGGTGCATGCAGCAGGGTGCCGGCGACGAGCCGCAGCAGTGCCGCCTCGAGGCTGAACGCGATGCCCGAGGCGGTCCCCAGGGCCAACGCGGCCACGCGGGCCGATCCGGACCGGGCCAGCAGCACGCAGACGGCGACGACGACGGCGGCGGCGATGCCCGGCAGGGCGAGCCGTCCGGTGGTGATCGGGCTGCCGCTGGCCCGTGGGGCGGCGGCGACCAGGAAGCCGGCCAGGCAGACGGTCATCAGCCCGGCCCAGAACAGCTCCGCGCGGGTGATCCGCGAGTGGCTCATCCGGTGGTTCAGCGGAAGCGCCAGCACCACCACCGTCGCCAGCATCGGCTGTACCAGGCTCAGGGAGCCCAGCCGCAGCGCGGTCGCATGCAGCACCAAGGAAGCAGCTTGTGCCACCAGCGCCCCCCACCACAGCCGTTGCGCCAGCTGGTGGCGCACGAACCGGGTCAACTGGCCGGTGCTTGTCGGCTCGTCGCTGCGGCCGCGACTGGCGGCCTTGTGCTGCAGGTTCGCTGCGACCGCTGCCGCGGCGGACGCGCCGAGGGCGGCCCCGACCGCGGGCCCGGTCGTCACTAGGGCAGCTCGGCGGGCCCGGCCGGCCGTCTGCTGGTCCGGCGTTGGACAGTCACGGTGGCCTCGCGATACTCCCGGATTGCCCGGGAGTAGCACTCGACCAGGCTGGCAGTCGCCTCGCTCCAGGTGCACCCGTGCGCGAACCGGCGAGCCGTATCGCTGATGACGCTGCCCTCGGCGTACCGCAGGGCCACCAGCTCGGCGGCGGCGGTGGTGATCGCGTCGGGGTCGGTGGCGGGCACCAGCCGCGCGGCGGCGCAGTCCCCGAGAAGCTCCGTGCTCGCGGCGCTCTCCACCGCCACCACGGGCAGCCCGCTGGCCATCGCCTCCAGCACCACCAGACCCAGGGTGTCGGTGGTCGAGGGGAACACGAACACGTCCGCCGACCGGTACGCGTCGGCCAATGCGCTTCCGTGCAGCACGCCGGTGAACCGGGCCGCGCGACCCAGGATCGTGCGCAGCTCCTCGGACTGGGGACCCTCCCCGACGACCAGCAGGTCGATCCCACTGTCGGGCTCGGAGAGCCCGCGCAGCTTGCCCAGGCCCTTCTCCGGGGCCAGCCTGCCCACGTACAACGCCGTCGGATGGCCCTGGGACCTCGGCGTTGCCGGGCCGGGGTGGAACAGCTCGAGGTCGACGCCACGCGGCCACAGCTCGACCCCGTCCACGCCGTGGCCGGTCAGCTCGGCCTGCCCCATCCGGGAGGTGGCCAGGTTGGCCACCGCACTGTTGTGGAGCCAGCGCACGACCAGCCGAATCAGGGGCCGCAGCCGACCGAGGTGGTAGTAGCCGGCGTAGGTTGCCACATCGGTGTGGTAGGACGCGACCAGCGGCACGTGCTGGCGGCGGGCGGCCAGGACGCCGGCAGCACCGAGAAAGACGGGGTTGACCACGTGCACCACGTCAGGCGCGAACTCACGCAGGTAGCGGGAGACCGCGGGCACCGGCAGGCCCCACCGTTGCCCGCCGTACAGGAAGCTCGCCCCGATCGTGGGCACCGTGCGCACCTGCACCCCGGCGGGCCTGCGCGGGTCCTCGATGCTCCCTCCCGCGTGCGGTTGAGGGCGCGGACAGACCACCAGGACCACGTGACCGGCCCGGACCAGCTCCCGGCAGGTAGACAGCAGCCGCGTGATGACGCCATCGGTGCAGGGCAACCAGGTCTCGGCGACGAATGCGACCCTCACGCGTCCTCTTCCCGTCGGCGTCGTGCTGGCAAGGTGTCCGCGGGGCCAGA
>JBOHDO010000032.1:0-10007 GCA_050699415.1 Marmoricola sp.
GGGTCTGCAGGTGAGGCATCCGTCACCTCCAGACCCCCAAAGCCAACTACTTGGCGAGGCCCTGCATGATCTGGCGCATCAGGTCGGCGGTCTCGGACGGCGTCTTGCCGACCTTGACGCCGGCCGCCTCGAGGGCTTCCTTCTTGCCCTGGGCGGTGCCCGCGCCGCCGGAGACGATCGCGCCGGCGTGGCCCATGGTCTTGCCCTCGGGAGCGGTGAAGCCGGCGACGTAGCCCACGACCGGCTTGGACACGTGGGCCTTGATGTACTCCGCGGCCTTCTCCTCGGCGTCACCGCCGATCTCGCCGATCATCACGATGCCCCGGGTGTCGGGGTCGTTCTCGAACGCCTCGAGCGCGTCGATGTGCGTGGTGCCGATGACCGGGTCACCCCCGAGGCCGATCGCGGTGGTGAAGCCGAAGTCGCGCAGCTCGTACATCATCTGGTACGTCAGCGTGCCCGACTTCGAGACCAGCCCGATCGGCCCGGCACCGGTGATGTTCGCGGGCGTGATCCCGGCCAGGCACTGGCCCGGGCTGATGACTCCGGGGCAGTTCGGCCCGATGATCCGGGTCTTGCCACCGGTCCTCGAGCTGGCGTAGGCCCAGAACTCCGCGGCGTCCTGCACCGGGATGCCCTCGGTGATGACCACCAGCAGCGGGATCTCGGCGTCGACCGCCTCGACCACCGCGTCCCTGGCGAACTTCGGCGGCACGAACACCACCGACACGTTCGCGCCGGTCTCGGCCATCGCCTCCTTCACGGTGCCGAACACCGGCAGCTCGACGTCGTTGCCGTCGGCGTCCTGGTGCGCCACCGTGGTGCCGGCCTTGCGGGCGTTGACACCGCCCACGACGTTGCTGCCGGCCTTGAGCATCAGGGCGGTGTGCTTGGTGCCCTCGCTCCCCGTGATGCCCTGGACGATGACCTTGCTGTCCTTGTCCACGAAAACACTCATGTGCGCGTCCTTACCTGCTCGCCAGCTCGGCGGCCTTGTCGGCTCCGCCGTCCATCGTGTCGGCCATGGTCACCAGGTTGTGGTTCGCCTCGGACAGGATCCGCCTGCCCTCCTCGACGTTGTTGCCGTCCAGCCGTACGACGAGGGGCTTGGCCGCCTCGTCGCCGAGGATGTCCAGCGCACCCACGATGCCGTTCGCGACCGCGTCGCAGGCGGTGATGCCGCCGAAGACGTTGACGAAGACCGACTTGACCTGCGGGTCGTTCAGGATCACGTCGAGCCCGTCGGCCATCACCTGCGCGGAGGCGCCCCCGCCGATGTCGAGGAAGTTTGCGGGCTTCTGGCCGCCGTGCTTCTCCCCGGCGTACGCGGTGACGTCGAGGGTCGACATGACCAGGCCGGCGCCGTTGCCGATGATGCCGACCGAGCCGTCGAGCTTGACGTAGTTCAGACCCTTCTGCTTCGCCTTCACCTCGAGGGGGTCGGTGGCCTCGATGTCCTCGTACTTCGCGTGGTCCGCGTGGCGGAAGGAGGCGTTCGCGTCGAGGGTCATCTTGCCGTCGAGCGCCTCGAGCTTGTCGCCGGCCAGGCGGGCGAGCGGGTTGACCTCGACCAGGGTGGCGTCCTCCTCGACGAAGGTCTGCCACAGCGCCTGCACCATCTGGACCGCCTGGTCCTTCAGCTCGGCGGGGAAGCCGGTCTGCTCGACGATCTCGGCCGCCTTCGCGTCGTCGACGCCGGTGCCCGGGTCGACCGGGATCTTGTGGACCGCCTCGGGCTTGGTCCGGGCGACCTCCTCGATCTCGACGCCGCCCTCGACCGAGGCGATGCACAGGTAGGAGCGGTTGGACCGGTCCAGCAGGAAGGAGAAGTAGTACTCGTCCTCGATGGAGGCGGCCGGAGCGACCAGCGCCCGGTGGACCGTGTGCCCCTTGATGTCCATGCCGAGGATGGCGCCGGCGTACTCGACGGCCTCCTCGGGGGTCTTGGCCAGCTTCACGCCACCGGCCTTGCCGCGGCCGCCGGCCTTGACCTGCGCCTTGACCACGACCGCGCCACCGAGCTCGCGGGCGGCGGCTGCGGCGTCCTCGGCCTTTTCCACCACGACGCCGAGCGTCACCGGTACGTCATGCCTGGCGAAGAGCTCCTTCGCCTGGTACTCCATCAGGTCCACGGTCCACCCGCACTTCCACGATGTCGATGTCGGTCGATGTCGGTCGATGTCGGTCGATGTCGACCGGGGCGCATCCGGCCCCGCTCGACATTAGACCACCGGTGTCGTCCCGCTCGCGGCGGCCCGGGGAGCGGCCCAGCACGCCTTTCTCAGTCGGACGACCCTGTCTCGTAGGCACTCACCCAGCCGGTGATCTCGCCCGTGGTGGCGCCGGGGGTGAACACCTTGGCCACCCCCAGCTCGGTCAGCGTCGGCATGTCCTCCTCGGGCACGATGCCGCCGCCGAAGACCCCGATGTCGGTCGACTCCCGCTCGGCCAGCAGCTCCAGCAGCCGGCGGAACAGCGTCATGTGCGCACCGGAGAGCACCGAGAGCCCGATCAGGTCGGCGTCCTCGGCGATCGCGGTCTCCACGATCTGCTCGGGGGTCTGGTGCAGGCCGGTGTAGACCACCTCGTGACCGGCGTCGCGAAGGGCGCGGGCAACCACCTTCGCGCCCCGGTCGTGACCGTCCAGACCGGGCTTGGCCACCACGATGCGCAGCATGCTTCGCAGCGTAGCCGACCCGCACCGGTGGCCGGACGCGCTCCCTGCGCGGCCCCGGGCCTGCACGCACCACCACGGTCCACAACCGGTCCACCCGCCGCTTTGCACCTCCCGGCGGGTTCGCTACCGTGTCCGATCGTGTGCCGCGGGGGGCCGGGCGCGCGCACCGACCAGCCGACCCGGCGCCACCGGGGGAAGCGGAAGACCAGTACTGATGGGCAACCACCGAGCCGACCGTCGTGGCCGCAGCGCCGTCACGGGCCTGCGCCGTCCGGCGCGACTCGCCCAGGCCGTGCTCGCCGTCGCGGCGATGGGTCTCGTGGCCGCGGGGTTCCTCGGCATCCACGCCGAGCAGCGGCCGTTCCACCACTCACCGCTCACGCTCTCCGCAGGCCGCACGGCCCTCGACCGGACCGACGCGCTGGTGCCGCAGCACGACGCACGCAGCCGGGCACGCAGCCGGGTACGCAGCCGGGCACTCAGCCGCGACTCGGAGCGGCAGGCGCTACGGGACGCCGCCGGCCAGCGGCTCCAGGCCGCGGCCGAGCGGCAGAGCCGGCAGCGCGACGCCGCGCTGACCCGGCTGGCCAAGTCCGCGGAGCGGCACGCCAACGAGATCAAGGCCAACCAGTGGGTGCTGCCCACGAAGGACTTCCACCTGACTGCCGGGTTCGGCATGGCCGGCGGCCTGTGGGTCAGCAACCACACCGGCCTCGACTTCGCCGCGCCGTACGGCACCCCGATCTTCGCGGTCGCCGACGGCGTGGTCACCGCGACCGGCTACGACGGCTCGTACGGGAACCGAACCGTCGAGACGCTGCCCGACGGCACCGAGATCTGGTATGCCCACCAGCGCGACATCGACGTGCGACAGGGCCAGCAGGTCACCCAGGGCCAGGTCATCGGCCATATCGGCACGACCGGCAACACCACCGGTCCGCACGTCCACATCGAGGTGCGGCCGGGCGGCGGCGACCCGGTCGACCCCTACCCGGCCTTCGTCCACCACGGCGTCAAGCCCTGAGACGTCGTCCCGTTAGCGCATCCGGTGCGCGGACAGGTACGCCGTGACCCGCCGGATCTCCGGCAGCGAAGCGGGCGTCGGGGCGGTTGCCGGCCGCAGCGCGGCGGCGCCGGCCTGCGGGAAGCCGTTCTGCGCCGTCGGCGCGGGCTTGGTCTTCGCGTGCAGCCAGGCCCGGAAGAACGCGCCGAGGTCCTGGCCGCTGATGCGCTCGGCGAGCCGGGTGAACTGGCCGGTCGTGCCGTTGCCGTAGCGGTGCCCGGCGGCCCAGTCACGCATCAGCTGGAAGAACGCCGGGTCGCCGATGCGGTTGCGCAGCGCCTGCAGCGTCATCGCGCCACGGTCGTACACCGGGTCGGCGAACAGGTGGGCCGGGCTCGGGTTCGCCACCGGGATGGTCCAGAACGGGTCGTCGGCCGGGTGGGCGGCGTACGTCGCGTCGAAGATCGACTGCGCGCTGCCGTCACCGTGCTTCTCCGACCACAGCCACTCACTGAACCCGGCGAAGCCCTCGTTGAGCCAGATGTTGCGCCAGTGGTGCACCGAGACGCTGTCGCCGAACCACTGGTGGGCGTTCTCGTGCACCACCACGTAGATCGACGAACCGCCGCCCTCCCAGAAGTCCAGCCCGTACGTCGGCCGGGTCTGCGTCTCCAGCGCGTAGCCCATGTCCTTGGCCGGCACCACTCCGCCGACCGCGCCGAAGGGGTAGGGGCCCCACTGCCGGGACAGCCAGTCGACCACTCCCGCGGTGCGGGAGACGTCGCTGCGGGCACGGTCCATGGCCGCCCGGGTGGATGAGCCGCCGTTCTCGTAGGCCTCGACGACCGGCAGCCCGCCGGCGGTGGTGGACCGGTGCACGTCGTAGTCACCGATCGCGGCGAAGGCCAGGTAGGTGGCCATCGGACGACGCTCCTGCCACCGGAACGTGGTGGCCTGTCGGGCCGGGTGCTGCACGGTGGCGACCTGCCGGCCGTTGCTGATCGCCTTCAGCCCGCGCGGCACGGTCAGCGAGACGTCGTAGGACGCCTTGTCCAGCGGGTGGTCGTTCGCCGGGAACCACCAGTCCGAGGCCTCCGCCTCGTCGGCGACCACCGCGCCGGTGGGCGTGGTGTACCACGGCGAGAACCCGCCGACCGTGGTCGACCCCGGCTTGCCGGCGTAGCGCACCACGATCCTCATCCGGTCACCCGAACGGATCTTCTTCTTCGGCGTGACCACCAGCTCGCCGCCGTAGCTGGTCTTCGGGGTGTGCACCTTGTACTGGCGGATCCCGCTCGCCGCCCGCCCGTTCACGCTCACCGACCGGACCGGCAGCAGGAAGTCCAGGTCGAACCGGGACAGCCCCTGGGTGGCCCGCGCGGTGATCACGGTCCGGCCGGTGAGCCGCCCCGTTCCGGGGTCGTAGGCGTCGTGGATGGCGTAGTGGGACACGTCGTACCCACCGTTGCCGTACGTCGGGTAGTAGGGGTCACCGATGCCCGGAGAACCCGGCCCGAAGCTGGTGGCCTGCGCGGTCACCGGGACCAGCAGGGCGGCGGAGACCGCGCACACCCCGGTCCGAAGGCTGACCCGCGCGAACGAACGTGTGGACATCGCACCTCCCGAGTGGCCGGCGGCCCGTGCGCACTCCGGCCCGTTGGTGACGATAGCGGTGGCTGGTCGCGGCGTCACCACTTCCCGTGGCGGTGACGGGTCAGAGCTTGTCCACCGGGGCGTAGCGCAGCAGCAGCCGCTTGACACCCTCGCTGCCGAAGTCGACCGACGCCACCGCGTTGTCCCCGGCGCCCTCGAGGGCGACCACGGTGCCGAGCCCGAAGCTGTCGTGCTGCACCCGGTCGCCCGGGGACAGCTGCGGGATCTCCCGACCGGCCTGCGCCTTGCGGGAGGCGTCCAGCCGCGCCGCGGCGGCACCGAAGCGGCGCTGTGCCGAGCGGCTGGTCGGCGGGCTGAACCCGCCCGCGGCCGCGGCGACGGGGCGGTTCCACGAGGTCAGCTCCGCCGCCGTACGCCGCCAGTCGACCAGGTCGACCGGGAGCTCGTCGACGAACCGGGAGGCCGGGTTGTGCGAGGGTGCGCCCCACGCCGACCGGACCACGGCCCGGGAGATGTAGAGCCGACGCCGGGCGCGAGTGAGGCCGACGTAGGCCAGCCGACGCTCCTCCTCCAGCTCGGTCTTGTCGCCCAGCGCGCGCAGGTGCGGGAAGACGCCGTCCTCGAGCCCGGTCATGAACACCACCGGGAACTCCAGGCCCTTGGCGGTGTGCAGGGTCATCAGTGTGACCACGCCGGGGTCACCGGGGCCGTCGGGGTCATCCTCGGGCGCGTCGGGCACCTGGTCGGAGTCGGCCACCAGGGCCACCTGCTCGAGGAAGTCGCCCAGCCCGGGGGGCGAGATGTCGGGGTCGGCGGGATCGGCCGAGGGCCCGGAGACAGGGTCGTCGGCGAACTCCCGGGCCACGGCGACCAGCTCGCCGAGGTTCTCCACCCGGGTCGCGTCCTGCGGGTCGTCGGAGTCCTCGAGGACGGCGAGGTAGCCGCTGCTGGCGAGCGCCTGCTCCAGGACCACGTCGGCCCGCTCCCCCGCCTCGACCATGGACTGCAGCTGCTCGATGATCTCGACGAAGGCGTTGACCGCCTTCAGCGACCGGCTCGCGATGCCGGGGGCCTGGTCGGCCCGGCGCAGTGCCTCCCAGAACGTGGTCCGGTCGCGGGTCGCCAGGGCCTCCACGCAGGCCTCGGCCCGGTCGCCGATGCCTCGCCGGGGCACGTTGAGGATGCGGCGCATGGAGACCTGGTCGTCGGGGTTGACCAGCACCCGCAGGTAGGCCAGCGCGTCCCGGATCTCGCGGCGCTCGTAGAACCGCACGCCGCCGACGACCTTGTACGGCATCCCGACCCGGATGAACACCTCCTCGAAGACACGGGACTGCGCGTTGGTGCGGTAGAAGACCGCCACGTCGCCGGCCCGGACCTCCCCGGCGTCGGTGAGCCGGTCGATCTCCTCGGCCACGAACCGTGCCTCGTCGTGCTCGTCGTCGGCGACGTATCCGACGATGTGCTCGCCGGCTCCGGCATCGGTCCACAGGTTCTTCGGCTTGCGCCCGGTGTTGTTGCCGATCACCGCGTTGGCGGCGGTCAGGATGGTCTGGGTGGAGCGGTAGTTCTGGTCCAGCAGCACGGTCTGGGCATCGGGGAAGTCCTGCTCGAAGTCGAGGATGTTGGCGATGTTGGCGCCGCGGAAGGCGTAGATGGACTGGTCGGCGTCGCCCACGACCATCAGCTCCGCGCCCGGGACCCCGTCGTCGGCCCCCTCCGGGTCGTTGCCGCAGAGCTCGTGGATCAGCACGTACTGGGCATGGTTGGTGTCCTGGTACTCGTCGACGAGCACGTGCCGGAACCGGCGTCGCCAGCTCTCCCGGACCAGGGGGTTGGCCCGGAACAGCTCCACGGTCAGCATCAGCAGGTCGTCGAAGTCCAGCGCGTTGGCCTCGCGCAGCCGGCGCTGGTAGAGCTCGTACGCCGCGGCATAGGTCTCCTCGAGGCCGTTGCGCGCGTCCTCCTTCGCCTCGTCGGGGTGCTGCAACCGGTTCTTGGCGGACGACACCCAGTGCAGGATCGCCTTGGGCTGGTAGCGCTTCACGTCCAGGTCGAGGTCACGGCACACGATCGTCATCAGCCGCTTGGAGTCGGCGGCGTCGTAGATGCTGAAGCTGGACTTCAGGCCGAGCTTGTCCGACTCCTTGCGCAGGATCCGCACGCAGGCCGAGTGGAACGTCGAGACCCACATGATCCGTGCCCGGTTGCCCACCAGCTCGGTGACCCGCTCGCGCATCTCGCTGGCGGCCTTGTTGGTGAACGTGATGGCCAGCACTGACCCGGGGTGCACGTGGCGCTGGGAGATCAGCCAGGCGATCCGCCGGGTCAGCACCCGGGTCTTGCCCGAGCCCGCGCCCGCCACCACGAGCAACGGCGAGCCCTCGTGAACCACCGCCGCCCGCTGCGGGGGGTTCAGCCCCGCCAGCAGCCGTTCCCGGCCCAGCCGCCCGGGCGCCGCCCCCGGCTCGCCGTCGGTCCTGCCCGGCGCGGGCGTCCCCGGGAGGGGGAACTCGTTCGTCGGGCTGCTCATCGGCTCAACACTACGTGGCCGCTCCGACGCCGGCGGAGAGCCTGCGCCGACGGGCACGGCCCGGCCCGTCCCGCTCCGACACGCCACGCCTTCGGGCCACGGTTCAGCCATTCCGGGGCGCCGATCAGGCAGGCTGTCCGTGTTACGCAAGTGACTCAGGAGTTCAGATGAGGCGATCGATCACCGCAACCCTGGCCACCTCCGCGGTGGTCGCGAGCACGGCCCTGTGGTCAGCGGCCGCTCCCGCCCTGGCGATGACGCCGGCGGCGAAGCACCACGACGGCCACCACGCCGTGCACCGGGCGACGAAGCATCACGCTGCGCACGCCAAGAAGCACCACCACGCCAAGAAGCACCACCACGTCAAGCCGCACGTGGTCAACGGCACCAAGCGTCCCAACCACCTGGTCGGATCGTCCGGACGCGACCATCTCTTCGGGCACAAGGGCCAGGACGACCTGCAGGGGGGCAACGGCGCGGACCTGCTGTTCGGCGGGCCGAGCAACGACGTGTTGTTCCCCGGCGACGGCGCCGACCACGCGTTCGGGGGGTCGGGCGGCGACTGGATCGTGCGTCCCGACAAGCCCTCGGCGATCGGTTACCTGTTCGGCAACGCCGGGGACGACCACCTGCGCGGCGGCCAGCACGACCACCTCAGCGGCGGCCCCGGCAACGACCTGCTCTCGGTCGGCCAGGCCGGTACGGCGTCCGGCGGCCCCGGCCGCGACACCATCTACGCCCGCGCCGGCGGCGCGGAGATCTTCGCCGGGCCGGGCGACGACGTGATCTACGCCAACGCGGGCTTCACCGTGGTCGCCCTCAAGGACGGCGACGTCGACCGGGTCCACTGCAGAAAGGGCGCGATCGTCTACACCCGCTCCGTGGACGCCAAGGACAAGATCGACAAGAACTGCAACCGCGCCGGGCAGCCCGGCTGACGGACCGCCCGGTCACGTCTCCGCGCTGCTCCTGTCCTCGCGGCGCCCGCCGGGACGCCGCCACTGTCCGTGCAGGACGCCGACCATCCGGGGGCCGGAGAGCCGGTTCTCGATCTTGCGGGCGTTGCGCTTCAGCGGCTGGGCGAGGTACTCCCCGAGGATCACGCCCGCGGCCAGTGAGATCGTCACCGCGGCTGCGCCGACCAGGGCCACCACGCCGCGGCTCTCGTTGGCGGCCATGAGGCTCAGTGCCCGGTAGATCGACAGGCCGGGCAGGATCGGCACCAGCGCGGGGACGACCACGACCAGCGGCGGCACCTTCACCCGCCCCGCCAGGGAGTAGCTGAGCAGCCCGATCACGAACGCGGCACACCCGGCCGACCACGACCGGCTCAGGCCGGGCAGCTGGATGCTGGTGTAGACGGCCTCGCCGAGGGCGGCGAGGAACGCGATCACCACCAGCGATCGCGGCGGTGCGTAGCTGGTGAACGCGAAGGCGGCCCCGGAGATCGCGGAGCCGAGCAGCAGCACGGGTGCGTCGGCCAGTCCGTAGGCGCCGGGCTGCACCGGTCCCAGCGAGACTCCCACCATCGGGGCCAGCGCGATCCCGATCGCGACCCCGGCGATCAGGCCGATGGTGGCCATCACCACCTCGAGCATCCGGGCCGAGGAGGTGAGGTAGAAGCCGGAGAGGGCGTCCTGGATGGCGCCCATGAAGCCGATCCCGGCGAGCAGCAGCACGATGGTCGCGGTGATCAACCGGGAGGGGTTCGTGTCCGGGTCGACCGCGGCGATCCCGACCGCGAGCAGCGAGGCGAACATGCCGCCGGCCAGCTGCCGGTAGAACATCGGCAGTCGGCGGCGCCGCAGCTCACGCAGCATCACCTCGATCACCAGGCTCGCGAGCGCCGCGACCGCGGTGATCAGCACTCCGGCACCGAGCAGCATGGCGACCCCGCCCCCGGTCACGCCGGAGCCGACCACCACGCCCCAGCGAGGCACCCAGTGGCCGGTCGAGCTGATCCGGGCCACCTCCTGCCGCGCCTGGTCGCGGTCGATGTGGCCGGCAAGCACGTCGATGACCACCTTGTGGGTGCGGGTGAGGTCGTCGTAGTCGATGTCGCGCTGGCTGACGTTGCGGTTCAGCGTGATGGGCTGCTCCTCCGGGTCGACCTGGTAGCCCATGCGCAGTGAGGTGAAAGTGACGTCGATGTCGGCGTTGCGCAGTCCGAACTGGTCGGT
>JBOHDO010000033.1:0-4019 GCA_050699415.1 Marmoricola sp.
GGCTCCGCCCCGCGCTGGACCCCGCCGAGACCGCGGCGGCGCAGCTCCGCGCCCGCGGCCACGATCCCGCCGAGGTCACCGACGTGGTGCTCACCCACCTCGACCTCGACCACGCCGGCGGCGTGACCGACTTCCCCGGCGCCCGGGTGCACGTGCTCGCTGACGAGCTCGCCGCGGCCCGTGCCCGGCGGTCGCTGCGGGAGCGGACCCGCTACGTCCCCGGGCAGTGGCCGGGCGCCCGGTGGGATACCCACGCTGTCGAGGGCGAGGAGTGGCTGGGCTTCGCTGCGGTCTCGATGCTGGCCGACGACGTACTGATGGTGCCGCTGGTGGGGCACACCCGGGGGCACTGCGGGGTCGCCGTACGCCGGCCGGGCGGCGGCTGGTTCCTGCACGCCGGCGACGCCTACTTCTCCCGCCACGAGCTCGAGTCCCCGCCGTCGTGCCCGGCCGGGCTGAGCGTCTTCCAGACGCTGCTGCAGATGGACGGGCCCGCGCGGCACCACAACCAGGAGCGGCTGCGCAGCCTGCACGCCGAGCATGGCCCGGACTCCGGAGCGGCCGAGGTGGTCACGGTGTTCAGCGCCCACGACGCCGAGGAGTACGACGCCCTCGACGGCACCACCCACTGAACGGGGCCCTGACGCCGGACGTCAGGGCACCACCGGCAGCGGCACCCTCCGGCCGGTGGTGCTGTCGACCAGGGCGGCCCGGTCGGCCACCGCGTCCAGCGGCAGCACGTCGTAGACCGCGGCCGCGAGCACGGCCAGCTGGTCCAGCCGCACCCGGGGCGCGAGCGTGCAGTGCGGCACCCAGAGCCCGGGCCGGTAGTGCTTGTGCAGGTCGGCCCCGGTGCCCACCACGGCGTCGACGACCCGCTCCTGGCGGTGGCCCACGGCCCCGTCGATCGCGGGCACCAGCCAGGACCGGCTGCGGCGGAACAGCCCGATCGCGTCGAAGTGCAGCCGCACGGGTCCGCCGTCGGGCAGACCACCCACCGCCTCTCGGACCTCGTCGAGGTCCCAGCTGCGCAGCACGGCGTACGACAGGTGCGGCACGTGCAGGCCGTGGGTGTGACTCGCCAGCGTGGGGATGCCGTCGCCCTCGAGCCGCTCCCACAGCTGCCGGATCGCGCGGTCCGCGCGCGGCTCGAACAGCAGGCAGACGGCCAGGGCCATGCCCTCCATCATGGCGGCAGCCGCGGGCGCGGCGGCCCTCTACGAGGAGCAGGCGGTGCTGGCCTACCCGCCCGACCGGCCCACCACCGGGCGCGAGGCGATCCGGGCCGTCTACCAACAGATCGTCGACGCGGGGGCGCGCTTCGGCACGGAGACGCCGCTGCCCACGGTCACGTTCGAGGAGCTGGCACTGACCTCCACCGCTCGGCCGACGACACTGGCGTGCGGGTCCAGGTGCTGCGACGCCAGCCCGACGGCTCCTGGCTGCGGATCATCGACCGTCCGGAGGTGGATGCGGTCGTAGCCGGCACCTCCGGCAGGTCCGGGCCCGGCGATCACCCAGCCTGCGTGGGGCCGCCGCCCCGCAGCTCAGACGACCAGGATGCAGAACGGGTGGCCCGAGGGGTCGGCGAGCACGTAGAGCGGCTCGGCCCGGTCCGACGTGCGGTCGAGCAGGAGCTCGGCTCCCAACGACTCCGCCCGCTCGCAGTGCCGCTGCAGCTCCTGGACGCTGGGGACGGCGAAGTCCAGGTGCATCTGCATCGGGACGTCGTGTCGTGGCCAGGTCGTCCTTTCAAGTCGCTCGACCTGCTGGAAGGCGAGTTTGCGGGTGCCCCCGGCGTCGACCAGGACGAGCCAGTCGGGGTCGTCATCGCCCTTTGCGGGGGGCTCGTCCCCTAGCCGGTAGCGCAGCCCCAGGAGTTCGCGGTAGAACTCCGCGAGTGCCCGGGGATCGGTGGTGTCGATCGCGGTGTGCAGCAGTTGCGGGTACTGCGACATGGTGACCTCCCGGCCATTCAGCCTAGGGGGAGGTGACTGCCGCTGCCGCTGCTCACGTCCGTCGGTGGAAGCGCACGTCACCGTTGGGCAGCCGGGTGGCGACGTGGCCGGGGTCATGGGCGCGGTGGTGGTGGTGCGGGCACAGCAGCACGCCGTCGGCGAGGTCCGTGCCGCCGCCGCGGGACCAGGGCCGGGTGTGGTGGGCCTCGGTCCATGCGGCGGGAACGTCGCACCCCTCGGCGCGGCAGCTGCGGTCGCGGATCTCCAGCGCCTTGCGCTGGGAGCGACTGAACAGGCGCTGGCTGCGACCGTGGTCGAGCAGTTCCGAGGCTCCCCCGAGCACGGCGGGGATGATCCCGGCCGTGCACGCGAGTCTCCGGGCCTCGCCGGCCGAGATCCGCTCTCCGGTGGATGTCAGCGCCGTGCCGAGACCGCGGATGAGCGTCTCGAGGTCGACATTGACCGTCAGCGACGTCGCCGCGCCGCCGTGGATCGGCAACCGCGCGGGATCGAGGTGCTCCAGCAGTGAGCAGAACGCGCGGCCGAGCTGCACACGGTAGGGCTCGCGCGCGCCGACGGCGCTGGCACCCGGCGACAGGGGGTGCGACTCCCGGGCGCCCTCACGACGCCGTGGGTTGGTGTAGGCGTGCAGACAGGTCAGCAGCCGTCCGGCGGCCACGTCGGGGAGGCGCGCGCTGACCAGGACGGTGCCGTCGCCGCCGTTGCGGGTGGTGAGCCAGGTGTGCCGCCGGGCGGCCGTCTCCTGTCGCTCCAGCAGCAGCTGCTCGTGGGCGCCGGCGACGTCGGGAGCGACCACGTCCAGCACCCGGCGGCCCAGGATCCGCAGCTGCTTCGGCCCGAACTCGTCAGTCAGCCCGACCAGATGGGTCTCCGCCCGCTCGCGCACCTCGGGGTCCAGGTCGTCGGGCAGGTCCTCGAGAGCCTGCGCGATGACCTGCGCCTGGGCGGTGTTGGCCGCGCCCTCGGACAGCGCCGCCGACAGTCGGTGCCAGCGCCGGTCCAGTGCCTGCGCGAGGCGCAGGTCGGCCCGGGCTGATGCCGGGTCTTTCCGGGTCGCGTTCGCCGTCCAGGCGGCCGCATCGCGCACGGCATGGGCGTCGGCGACGTCGTCCGCGGCCGCCAGCACCCGCAGCCGGAGCGCCCGATGACGCGACTCGGCACGGTCGAGCGCGAGCAGTGCCGCCTCCTTGTCCGCGGTGGACATGAAGACCGGCTCCACGCCCTCGACATCCTTCAGGCCGGCCTCGACCGCCCCGGCGTAGGCGAGGATCGGGTGCGTCGCCATCACGTCACCTCCCCACAGGACGGACCGCACCGGTCGGTGCGTCTTCCCCCGAGGCTGCGTCGGGCGGTGCCAGGTCGGTACACGTGAGTCGGATGACGCCCCGGAGCACGACCGGGTTCTCTGCGTACCTGTCGACCCAGGAGGTCGAGTGCTTACGTCGTAAGCGTACAGACGTTCGATCATGCTGTCAAGGGCATCCCTCATTCTCGTGGGGCAACGATCGGCCAGACAGCCGGAGTGAACCGACCCCTCGCGTGGCGCGTGCTCAGGGGTTCCCCATGAGCCGTGCGGCGGTGGCCTGCGCCGGGCAGCGACCCGCGGGGCGACCGCAGGCGGTGAAGCTGCAGGTCCGGCACCACCACGCCCGCGCCTCGTCGGCTTGCCGGGCCCGGACGCGGGCGGCCACCCGGGCCTCGACGAGCCTGGCCAGCAGCTGCTCGAGGGCATCGGGCTGCAGCTGCGCAGCCGGGACGAACTGCACCGCTACCCCCGGCCCTACCCGGGTCGCCCGCGTGAGGTGCATGTCCACGTCTGTGCGGCAGGTGGCGCATGGGAGGCCGAGCACCTGCTCTTCCGTGACCACCTGCGTTCCCACCCCGAGGCGCGCCGCTGACGCCTACCCGCCGGAGCCGGTCCGGTTGGTGAAGGGCACCGCGGGCCGGCAGGGCTCGTTGCGCAGGCTGGGGCAGGCCGGCTGCCCGGAGTCCACGCTCAGACCGGGCACGACCGGCAGCACCACGCGCGAGGGCATGGTC
>JBOHDO010000034.1:0-31844 GCA_050699415.1 Marmoricola sp.
GGACGGCGGCTGGCACCTCTCCGGCTCGAAGCGGTTCATCTCCACCGCGCGCTACGCGGGCACGTTCCTGTTCTTCGCCCGCACCGACCCGGAGAGCACGAAGGCCGGCGGCGTCTCCGCATTCGTCCTCGACGCCGATCACGTCCACGTCACGCGCGACGAGGAGAAGCTCGGCCTCCACTCGACGACGACCAGCGACCTCGTCGTCGACACGGTGGTCGACGCCGACCGGCTCCTCCACGAGGAGGGCAAAGGCTTCAACGTCGCGATGTCGACCCTCGACGGCGGTCGCATCGGGATCGCCGCCCAGGCGGTCGGGATCGCGCAGGCGGCGTTCGAGGCGGCGCGCGACTACGCGCTCGAGCGCAAGCAGTTCGGCAAGCCGATCAGCGACTTCCAGGGCCTGCAGTTCATGCTCGCCGACATGGGCATGAAGGTCGAGGCGGCCCGCCAGCTCACCTACGCCGCAGCCGGCAAGTCCGAGCGGGGCGACGCCGACCTGACCTTCTTCGGCGCCGCCGCCAAGTGCTTCGCCTCCGACGTCGCCATGGAGGTCACCACCAACGCGGTGCAGGTGCTGGGTGGCTACGGCTTCACCAGCGACTACCCGGTCGAGCGGATGATGCGCGACGCCAAGATCACCCAGATCTACGAGGGCACCAACCAGGTGCAGCGGGTCGTGATGGCCCGCCAGCTGCTGCAGGGCGTGCAGTCGCAGCTCTGAGCGACCGGGACTTTCCCGGTTTCTGCCCCGGGACCCGTCCTCGCGACGTAGCCTCGGCTCGTCCGCAGGAACTACGGGTGAGTGGGGGCCGGCCGCCGTACGGTCCCCACTCTTCGTGGGGCCGACCCCTGCCGGGCGAGCATCACGTCTACGTCGCTCGACGACCCTTCCCGGACGAGTCGGCCGAAGCCCCTCCGGATCGGCAGCCGCAGGTCTAGATTTCGGCCATGAAGCTTGCTTTCCCCCGGTTCGCGGCCGTGATCGCCGTCCTGGTCGTTCCGGTCGCAGCGTTGCCCGCCGCGGCCGCGGTCCGACCGGGATGCGCGACGCCCCACGTGTCCCGCGGCTGGTGCCGGGCGACCAGCCGGCCGGTGCGCGACAGCGTCTACCCGGGACCCTCGCACCCGGGCGTGGACGCCTTGCACTACCTGCTGCGGCTGCGGTGGCGGCCGGGGCTGCTGCGGCTGAGCGGTGACGAGACGCTGCGGTTCCGGGCGACCCGACAAGCGCCGGACGTGCCGTTGGCCCTGGCGGCGCGCCTGCACGTGCGGTCGGTCCGGCTCGACGGCCGTCACGTCCCGCACAGCCACCACGGCCGCACCCTGCTGGTGCACCACCGGGTGAGGCGCGGCTCGGTGCACACCCTCAGGATCCGGTACGCCGGCCACGCACCACGCGCGCTGCCGTTGGCCAGGCAACGCAACGCCGTCGGCCTGTTCCACACCCGGCACGGGCGGGACGTGTTCACCAACGACGAGCCGGTCGGCGCCTACACCTGGTACGCCGTCAACGACCAGCCCTCCGACAAGGCCTACTACGACTTCCGGTTGCGGGTGCCCGCACCCCGGGTCGGGGTGGCGAACGGGCGGCTGGTCTCCCGCCACCGGAAGGGTGGCGACGTGCTCACCCGCTTCCACCTCGACGAGCCGGCCGCGTCGTACCTCACCACGGTGGAGTTCGGCCGCTACAGCATGACCCGAGCGGGCCGGGTGCACGGCACCCCGGTGACCCTGTGGACCCCCCGTGGAGACCGGCACGCCCGGCGGTCGGCGCGGTACCTCACCCGGGCGCTGGCCTTCGTCGAGCGCCGCCTGGGGTCCTACCCCTTCGCAACCCTGAGCCTGGTCGTGGTTCGCGGCTACGACAGCGGCATGGAGAACCAGACGCTGATCACCGTCGGCGACACCGGGTACGACACCTCGCGCGACACCCTCGTGCACGAGACCGTGCACCAGTGGTACGGCGACACCGTCACGCCACGGGACTGGCGCGACGTCTGGATGAACGAGGGGATGGCGACCTACCTGCAGTTCGTGTGGGAGTCCAAGGCATATCACTGGCCGCTGAAGCTGCTGCTGCGCTCCTACGTGGCCGAGGAGAAGGAGGACCGCTCCGAGTACGGGCCGCCGGGCGACTACGACCCGAGCGTGTTCGCGGCCGGCAACGTGTACTACGGGCCGGCGCTGATGTGGCAGGAGCTGCGCGAGAAGGTCGGCTCGAAGCCGTTCTGGTCGATGGTCCGGGCCTGGCCCGGGGTGCACCGCTACCACAACGCGGGCCGGACGACGTACCTCCGCTGGGTCCAGCACCGGCTGCACCGCGACCTCGGCCCCTTCTTCCACGCCTGGCTGACGGGACGCAGGTCACCGAGGTTCCGCTGACCCCGGCCCGGGTGTGAGTGGCACAGTGGCACCCATGACCGAGATCACCATGCCCGACGGTTCCGCGGAGGCCTACGTGGCCCGACCCGACGACGAGGAGCACCCCGGGGTGCTGTTCTTCATCGACGCTATCGGGTTGCGCCCACGCATCGAGGAGATGGCCGACCGGATCGCCTCGTGGGGGTACGTCGTGCTCGCCCCCAACGTGTTCTACCGTGACGGCCGGGCCGCCGAGCTGGCGCCCGAGTCCGACCTGAGCGAGCCGGGCGCCCGCGAGGAGTTCTTCGGCCAGGTGATGCCGCGGCTGCGTGCCCTGACGCCGAAGCGGACAGACCCCGACACCACGGCGTACCTGCAGGCCCTGCGTGAGCAGCCCGGCGTCTCGAGCGGACCGGTCGGGGTCACCGGCTACTGCATGGGCGCCCGGCTCGCGGTGCGCGCGGCCGGGAACCATCCCGACGACGTCGCTGCCTGCGGTGGCTTCCACGGCGGTGGGCTGGTCACCGACGACGAGGAGAGCCCGCACCAGAGCCTCGCCACCGCTCGCGCCGAGTTCTGCTTCGGCCACGCCGACAACGACCAGTCCAACTCGCCCGAGCAGATCGCCACGCTCGGCAAGGCCCTGGAGCAGGCCGGCCTGACGGCCAGCAACGAGGTCTACGACGGGGCGCCGCACGGCTACACCATGTCCGACACCCCCATGTACGACGAGGCGGCCGCCGAGCGCCACTTCGACGCCCTCCGGGACCTGCTCGGGCACACCCTGGCCTGAGCCGTGCTGGCCACCGCCCTGGTGGTGGCAACCGCCAACGTGCTGTGCACCCTTCCCGGCCCCGTGGCCCGCCGGGCGCTGCGTGCCGTCCTCGACCCGCCCGGCCGGGCGACCTGCCCGGCCGCCCCTTGGGCATCGAGCCACCGCGGCTGGCCACCCTCGGCGTCTACCGGGACCGCCGCGGGCCCCCCACGGTCAGCCTGGTCTGCCACCACCTGGTGCCCGGCGCCCAGGGCGCCGACGACCGGTACCGCGAGGACCGTCCGCTGCTGGCCGCCCGTCACCGCCGGGAGGTACGCCGGCTCGGCCGGCTGGTCGACGGGCAGCGCCGCCTCGGTCAGGTGGTCTACGTGGTCGGGGACGCCAACGTCGACCGCCTGTGCCTGCCCGGGCTCGTCTCGGCCTGGGACGGCAGGGGGCAGCAGCCGGGCACCTTTCGGCCCCCGTCGCCGGATCGACGACGTCTTCGGTCCCACGCGGCCGGACCGGGTCCATCGCGTGGAGAGGGGCTCAGACCACCGGGCGGTGGTGGCCACGTGGGCGGTCACGGATAGCCTGCCCGCGTGAGTGCGCAGGAGGAGGTCGCCCGGCGCAGTGCCGCGGCGATGTGGGCGCAGGACCGGGCGAGCCGGGCGCTGGGTATGGAGCTGGTCGAGGTCGGACCGGGGCGTGCCGTGCTGCGGATGACCGTCCGCGACGACATGGTCAACGGCCACGACATCGGCCACGGTGGGCTCACCTTCGCGCTGGCGGACTCGGCGTTCGCGTTCGCGTGCAACTCCTACGACCGGCGTACCGTGGCGGCGGGCGCAGAGATCCGGTTCCGCGCGCCGACCCACGCCGGGGACGTGCTCGTCGCCGAGGCGGTCGAGCGCAGCCGGGAGGGCCGCGACGGCGTCTACGACGTGACCGTGCACACCAAGGGGCAGGCCGGCGAGGTGCTCGTGGCCGAGTTCACCGGCCGCAGCAGGGAGATCGGCGGGTCGGTGTCCGAGGCGACGTAGGACGAAACGGGCTCGGGTCTCGGGCCCCGCTCACGTGCTTCGCGGCGGCTCAACCTCCGAAGACGTCGGGCAGCCGCGATGCCTGCCCGCTGAAGCGTGGCTCCCGCTTCTCGAGGAAGGCCGCCACGCCCTCCTTGCCGTCGCCGACGCTGGTGTGCCACATCGCCAGCGAGTCGGCCCGGTGCGCCTCGAGCGGGTGGTCGACCCCGGCGTTGTGGTAGAGCAGCCGCTTGGCCAGGCCCAGCGCCACGGGGGAGCGGCCCACCACGAACCGCCGGGCCAGCTCGTACGCCGCAGGCAGCAGCTCGTCGGGCTCGTGCACGGAGCGCAGCAGCCGGCCGGCCAGCGCCTCCTCGGCCGTGAGGATGTCCGCGCTGTAGACCCACTCGAGGGCCTGCTGCAGGCCCACGATCCGGGGCAGGAACCAGCTCGACGCCGCCTCGGGCACGATCCCGAGCCGTCCGAAGACGAACCCGATCCGGGCCTTCGTCGAGGCCATCCGGATGTCCATCGCCAGCGTCATCGTGGCGCCGATCCCGACCGCAGGCCCGTTGATCGCGGCGATGATCGGCTTCGGGCAGTCGTGGATGGCCAGCGTGAGCCTGCCGCCAGTGTCGCGCACGCCGGACTGGAAGGGCTCCTCGGTGAGTCGCTCCCGCATGTCCTGCGGTGTCGGGGCTGCGGACTCGTCGAGCCCGAAGACGTTGTGGCCCGGGGAGCCCCCGGGGTCCAGGTCCATCCCCGCGCAGAATGCGCGACCGGCCCCGGTGACCACGACCGCGCGCACGTCGTCGTCGCGGGCGACGTCCCGGAAGAACCGCTCGCTCTCCCGGGCCATGGTCACCGAGAACGCGTTGAGCGCATCGGGCCGGTCCAGGGTCAGGGTGGCGATGCCGTCGTCGTCGACCGAGCAGGTCAGCGTCTCGTAAGAGGCACGGCTCACTGCGCCAGCCCCGTCTTGGTGCACAGGTCCTTGGGGACCTCGGAGGTGTCGTCGTTCTTCAGGTAGTGCAGCAGCTGCAGCGCCCGTGACCGGTCCCAGTGCACCGCGAGGTCGGCGATCGGCATGGTGCAGGTCATCCCGCTCTTGCCGTGCACGCGAGTCATGGCCCAGGCCATGTCGACCATGTTGAACGGCGTGGTGCCCTTGCTCACCTTCAGCGAGGTGGCGGCGGCATGCCAGATCCCGTAGTAGCGCCACGGCAGGATGAACGTCCAGGGGGACTTGGCGCCGGAGGCGATCTTGTTCACCAGCGCCCGCTGGTGCTTCTCGCGGGCGATGTCGCCGAGCGCGAAGGCGTGCCGGGAGCGTGACCAGCCCAGCGCCGTGGCGCCGTCGGCGTTCTGGCAGCCCTTCTTGACGTGCAGGTTGGCGCGCCGGTCGTTGACCGCCTGGTGCGGGCAGATCTGTACCCCGCCGATCGCGTCGACCACGTTGACGAAGCCCCCGATGCCGATCTCGACGTAGTGGTCGATGTGCAGGCCGGTGTTCTGCTGGACGGTCTTGACCAGCAGCTTCGGGCCGCCGTACGCGAAGGCAGAGTTGATCTTGGTGTCGCCGTGGCCCGGGACCGAGACGATGGAGTCCCGGGGCAGCGACAGCAGCATGCTGGGGCCGCTCCCGGTGTGCAGCACCATGATCGTGTCGGTGCGGCCGCCGTCGACGCTCACGCCTCCGGTGCCGAGCTTGCGGTTCTCCGCCTTGGTGAGCCCCTCGCGGCTGTCGGAGCCGACCAGCAGGTAGTTGGTGCCCGGCTGGTCGGCCGGGCCGCCGTGCGGCGTCGCGTTGACCTTGTCGATCTGCGCCCAGGCCCAGATTGGGACCGCGATCAGGAAGACCACCCACAGCGCGATCAGCGTGAGCACCACCCGTCGCCAGGTGTGCCGGCGTCGGGGACGTGCTCCGCGTGGCCGGTCACCCCCGGGGCGTGACGGCCCGGACGGCCGGGACGGGGGCGGGGGCTGGGGTGCGGAGGACCGGCGCGGCGCCGGCATCACCCGGGTCGGGTCCGGGTCCTGGTGCCCGGCACCAGACCCGCCACGGTCCCCGCCGTACAGCCAGTCATAGCCCGGCGCCCCGCTCCCGGGGTCGTCCGGGCCGCCGGGTCCGCCACCGCGGGGACGATCAGACATGGGGGAGACGGTACCGAACTGTGCCACGCCCGACCCTCGTCGACACCTCGGGGAGATCGGGAGCGGGTCCGTCGGCGTGCCGTGGCAGGTGGGACCTCTGTGGCTGGTGATACTGGCTACACGCGGAGGAGGCCGCCTCCGCACCCCAGCGAAAGGCGAGTGATGACCTCCGTCACCTCTTCGGCCGCGACCGCGGATGCTGGACGGGCCCGCCGGGTCGGCAGCCAGGTGACCCGGATCCGGTTCCGGCGCGCGGTGGCCCTGATGGTGATGACCCTGCTGCTGCCGGGATCGGCGCAGCTGGTGTCCGGGCGCCGACAGCTCGGCCGGGTCGCGCTGCGGATCTGGTTCTGCCTGATCGCGTCCGTGCTGCTGCTGCTGGTGATCGGGCTGGTCTCCCACTCCTTCGTGCTGTGGCTGCTCACCAACACCGTGTTGCTCGGCCTGATCCGGTTCCTGCTCATGGGAATGGCGGTCGGCTGGGCGTTCCTGTTCGTCGATGCCTGGCGGCTGGGCGACCCGTTGCGGATGCGTCGGCAGCACCGCCTGGCCATGACCGGGATCAACGGCGTTCTGTGCTTCTCGGTCGTCGGGACGCTGCTGTTCGCCTCGCACATGGTGACGGTGCAGAAGGACTTCCTCGGCACCATGTTCCACGCCGGTACGGCCACCGCCGCGCACGACGGCCGCTACAACATCCTGCTGCTGGGGGGTGACTCCGGCGCCGACCGGTGGGGGCTGCGGCCCGACAGCATCACCCTTGCCAGCATCGACAAGGACACCGGCAAGAGCGTCCTGTTCAGCCTCCCGCGCAACATGCTCAACTTCACCTTCCCCAAGGGGTCGGTGATGGCCAAGCAATTCCCGCACGGCTACAACTGCAACAAGAAGTGCCTGAACGACGGCCAGTCGGGCCTGCGCGAGCTGAACTCGCTGGTCACCTGGACGGTGAACCACAAGAGCGCGTTCAAGGGCGCCTCCAACGCGGGCGAGAAGGCCACCGAGGAGGCTGTCGAGGGGATCACCGGCCTGAAGATCAACTACTACGCGATGATCAACCTGGCCGGGTTCCGCCACCTGGTCAACGCGGTCGGCGGGATCAAGCTGCACGTGCGCGACAGGATCCCGATCGGCGGGATCGGGGCGCCGATCAGTGGCTACGTCAAGCCGGGCTACCGGCGCCTCAACGGGTACCAGGCGCTGTGGTTCGCCCGGTCCCGGGTCGCCGCCGACGACTACTCGCGGATGGCGCGGCAGAAGTGCGTGATGGAGGCCATGCTGCACCAGGTCAGCCCGAAGACCGTGATGCTGCACTTCGCCGACATCGCCAAGGCCAGTGAGTCGCTGCTGACCACCGACATCCCCCAGTCCGAGGTGGGCACGTTCATGTCCCTGGCCATGAAGGCGCGCAGCAACCCGATCCGGACCGTGTCGTTCGTGCCTCCGGAGGTCGACACCATCCACCCCGACATCGCCAAGATCCACAGCATGGTGAGCAAGGCGATCTCGAAGTCGTCCGAGGGCAAGGGCATCTCGAAGGCCAGGCAGCACAAGCTCAGCCACGCCACGCACGACGAGAGCCACGTGGGTGGGTCGTACGGCGACATGCAGAACGGCTACGCAGCGAACCAGAGCCAGGACCTCGGGTCGGCCTGCTGACCGCGGTCGCCACCCCGATGAGAGCATCTGCGACGGATAGGGTGCGGCGCGTGTTCCTCGTTTCGCTCGTCAACGCGACTTCACCGACTCGGTCACGAGCAGCAGGACGCCCGGATGCTCGGTGTCCGGCGCTTGGCGCCTCAACGTTCTCTCGCCCGACACGAGCCCGAGCAAGCTCGGCCCGGGCCCGCTCGCTCACGTAGGTTCGTCGCGTGCCTGAGAACGGTCCGGGGATCCAGCCTGCCGAGGTCCGTGTGGTCGCCGTGGTGGTCACGTGGAACCGGCGTGAGCTGCTGCGCGAGGCGGTCGACGCCGTGCGCGGACAGACCCACGTGCCCAGCACCGTGGTGGTGGTGGACAACGCCTCGACGGACGGGACCGGTGAGCTGCTCGCGTCGTACGGCGACGAGCTCGACGTGGTCACGCTCACCCGCAACAGCGGCGGTGCCGGCGGTTTCGCCGTCGGCACCGAGCAGGCCCTGACCCACGAGCCGGACCTGGTCTGGCTGCTCGACGACGACACCGTGCCCACCGCGACCGCGGCACAGGCCCTGGTCGAGGCCTGGTGCACGCACCCGCGTCGGCGTCCCGCCGTGCTCGCCAGCAAGGTGCTGTGGACCGACGGGCGCGAGCATCCGATGAACACCCCGCGGGTGCGCCCCGGGGCGACGCCGCGCGAGCTCGCGGACGCCGCCCGCGTGGCCGCCGTGCCGATCCGGTCCGCCTCGTTCGTGTCGATCATGTGCGATGCCCGGGTGGTCCGCGAGCGAGGCCTGCCCGTGGCCGACTACTTCCTGTGGAACGACGACTTCGAGTACACCACCCGGTTGCTGCGCGGCAACGTGGGCCTGTCGGTGCCGGCAAGCGTCGTGGTGCACAAGACCCGGACCTTCGGCTCCACCGACGCCGACCCCGGGGACCGCTTCTTCTACGAGGTGCGCAACAAGCTGTGGTTGTTCGGCCGGGCACACGGCCTCAAGCCCGGCGAGCGGGTGGCGTACGGCGGTTCGACGGTGCGCCGCTGGGCCCGCACCTACCGGCGCTCCGCCGACCGCCCCCGGCTCCGCCGCGCGCTCGGTGCGGGGCTGCGGGCGGGGCTGCGTGGCGGGCCCCGGGACAACCAGGCGGTGCTGGCCCCGGCCGGCTGGGAGGGCGCCGTGGCCCGTGGCAGGTCGCGCGGCCGGCAGCCGTTCAGCCTGCTGATCAGCACCTGGGCCGGCGACGACCCGGAGTTCCTGCGGCTGGCCTTCACCTCCAGCGTGCAGCAGCAGACCCGTCGGCCCGACGAGGTCGTGCTGGTGCAGGACGGGCCACTGCCCGACGAGCTGGCCGCCGTGGTCGATGAGCTGGCCCGCACCAGCCCGGTGCCGGTCACCGTCGTCCCGATGCCGCGCAACGTGGGGCTCGGTCCCGCGCTCGACGCCGGTCTGCGGGCGGCCAGCCACGAGATCGTGGCGCGGATGGACGCCGACGACATCAGCGTCCCGGAGCGGTTCGAGCGGCAGCTGCCTCTGGTCGAGCAGGGCGCGGACCTGGTCGGCAGCGGGCTGTGGGAGATGGGCCGGTCCCCGGACGACGTACGGGGGCGGCGGACGCCGCCGGTGGACCCGGACGAGATCCGGCGGGTGGTGCGGTTCCGTGACCCGTTCAACCACCCGACCGTGGTCTACCGCAGGTCCGCGGTCCAGGCGGCCGGGGGCTACCCCGACCTGGCCCTGCTCGAGGACTACCTGCTGTTCACCCGGATGGTCGCGGCCGGGGCGGTGCCGGCCAACCTGCCGGACCCGCTGGTCTACTACCGGATCGGGGAGGGGGCCTACGCGCGCCGCGGCGGCGTACGCCTGCTGCGCTCGGAGCTGGACCTGCAACGGCGCCTCCGCCTGCTCGGTGTCACCTCGCGCGGTGAGTACCTGCGCAACGTCGCGGTCCGCGGCGGCTACCGGCTGGTGCCCGAAGGTGTGAGAAAGGTCGCCTATCGCCGCCTGTTGGCGAATCGCTCCGAGACCACCCGCGGATAGACTCGACGCTGTTTGACCCCCGACAAGGAGTGTGTGTGGCACCCGACCCTGGCCAAGACCTGCCCGACCTGCTGGTCGTCGGCTCCGGCTTCTTCGGACTCACCATCGCCGAGCGGTGCGCCAGCCAGCTCGGCCTGAAGGTGCTCGTCCTGGACCGACGCGAGCACATCGGCGGCAACGCCTATTCCGAGCCCGACCCGGAGACCGGGATCGAGGTGCACGTGTACGGCGCGCACCTGTTCCATACCTCGAACAAGCGGGTCTGGGACTACGTCAACCAGTTCACCGAGTTCACCGGCTACCAGCACCGGGTCTACAGCAACCACGACGGCCAGGTGTACCCGCTGCCGATCAACCTGGGCACGATCAACCAGTTCTTCGACTCGGCGTACAGCCCCGACCAGGCCCGTGCGGTGATCAAGGAGCAGGCCGCCGAGCTCGGTGACAGGGACCCGGAGAACTTCGTCGAGAAGGGCGTGTCCCTGATCGGCAGGCCGCTCTACGAGGCCTTCATCGCGCACTACACCGCGAAGCAGTGGCAGACCGCGCCGGAGAAGCTGTCCGCGGACATCATCAGCCGGCTCCCGGTGCGCTACACCTACAACAACCGTTACTTCAGCGACACCTACGAGGGCTTGCCGGCCGACGGCTACACCGCCTGGCTGGAGCGGATGGCCGACCACCCGAACATCGAGGTGCGGCTGTCCACGAACTTCTTCGACGTCGTCGACCGGTACAAGGGGAGGCTTCCGATCGTCTACACCGGCCCGGTGGACGAGTACTTCGACTACACCGAGGGCGAGCTGTCCTGGCGCACCCTGGACTTCCAGCGCGAGGTGGTCGACACCGGCGACTTCCAGGGAACATCGGTGATGAACTATCCCGACGAGGACGTGAAGTTCACCCGGATCCACGAGTTCCGGCACTTCCACCCCGAGCGCGACTACCCCGACGACAAGTCCGTGATCATGCGGGAATACAGCCGGTTCGCGGAGAAGGGCGACGAGCCCTACTACCCGGTCAACACAGCCGAGGACCGCTCGATGCTGCTGAAGTACCGTGAGCTGGCCCGGCGGGAGCCGCAGGTGCTCTTCGGGGGCAGACTGGGCACCTACAAGTACCTCGACATGCACATGGCCATCGGCTCGGCGCTGTCGATGTTCGACAACAAGCTGCGCCCGCACTTCGCCGAGGGCGCGGCAATCACCTCGGGGGGAGTGGACGAAGCATGAGCGACCACACCACACGGCTGCTGCAACGACAGATCCTCCCGGTGGACCGGGACCTCGACGTACTCAGCCTGTACGTCGACGCGGAGCCGATCGCGCTCGACGCCGACTCCGACGAGCTCGGCACCAGCCGCAGCGCCCACGAGGCCAACGCCCTCGCGATGCGGATGCTCTCGGCCAGCGCCGGAAGCCACGACCTGCACCCGGACCAGATCGAGTCCCGGACCGCCATGCGGATCCACGCGGGCGAGCGGCTTTCCTTCGGCAGCTACTTCAACGCCTTCCCCGCGAGCTACTGGCGCCGGTGGACCGTCGTGGACCAGGTGCAGCTCGCGGTGACGGTGCGGGGCCGGGGCGCCGCCGTGATCCTCTACCGGTCGACCGCGAACGGCCGTTCCCAGCGGGTCGACTCGGCGACGTCGAGCTCTTCGGAGGCCAGCGTGTTCGAGTTCGACCTCACGCTCACCCCGTTCGCGGACGGCGGCTGGTACTGGTACGACGTGATCGCCGGCGACGAGGACGTCGTCGTCGAGTCGGCCGAGTGGTCGGCGCAGGTCCCGGCCGACCGGGCCGAGCACGGCAACGTCACCGTCGGCATCACCACCATGAACCGCCCGGACTTCTGCGCGAAGCTGCTGGGCCAGATGGGCGACGACGAGGTGCTGCGGCCCTACCTCGACGAGGTGCTCGTGGTCGAGCAGGGCACCAGGAAGGTGGCCGACTCCTCGCTGTTCCCGAAGGCAGAGGCGGCGCTGGGTGAGCACCTGCGCGTGATCGAGCAGGCCAACCTGGGCGGCTCGGGCGGCTACGCCCGTGGCCAGCTCGAGGCGGTGCGTCGCGGGAAGTCGACGTACTTCATGTGCATGGACGACGACGTGGTCTGCGAGCCGGAGGGGATCATCCGGGCGGTCACGTTCGGCGACCTGGCCCGCCGGCCGACCATCGTGGGCGGGCACATGTTCAGCCTGTACGCCAAGTCGCGGCTGCACAGCTTCGGCGAGGTCGTGCAGCCGTGGCGGTTCTGGTGGCAGGCGGCCTCGGGCGTCTTGACCGACTGGGACTTCGGTGCTCGCAACCTGCGCTCCACCCGGTGGCTGCACCGCCGGATCGACGTGGACTACAACGGGTGGTTCATGTGCCTGATCCCGCTCGAGGTGCTCCGCGAGGTCGGGCTGTCCCTCCCGCTGTTCATCAAGTGGGACGACTCCGAGTACGGCCTGCGCGCGAAGCAGGCCGGCTACCCGACCGTGACCCTCCCCGGTGCCGCGGTGTGGCACATCCCGTGGACCGACAAGAACGACGCGCTGGACTGGCAGTCGTACTTCCACCAGCGCAACCGCTTCGTGGCGGCGCTGCTGCACTCGCCCTTCCCCTACGGGGGCAGGATGGTCCGGGAGAGCCTCAACCACCAGCTCAAGCACCTGATCTCCATGCAGTACTCCACGGCCGAGCTCCGGCTGCGTGCCCTCGAGGACGTGCTCGCCGGCCCCGACGGGCTGCACCAGGACCTGGGCACGAAGCTCGGTGAGGTGCGCAGCCTGGCCAAGCAGTTCAGCGACGCCCGGACCGAGCCGGACCCCGACGCCTTCCCGGGCGCCCGGATCAAGAAGCCCCGCAAGCGCGACCGGCTCGGGGAGATCGCCGGGCGCAGGGGCCAGCTCGTGGCCGCCGTCACCGGGTCGCTGCGGCAGCTGCGTTCGCCGCGTCCGCTCTCGCGGGAGTACCCCGAGCGGTACGTCGCCGCGAAGGACGCGCGCTGGTACCGGCTGGCGAAGATGGACTCCGCGGTGGTCAGCATGCCCGACGGCACCTCGGCGGCCATGTACCAGCGTGAGCCCGAGGAGTTCCGGGACCTGCTCGCCCGCAGCATCGCGGTGCACCAGCGGATGCTGCGCGAGTGGCCGGCCCTCGCCGCGACGTACCGGGCCTCCCTGCAGCAGATCACCTCGCCGGAGGTATGGGAGAAGACCCTGACCGCCCCGGAGGACGGCACCTGATGCGAGCCGCCGACCGTCGGGAGGGCGACACCGGCGACACCGGCGACACCGGCGACACCGAGTCCGAGGGTCGCCGGAAGAACGCCGCCAAGCGGGCACGCAAGCTGGCCGAGAAGAACCAGATGCCCGCGGTCGCCCCGGCCGACGTACCCAAGCTGCAGCGAGTCGTCGACGCGGAGCTGGTCGAGCCCGCACCGAGCGGCGGCATCCTCGAGGTCTTCAAGCAGCCTTTCCTGCTCAAGCTGGTGGTGGACCGCCAGCTGGCGGCGATGTACGCCGGGTCGCTGCTGGGCCTGTTGTGGTCCTACATCAAGCCGGGCATGCGCTTCCTCGTCTACTACATCGTCTTCGGCTACATCCTGCACACCCACGCGGGCACGCCCCATTTCGCGCTGCACCTGTTCACCGGCCTGGTGTTCGTGCACTTCTTCTCCGAGTCCTGGCAGGCCAGCACCCGCTCGATCTGGTCGAACCGCACGATGGTCAAGAAGATGCGCATGCCGCGCGAGATGTTCCCGCTGTCGGCGATGGTCGTCGCCGGCTACCACACCGGGCCGCAGATCCTGCTGCTGGTCGTCTTCTGCATCCTCAGCGGCTGGCACCTGACGGTCGCCGCCGTGCTGGCAGGGATCCTCGGCGCGGCGATCCTGCTCGCGTTCTGCATGGCGCTGGCGCTGTTCTTCTCGGCGTTCAACGTGTTCTACCGCGACTTCCAGAACATCGTGGCAACGCTGATGCAGTTCATGCACTTCCTGGTCCCGATGATGTACTCCTTCCCCCGGGTGTGGACGGCGCAGGCGGCGCACCCGATCGCCTACCAGATCTACATGGCCAACCCGGTCGCGGAGGCGGTGCTGCTGATGCAGCGGTTCTTCTGGTCGCCGCTGATGGAGAAGCCGGGGATGCTGCCCGCGCACTCCTTCCCGCCCGACCTGTGGGTCCGCGGCCTGATCATGCTGGTGATCAGCCTGGGGCTGCTGGTCTGGGCACAGATGTACTTCGCCCGGGTGCAGAGCCGGTTCGCGGAGGTCATGTGAGCATTCCCCACACAGTGCCGACTCGTCGGGGCGCGCTCCGCCCGCCTGGTGGCGCACGCCCCACAGGGAGGCGGCGATGACCAGCTCGATCGTGGTGGACCACGTGACCAAGCAGTTCACGATGCAGTACCACCGCACCATGAAGCAGATGGCGGTGGCGGCCATGCAGCGGCTCCCGCTGAAGGAGTCCTTCACCGCCGTCGACAACGTCTCGTTCACGATCGAGCAGGGGGAGTCGATCGGCCTGATGGGCCTGAACGGCTCGGGGAAGAGCACCCTGCTCAGCCTGATCAACGGCGTACTGCGGCCCGACCACGGCCGGATCCTTACCCGCGGCCGGATCGCCGGGCTGATCGCGACCGGCGCGGGCTTCCACCCCCAGATGACCGGCCGGGAGAACCTGTTCCTCAACGGCGCGATGATGGGCATGACCGAGGTGGAGGCGAAGCGGAAGTTCGACGACATCGTCGAGTTCGCGGACATCGGCAGGTTCCTGGACACCCCGGTGTCGCACTACTCCTCGGGCATGACGGCCCGGCTGGGGTTCGCGATCGCGGTGCACGTCGATGCCGACATCTTCCTCGCCGACGAGGTGCTGGCCGTCGGCGACCGTCCGTTCAAGAAGAAGTGCCTGGCCCGGATGCAGGAGATCCGGGCACAGGGCACCACGATGTTCTACGTGAGCCACGCGGCCGCCTCGGTGCGCACGATGTGTGACCGGGTGCTGGTGCTGGAGTCGGGCAAGCTCAACTTCGACGGCGACCCCGACGAGGGCATCCGCTACCTGCACTACGACGACGACACCGAGACCGACGAGGTCGGCGTCGAGGCCGACGAGGAGATGGGCGCCGACATCTGAGCTCGCCCGGGTCGGTTTCACCCAGACGAATTACGAGGTTGTAGTTCACCGATCGCCCTTGCGCCCCCTGCTGTGGTGGGTGTGAAACTTGGTTGCTCCTGTGATTTCTTCCCCCTTCTGGAGACCGAGTGATGCGCTTCAGCCGTGCCCGCTACGTCGCGGTGTGCCAGCAGCTGCTGGTCGCGGCGTCGGTCACCGCAGTGGCGCTGAGTGCAACCGGCGTGATGACCCTGGACATCGTCGCGCCGGACGCCGGGGGGCCCACCGGGGGCCGGGCCGGTGCGGCTCGCCCGGGTCACGACCTGTCCTCCGCGACGCACCCCGGACAGGGGTACGTCGCCGCACGGCCGGTCGCACCGACCGTGCGGGAGGTCAGCATCGGAGCGCGTGCGGAGCAGCCCGCGCCCCGGCCGCGCGGTGACATCCGCAGCTCGGCACGCACCGCTCCGAACCGCGCCGCGCGGCAGCCGCCCGCCACGGTGGCAGGACTTCCCGTCGCGGTGCTCAGCCCGCCCGAGGACGTGACCGGCTATGCCACGGCCGGGGTGACCTGGTCGCCCGGGGTCCGGCTCTCCGCCGACCAGATCGTGGTGCAGGTCCGCACCCGCACCGACGGCACCTGGTCGCGCTGGCAGCGGGTGGCCTACCACGACGACCACGCACCCGACCCCGGCAGCGCCGAGGCGGCCCGTACCCGGCCCGGGACCGACGCGATCGTGGTCGGCGACGTCGACCAGGTGCAGATGCGGGCGGCCACGGCGTCGGGGAAGCCACCGGCCGGCATCCGGCTCGCCCTGATCGACCCCGGCCGCGACCACCTGGTCAAGCAGGGGCCCGCGATCGACACCGCGAAGCTGCCCGCCTCGGACGCGCACGCGCGGGGAGCGCCGATCGAGAACACCGGCGCCGAGGCGTCTTCGACGCCGAGCAGCCAGGGATCCCTGTCGCTGAGCGGGATGCGGCAGGCCCCGAAGCCGAAGATCTACTCCCGGGCCCAGTGGGGGGCCGACGAGAGCATCCGGGAGCAGAGCAAGCCCGACTACGGCACGATCGAGACCGGCTTCGTGCACCACACCGTCAACGCCAACGACTACACCCGGCGCCAGGTGCCGGCGCTGATCCGCGGCATCTACGCCTACCACGTCGAGTCACGAGGCTGGCGCGACATCGGCTACAGCTTCCTGGTCGACCGGTTCGGCCGCATCTGGGAAGGACGCTGGGGCGGCGTCGACCGGCCCGTCGTGGGCGCACACACCTACGGCTACAACGACGTCTCCTTCGCAATGTCCGCGATCGGGAACTTCGACATCTACGACCACGGCCGGGGCCTGCCACCGAACGTGATGCTGGACGCCTACGCGAAGCTGTTCGCCTGGAAGCTGTCCCGCTACGACATCTGGGCCAACGACGACCATGTCCGCGTGAAGAGCCGCTGGCTGCAGGCGATCAACGGTCACCGCGACGTCGGCCAGACCGCGTGCCCGGGCCGGTACCTGTACGCGAAGCTGCCGGTCATCCGCAAGCGGGCCTACGCGATCCAGAAGCAGGCGCAGCAGACGGGCAGCCCGCTGCAACCGCCGCTGGCGGCGAAGCCGCAGCCGGCCGGGATGAGGTTCCCGTCCTCGTCCAGCGTGGCCGGCTCGCACTGGCCGGACGTGGTGATGACGGGGTCGGGCGGCGGCCTGTCGGTGCTCTACACCTCCGGCGTCATGGACTACCGCGCCCCGGTGGTGTCCCACGGCTGGGCCGGCCGGACGCAGCTGGTCGCTGCCGGGGACGTCACCGGCGACGGCGCCGGCGACCTGCTCGCCCGCACCCCCGGGCACGCCGGGTGGCAGGTCTTCGCCGGGGACGGTCACGGCCACGTCTCCGCCACGCCGTACCGGGCCACATGGCTGTTCCGGGACATGGACCAGGTGTTCGCGGTGGGCGACTGGAACCACGACGGCCACGCCGACCTGATGACCCGGGGCGGCGGTTCCCACCACGCGCTGTACCTCTACCCCGGCAGGGGCGGCGCCGGGTTCGCCGCCAGGCGACAGGTTGCCCCCCGCTGGGGCAGGTTCGCCCGGACCGTGCTGGCCGGCGACCTGAACGGCGACCACCGTGCCGACCTGGTGGCCCGGGGGACCGACGGCCGGCTCTACCAGGTGTTCGGGACCGCGCACGGACTGTCGACGCCCCTCGCGGGCCGGCAGCTGACGGCGTACGACGCGCTGCTGGGGGCCGGCGACCTCGACGGCGACGGCCACGGCGACTACCTGGTGCGCCGCCGGGCCGACGGCCGGTCACTGCTGTACCGCAGCAACGGGGCCAAGCGCTTCTACCACCCGATGGGGCCGTTCTGGCAGCTCAGCGGCCTGCACAACCCGACGGTGGGCGACCTGGGCGGCTCCCACCGCCCGGACCTGGTCGGCGTCACGGGCGACGGCGACCTCCGGGTCTTCGAGAACAACGGCCGGCACAACACCTGGCGGATCAGGTCGGGGGGCTGGACGGTCGGCCGGGCCAGTGCGATCTACGACGTCGGCGACTGGAACGGCGACGGGCATCCCGACCTGGTCAGCCGGCACGGTGACCAGCTGCGGCTCAACCCCGGCAGGTCCGGCGGCCGGTACGGCGCGGGCGTCATCATGTCCCGGGACTGGTCCCACGTCACCGACCTCGCCGCGGTGGGCGACGTCACCGGGGACGGCCACCCCGACATGATGGGCCGGGTCAACGGCAACGTGCTGATCTTCCGGGGCAACGGCCGGCACGGCTTCTGGCGGCCACAGCTCGCCCCGACGACGATGCGCAGCTACAACCAGGTCGGGTCCCCGCTGTGGCGCCCGCTGCGGCTGCCCGTCTCGGGGGCCTACTCCAGCGACGGCTCGTTCGTGCCCCTGGGCGGTGGCATCACCGTCGCCGGCGCGTTCGACCGGTCCGGCAACCCGCCGCTGTCGCGCTACGACTGGGTGATCGGCGCCGGCGACGTCAACGGGGACGGCTACGCAGACCTGATCGCACGCCAGACCTCCGACCACACCCTGTGGATGATCCCCGGGCGTGACCGCGGCTTCGGGTACCGGATGTTCCTGCGCAGCAACCTCGGCCGCTACCACCTCGGGGGCTGACCGCGCGCAGTCTCCTACCGCAGCCGGAGCTCACCGGTGGCACGTTCGCTCGTGCGGTGGGCCCGCCATCGTTCGTCGTCCGGGTTGGCGACGAGCACCAGTGAGCCGCCGCGCAGCAGCGAGGCGAGGAACGTGCTCGCGCCACAGTCGCTGGTCGGCGGGAGGTCGGTGATCAGCCGCGAGCCGGCCCAGGACGCGGTCGCGGACAGCTCCATCAGCTCGGCCTGGGTGTGGGTGCCCGCGCTGTGCCGACAGGCGACGGAGGCCGGACCCGGGGCCGGAGCCGGGGTGAACACGTCGGACTGCCCGGGCCAGAGTGCGCCGAAGTCGTCCACGCCGTCGGGGAGCGGGTCGGGGAACCGGACCGCGAACGGGCGCAGGCTGCAGGCGAGCACCGGGGCCTGCGCCGCGGCGTACGCCGCGTGGTCGGGGCCGCACACCACCAGGTGTGCGGGCACGGTCGGGTCGGTGGTCAGCGCCACCCCGCTGGACCAGGCGGCGCCCAGGAACACCGGCGCGAGCCAGTGGGTGGGCAGGTCCACCAGGACGGTGTCGGTGTCGTCGAGCAGGTACTCGTCGGTGAGCAGGTTCGCGGTCTTGGCCACCCAGTTGGCGTAGGTCAGGACCGAGAGCTCGGTGCGCTCCCCGGTGGCGTCGTCGTACGCCGTCACGAGGGGACGTCCGGGGTTGTCCCGCAGCGCCCCCTCGAGCAAGCCGGCGAACGTGGCCGGCGCTTCCCGAGCAGCATCCATCCCGGACAGGCTAACCGCGGGTGGCGGGGTCGGCGGAAGCCGGGATCCGCGACATCGGCGAGGATGTGCCCATGGAAACCATCGAAGGGCTGTGGGCCGTGGTCCCCGCCGGTGGCGCGGGGACGCGGCTGTGGCCGCTGTCCCGGGCGGGGCGACCGAAGTTCCTGCTGGACCTGACCGGCGCGGGTCGGTCGATGCTGCAGCAGACCGTCGACCGGCTGGCTCCCCTGGTGGCGGACCGATTGATGGTGGTGACCGGCACCGCCCACCGCGACCAGGTCTCCGGCCAGCTGCCGGGTCTCGCCCCGGGGCGGATCCTGGCCGAGCCCTGTCCGCGCGACTCGATGCCCGCCATCGGGCTGGCCGCGGCCCTGGTGGAGCGTGCGGACCCGTCCGGGGTGATCGGGTCGTTCGCCGCCGACCAGGTGGTCGGGGACGCGGCGGAGTTCCGGCGCTGCGTCGCCGAGGCCGTGGAGGTGGCCAGGACCGGCATGGTCGTCACCCTCGGGGTCGAGCCGACCGGTCCTGCGACCGGGTTCGGCTACATCCACCTGGGCGACCCGATGCCGGGGTTCGCATCGGCCCGTCGGGTGCGCTCGTTCACCGAGAAGCCCGACCGGGCCCTGGCCGGGGAGTACGTCGCGTCGGGGGAGTACCGCTGGAACGCAGGCATGTTCGTCGCGCCCGCCGGCCTGTTGCTGGACGAGCTGGCCCTCGAGCACCCGCGCCTGGCCGCGGACCTTCGAGCGATCGCCGCGGATCCTTCGCGGCTCGAGGAGCTCTGGCCGGGGCTGACCCGGATCGCGATCGACCACGCGGTCGCCGAACCCGCGGCGGCCGCGGGGCGCGTGGCCACCGTGCCGGGCAGCTTCGGGTGGGACGACCTGGGCGACTTCGCCGCGCTGCGCAGCCACCTGGCCGAGCGGGCCGGGCCGCAGGTGCTGGGCGACCCCGGGCTGGTCCACGCGGTCGACGCCACCGGGCTCGTGGTCACGGGCGACCGCACGGTCGCGGTGGTGGGTGTGGCGGACGTGGTCGTGGTGGACACCGGTGATGCCGTCCTGGTCACCACCGCCGAGCGTGCCCAGGACGTCAGGGCGGTGGTCGAGGACCTGAGGGCACAGCAGCGCGTGGACCTGGTCTGAGCGGCGACGTCCTGCGGTTTCGAGACTCGCTCCGCGCGCACCTCAACCTGCGGTAGGGCTCGGTCTGAGCCGACCGTCAGGACCGGCAGTCCAGCCGTGTGCGTGCGCGACGATCCGGCCACGCTCGGTCGCGGCGGGGTCGGCCCCGGTGAGCACGACGCCGTCACCATCGGCGGACGCCGCCACCTCGCACCGGGCCAGCGCCGCGCACAGCTCGGCTGCCTCCGCGGGCGCGCCGAAGCACTCGGGGGACTCGCCGGCCGCGGCCGCGACCACCGCCTCGCGGCTGCCGAGCGCGAACAGGTCCTGGTCCCGGGGCCGGAGCAGCTCGACGGCGCCGGGACCGTGCTCGCCGGGCGGCAGCACCCGGTCGACGAGTCCGCGGACCACCACGACCGGACGCTGCCGCAGCTTCCCGGCCGCGAGCTCCGCCGCGCCGGCCAGCTCGTCGACGACGGCCGGCTCGGTGACGGCCAGGGTGTTGCCGTGGCGGTCCACCCGGCCGGCGTACCGGTCGGCCGGGTAGAGCCCGGCCGCGCCGATCGCGATGTCGGTCTGGCCGGTGCGCCACGCGCGGCCGGCGGTGTCGCCGACCACGACGGCGACGTTGCGGCCGGTGGCGTCGTACAGCTGGTCGCGCAGCCGCCGGGCACTGGCGTCCGGGTCCTCGGGCAGCAGCGCGACCCGACCGGGTGGGACGTTCGAGTCGTCGATCCCGGCGGCGGCCATCACCAGGCCGAGCCGGTTCTCCACGATGCAGGTCGGCCCCCGCCGGGCCACCACGCGCACGGTCTGCGCCGACAGCGCCTCCTCGCGCGACCCCTCGACCAGCCGTCCCTCGGCCTTGCTGACCACCTTGCTGGTGACCACGACGACATCCCCGTGGTGCAGCGCCACGGCGTCGCGGACCAGCGCGCACAGGTCGGCGCCGGGTGTCACCTCGCCGATCCCGTCGGGTGCGACCAGCTCGACGCGGCCGGCCGTCGGCCCGGTCATCGGCCCGGTCATCGGCCCGGTCATCGGTGCGCTCGCAGCCCGGCCAGCCGGACCGCGGCGGCGGCCATGTCGGCGGTGGCGTCGTGGTCGGTCATCCACAGCGGTACGGCGGCACATCGGATGCCCGCCTGCTCCACCGCAGGGACCGCGCCGTCGTCCGTGGCGTCGACGAGCCAGCCGTCGAGCACCCCCTGCGCCGACCGGGCACCGTAGTGCCGGGCCACCGCGGCCGCCGAGCACTCGACCCCGATCGCGTCCAGCAGCTGCCGCGCCATCCCGTGCACGTGGTCGGACCCGATGATCCCCGAGACACCGACCACCGGTGCCGGCGACGTGGTCAGCGCCTCCCGCACGCCGGGGACCGCAAGGATCGTGCCGATCGAGACCACCGGGTTGGAGGGTGGCAGCAGCACCAGGTCGGCCCCGGTGATCGCCTCCAGCACGCCCGGGCCCGGCTTGGCGTCCCCGGCACCGATCGGCACCACGCCGTACGCCGGCACCTCGGCACGGTGCCGGATCCAGTACTCCTGGAAGTGCACCGCCTTGCGCTGGTCGTCGACGGGGTCGTCGATGACCACGTGCGTCTCCACCCGGTCATCGGTCATCGGCAGCAGCCGCACCCCGGGCTGCCAGCGCCGGCACAGCGCCTCGGTGACGGTCGACAGGGCATAGCCGGCGTCGAGCATCTCGGTGCGCACCAGGTGCGTGGCCAGGTCGCGGTCGCCGAGGCCGAACCAGGTCGGCTCCACGCCGTACGCCGCCAGCTCCTCCCCGGCGTGCCAGGTCTCGTCGCGCCGCCCCCAGCCCCGGTCGGGGTCGATGCCACCGCCGAGGGTGTACATCACGGTGTCCAGGTCGGGGCACACCTTGAGCCCGTGCAGCCACAGGTCGTCGCCGGTGTTGGCCACCACGGTCACCTCCGTGGTGCTTCCGGTGCGCTCGACCAGCCGCAGCAGGCCCTGCACGAAGCGCGCCCCGCCGACACCGCCGGAGAGGACCGTGACGCGCGAGGGGAGGGTGGCGGGGGAGCCGCTGCCGGGCCGACTCGGGGGATGGCTCATGCGGTCCAGTCTGGCGGGGACGGGCCACCGGGCCGACCGGGGCTTGACTTTTCGGGTACGACAGACGTGTAATCACATCAATGTGGTTAGTGACTTGCCGACCGTCTCCCCGCGGCGACAGGTGCACCACAGGGCAGCAAGCCGGAGAGTCCGGTCAAGACCGAGAGGCCTTGAGACCACCAACGACAAGAGCACAAGATCGCGGCCCGTCAGGGTCGCTTGGGTCGAAGGGACACATCGTGCGAGAGCTGTACCTCCTCGAGGGCGAAGGCGACGACCACGGATGGCAGGAGCGTGCCCTGTGCGCGCAGACCGATCCGGAGGCGTTCTTCCCGGAAAAGGGCGGCTCCACCCGCGAGGCGAAGCGGGTCTGCCTGACCTGCGACGTCCGCGGTGATTGCCTGGAGTACGCACTGGAACACGACGAGCGGTTCGGGATCTGGGGAGGCCTCTCCGAACGCGAGCGTCGCAAGCTCAAGAAACGCGCCGTCTGAGCCTCCCCGCTGCGCGGCACCCGCTCGGCACACGAGGCGGTGATCGCTGCGGCGCAAGCCTCCCCGGGCGGTGAGGTCGCCGTCGGGTCGGGTGCCACCTCCTGAGGCGGGAGTGTGGTGCTGCGCACAGCCCCACCGTCGGCTTTTTCCTGCGTTGTGGTCACCCCGTTAGGGTGTGCCTCCGTGACGTCCCGGCCCACCAGTCCTCACCCCGCGCAAGCGCGCTGGGCCTGCCCGTGCGCGGGGAGCCCGAGGCCCGTCGCTGTGCGGACGTCCTCACGGGGACGACGGTGAAGGTCACCGCAGTGCTCGTCTGCCACGACGGCGGGCGCTGGCTTCCCGCGGTGGTCGAGGGACTGCAGCAAGGCAGCGTGCAGCCCGACCGCACGGTCGTGGTCGACACCGGGTCCGGTGACGACTCCGTCGCACTGGTCGAGCCGGCGTTCGGACCGGTGCAGCACGCCGGCGACGTTCCCTACGGCGCGGCGGTCGCGCAGGCGCTGGCGCAGCACTCGGCCGAGGACCCCGACGAATGGGTCTGGCTGCTGCACGACGACGCCCGCCCCGACCCGGAGTGCCTGGCGCACCTGCGCCGGACCGCCGAGGACGCTCCTGACAACGTGGCCGCGCTGGGCCCGAAGATGTGTGAGTGGCCGTCGTTGAAGCGGCTGCTCGAGGTCGGTGTCACGATCTCCGGCACCGGCAAGCGCGAGACCGGCCTGGAGACCGGCGAGTACGACCAGGGCCAGTACCACGAGGAGAAGACCGTCCTGGCGGTCAACACCGCCGGCATGCTGGTACGCCGCTCGTCGCTGGAGTCCCTCGGCCTGGCCCCGGACCTGCCGCTCTACGGCAACGACCTCGACTTCGGCTGGCGGCTCGCGCGCGCCGGCCGGCGGACCCTGGTGGTGCCCGACGCGACGATGTACCACGCCGAGGCCTCCCACCGCGGGATGCGCGAGACCTCCGGTACGACGCGGCCCCGGCGGGACGAGCGCGCGGCCGCGATCTTCACGCTGCTGGCCAACGGCAGCACGGTGTCGCTGCCGTGGCGCCTGGTCCGGCTCTTCTTCGGTGGGCTGCTGCGGGCACTCGGCTTCCTGTTGGTCCGGGCCGGCGCAGAGGCCCGTGACGAGCTCGCCGCGGTGTCCCGCGTCTACGCGCACCCCGGCCGGGTGCTGGCCGGTCGCAGCCAGCGCCGGCACCAGGTGGTGGTGCCGGCGTCCGTCGTACGTCCTCTGCTGGCGCCGGTGTGGATGCCCTACCGACACGGGCTGGACTTCGTCGTGGAGGTGTACCGGGCGCTGCGGTACGTCGTGCGGGAGAAGCTGGACCTTCACGACACCGGCGACGACCGCCCCTGGTTCCGTCGCCTCGTCGGCAGCGTCGACGCCTGGGCGGTGCTGGTCTCGGTCGTGGTGGCGCTGGTGGCCTCTCGCGGGCTGCTGTCCGGTCCGCCGCTGCACGGTGGCGCGCTGCTCCCCGCGCCGGACGGCGTGGGGCACTGGTGGCACACCTGGGCCTCCGGCTGGCACTGGGTCGGCCAGGGCAGTGACGCCAGCGGGCCGGCGTACCTGCTGCCGCTGGCGCTGGTGGGCTCGGTGCTGTTCGCGCAGCCCGGCTGGGTGGTCTGGCTGCTGTTCGTGCTCACCGTGCCGCTGACCCTGGTCGGAGCGCTGCGTGCGCTGCGCCGCATGGTTCCGGGCCGGTGGGCCCCGCTGTGGGGTGCCGCGGCGTTCGCGTTGCTGCCGGTGGTCACCGGCGCGGTGGCCCAGGGACGACTCGGCACCGTGGCCGGCGCGCTGCTGCTGCCGTGGGTGGTCGCCTCGGCGTTGCGCATCCGCGACGACGACCCCGACCGCCGGGCGAGGGCGGTCTGGCGCACCGCCCTCGGTGCCGGGCTGCTGGCGACCTTCGTCCCCCTGGCCGTGGTCCTGGTCTGGCTGGTGCTCGTGGCCGGCCGCGCGCTCGGCCTGCCCCGGCTGGGTCGGGGACACCTGGCGGTGCTCGCACTGGTCCCGGTCGCCTTCCTGCTGCCCTGGCTGGTCGAGCTGGTGCGCGCCCCGGGCGCGGTGCTCGTCGAGGCGGGCCGGGCGGGCTCGGGCCCGGTCGACCCCGGCATCTGGCAGGTGCTCGCGGGGACCACCGGCGGGCCGGGCTCGCTGCCGTTCTGGCTCACCCTCGGCATCCCGTTCGCGGCCCTGGTCGCGCTGTTCCGGGCCGACACCCGCGGCCGGGTGCTGCGGTGCTGGGGAGTCGCACTGCTCGGTGCGCTGCTGCTCACGCTGGTGACCCGTGCGGACGTGACGCTGCCCGGCATCGCCCAGCCGTTCCGGGCCTGGCCCGGCTTCTGGCTGGTGGTGGTCTCCGGTGGGCTGGTGGCGGCCGCGGTGCTGGCCGCGGACGGCGCCGAACCCGGACTGGGGCACCTCCGGCTCGGGTGGCGCCAGCCGGTGGGAGCGCTGGCGCTGCTCGCCGCGGTGTACGCGCCGGTGGGTGCCACGGTCTGGTGGGTGTGGCACGGCACCGGGCAGCCGCTGCAGCGGTCCTCGGTGGAGCAGCTTCCGGAGTACCTGTCGGGGCTGGCGGCCACGCGCCACGACGGCGCGACGCTGGTGATGGACGGAGGACCCGGCACCGGGGACCCCGGCGGCGTGCAGTACCGCGTGATGCGCTCGGGCAGCCTGCGCCTGGGTGACGACGCCGTGCTCTCGATGACGCGGCCCAGCAGCCGGTTGCACGGCCTGGTCGGCCGGCTGGTCACTGCGGACGCCTCGTCGGCGGCCCGCGATCTCGCGTCGTACGGGATCAGCTACGTGTATGCCCCGGCACCGGTCAGCCCGGGGGTCTCCAGCGCCCTGGACGCCTCCGACGGCTTCGCCACCGCGAGTACGCCGCAGCCCGGCACCCGGGTGTGGCGGGTGGCGCCGGCCCCGAACCTGACCGCGCTCGACCCGAGCGGACCCTGGTGGCGGGTGCTGCTGGTGGTCGGCCAGGTGGTCGCGCTGATCGGGACCCTGATCATGGCGCTGCCCTCCCGAGCCAACCGGGGGTCCGCATGAGCAGCCCCGGAGCCGGCGGCCGGCACGTCGGCGAACGGGCCGCCGAGAGCCGGCGATCGAACCGGGGCGGCCGGTCAGCCTGGGTCGCCCTGGCCGTGGCCGTCGTCACCGCGGCCGCCCTGGTCTGCGCCGGCTCGGCCGGCACGCCCATCACCCGGCAGCAGCCTGCCACGCGGGCTTCGGCCACCGGCCGCGTCCTGTCCTGTCCCGGCGGCCTGTCCGGTGCGCGCGCCCGGGTGGGCTCGGTCGGGCAGGCGCCCGGCACGCTCAGCGTCGGCGGCAAGCCGGTCCACGGCAGCACCTCCGTCGACATCACGCACGCCGCCGCCCGGGTGCAGGCGGGTGCCCCGATGACCCCCCACAGCTACGCGGTGCGCTCGGCAACGGGTTCGGACTGGCTGGCTGTTGCACCGTGCCCCGAGCCGCGCTCGAACTGGTGGTTCGTCGGTGCGGGCGGCAGCCACGTCCACGGCGGCGTGCTGCAGCTGGAGAACCCGCGTGGCGGGCGGGCCGTCGTCGGCATCCACGTGCTCGGGCCACACGGGCAGGTCAAGGCACCCGGCCTGCAAGACGTCCAGGTGCCCAGCGGGCACTCCGTGCGGCTGAACCTGGCCAAGGTCGCCCCGGCCGTGGGCGATCTCGCGGTTCACGTGGTGGCGAGCCGCGGGCTGGTGTCGGCCTCGGTCGCCGAGCACTGGGCGCCCGACTTCATCACCAGGCCGTCGTCGGAGTGGGTGCCCGGCCAGCCCGGTGCGGGCCGTTCGCTCACGCTGGCCGGCCTCACCCCGCACGCCGACAAGGCGACGCTGCTGGTGGCCAACCCGTCGGCGACCGAGGCGGTGACCCACCTGTCGGTGGTGGGCCGTTCCGGGACGTTCACGCCCACCAGCCACGGCACGGTCAACGTGCCACCCGGACGGGTGGTGCCGGTGAGCCTGGACCGCGTGCTCCGGTCCGGTCCGGCGGCGGTGCGGGTGCGGTCCCAGGTGGCGGTGACGGCCACCGTCCGGTCCGTGGCCGGCACCGACCAGGACTACGCGACGGCCTCGGGGCCGGTGGGGGCGCACGCCCTGGCCGGCGTACCCCGGTCCGCCACCGGCGCAACGCTGCAGCTGGTCTCCACCGCCAGCCCGCGCGACAAACGAGCGCCGGTCGGCGACTTCCTGGTGACGACCTACGCCCCCGACGGCAGCGAGAAGACCCGGCACCGGCTCCGGCTGAAGCCGGGCGGCGAGCAGACGTTCGCGTTGAAGGGCCGTCCCGCGGCGGTGGAGCTGACCAGTCTGGGGAGAGGGGGCGTGGGCCGTCAGGCCGTGGCCTCCCTCGCCCTGCGGGACGGCAACCAGCGCGCGGGCCTGCTGCCGCTGGCCCCGACCACCAGCGGGACCCGGGTGCCCACCGTCCACCCCGGCTTCTGAGAACGGGCGGCGAGGGGCCAGCCGCCGGCGTTCACCCGTCGCCGGGGTAGTCCGGGTGCACCTCGCCGGGCGGGATCCCGAGGATCTCGGCGACCTGCTCGACCATCACGGTGAGCACCAGGACGGTGAGCTCCTCCCGGGTCTGTGCCCGGTGCTCGATCGGCCGGCGCAGCAGCACCAGCCGGGCGGGCGTGGAGCCGGTCGGCTCGGCGTACGTCGCCAGCGGCACCGTGTCCGTGGCCCAGGTGTCGGGCAGCAGCGGCACCTCCTCGACGCCGAGCTCGACGCCGGCGAGGTCGTGGGGGAAGCGCTTCCACAGGTCGCGCATCACCTCCAGGGCCAGCTCGTCGAAGCGTGCGGCCGGCGAGCGCTGCGCCGGCACGTTGCCGGGCAGCAGGTCGTCGGGCCGGGTCCGCGGCAGGAACGCGGGGCCGCGCATCCCCCGGCCACGCAGGTCACGCGTCCGGCGGCTCACGGGGCGAGGCCCGCGTCGAGGAGCGAAGCGACGATCACGCCCGCGAGCCTAGTCGGCAGCCGGGCCGCCACGCGGTAGGTTCTGGCCCGTGACCGCCGGTGTCCAGCGCGGAACGAGCGGGCGACGACGAAAGGGGGCCAGAACGCCGTGACTGTGCCCGTGAACCTGACCCGTCGCTGCTCGCGCAGTGCCTGCGAGCAGCCCGCCGTCTGCACGCTCACCTACGTGTACGCCGACCAGACCGCGGTCCTGGGCCCGCTCGCGACGTACGCCGAGCCACACGCCTACGACCTGTGCGAGATGCACGGCGAGCGGCTGGTCGCGCCGCGCGGGTGGGAGGTCATTCGGCTGGCCAACGACGACCCGCCGGGCCCGTCCAGCGACGACCTGCTCGCCCTCGCCAACGCCGTACGCGACGCGGCGCAGCCGCGCACGCCCCCGGACCAGCCCAGCGAGGAAACCGGTCACGAGGTGGCGCGCAGGGGGCATCTGCGGGTCCTCAGCTACGACGAGTGATGCCGCGTAGGCTCACCCGCATGGCGACCACGGACGGGGCGAACCTGCAGGCGACCTTCAAGGCCTACGACGTACGTGGCGTGGTCCCGGACCAGCTCGACGCCGAGCTGGCCCGGGCCGTGGGCAACGCGTTCGTGGCCCTGACCGATGCCGCCCACGGCAGCGTCGTGGTGGGGCACGACATGCGCTCCTCGTCGCCGGAGCTGGCCGACGCGTTCGCCGACGGTGCCACCCGTGCGGGCGCGGACGTGGTCCGGATCGGGCTGTGCTCGACCGACGAGCTGTACTTCGCCTCCGGCCACCTGGACCAGCCGGGTGCGATGTTCACCGCGAGCCACAACCCTGCCCGCTACAACGGCATCAAGCTGTGCCGGTCGAAGGCACGGCCGGTCGGTGAGGACACCGGTCTGGCTGAGATCCGTGACCGGGTGGTCGCCGGGGTCCTCGAGACCGCTCCGGAGCCCGGATCGGTCACCGACCAGGACGTGCTCGGCGCGTACGCCGACCACCTGCTGTCCCTCGCGCCGGTGTCGGGGCGGCGGCTGGGGGTCGTCGTCGACGCCGGCAACGGGATGGCGGGGCTGACCGCACCGGCAGTGCTGGGCCGGGTCGATGCCGACGTGACCGAGCTGTACTACGAGCTCGACGGCACCTTCCCCAACCACGAGGCCAACCCGATCGACCCCGCCAACCTGGTCGACCTGCAGGCGAGGGTCCGCGAGACCGGCGCCGACATCGGGCTGGCCTTCGACGGGGACGCCGACCGCTGCTTCCTGGTCGACGAGCGGGGCGAGACCGTCAGCCCCAGCGTGCTGACCGCGCTGATCGCGGCCCGGGAGCTCGAGAGGCATCCGGGCGCCACGATCATCCACAACCTGATCACCTCGCGCGCCGTGCCGGAGATCGTCACCGAGCTGGGCGGCAAGCCGGTGCGCAGCCGGGTGGGGCACTCGTTCATCAAGGCGACCATGGCCGAGACCGACGCGGCGTTCGGCGGCGAGCACTCCGGCCACTTCTACTTCCGGGACTTCTGGCGGGCCGACTCCGGGATGCTCGCCGCGCTGCACGCCCTGGCCGCGCTCGCCGGCTCCGACCAGCCGCTCTCGGAGGTGCTGGCGCCCTACCAGCGGCACGTGAGCAGTGGCGAGATCAACTCCGAGGTCGCCGACCAGCGTGCGGTGCTGGAACGGCTGGAGAAGGAGTGGGGCGAGCGCCCCGAGACCACCCTCGACAAGCTGGACGGCCTCACCGTGACGACCACCGACTGGTGGTTCAATGTGCGTGCCTCGAACACCGAGCCGCTGCTGCGGCTGAACGTGGAGGGGGCAGATGCAGAAACCATGTCCCGGGTGCGTGACACCGTCCTCACCCAGATCAGGGGAGAACAGGCATGAACCTCGACGCAGAGCTGCTGGAGCTGCTCGTCTGCCCGGCCTGCCGCGCCACGCTGAGCGTGGACGAGGAGGCCGAGGAGCTGGTGTGCACCGGATGCGGCCTGGCCTACCCGGTCCGTGACGACATCCCGGTGATGCTGGTCGACGAGGCCCGCAAGCCCGGCTGACCGTCGTCGGCATGAACCCGTTCGACGATGGCCTGCTCGACGACGGGCCGACGCTGGCGCGTCACGACGCGGTGCTGCGCGGGCTCGCGGAGGCCGGCTCCCGGGTACGCCGTGAGGCGGTCGCCGCCGAGGACCAGCTGGGCCGTGCGGTCCGGCAGCTGTCCGGCTCCCGGCCGCGGGCGGTGGTGGCCGCCGGGCCCGACTCCCGGCTGCTGCGGGCGGTGCTGGAGCCCTGGTGCCCGGTGCCCTTCCTGGCGTGGCCGGGGCCGGGCCTGCCCGGCTGGGCCGGCAGCCTCGACCTGGTCGTGGTGCTCGCCCCGCACGGCAACGACGTCGCCACGGCCGGGGCCGTGGCCGAAGCCGTACGACGCGGCTGCCCGCTGGTGGTGGCCTGCCCGACCGCCTCGCTGGTGGGGGAGCACGCCACCGGCCGGTACACCACCGTGCTGCCGACGACCACCGGCGACCAGCTGGCCACGGCGGTGGTCGTGCTGGAGCTGCTCGACCGGCTCGACCTCGCACCGGACACCGACTCCGAGCGGGTCGCCGCCGCCCTCGACGAGGTCGCGGTCGGCTGCGGCCCCTACCGCGACATCGCGGTCAACCCGGCCAAGATCCTGGCCAGCGGGATCGCGGACTCCAACCCGCTGCTGTGGGGCGGCACGGTGCTGGCGGCACGGGCGGCCCGGCGGATCGCGGAGTCGATCCGACGCGCGACCGGTCGCGCGGCGCTGGCGGCAGATGCCGAGCACCTGTTGCCGGTGCTGGAGGCGGCCCGCCCCGCCGACGTGTTCGCGGACCCGTTCGCCGACGGCGACGAACCGGCCTCCCCGCGGCCGGCCCTGGTGATGCTCGACGACGGCTTCGAGGACGACGCGGTCGCCCGCACCCGCGACCAGCTGGTGGACTGCGCGCGGGAGCGGGGCGTGCGGGTCGAGACCGTCACGGCTTCCGCGGAGGGGGGCGTCGCCCGGTACGCCGCCCTGCTGGCCGGCGGCACCTACGCCGCGACGTACCTCGGCATCGGGCACGGTGGCTGAGCGGGACCTCATCGACACGTTTCGGGCCCGACCCGGCGCGCGGGACGCCCGGTTCGTTGGTGGGCACCGGAGCCGATGCGTAGAATCGCAGCGCGCCTTTCGCACGAGATCGTGGTCAGACGCTCAGGTGATCGCAGCCATCTGCGCGCTGACCTGCCCGACCCACAACACTGCAAAGGACACACTTCATGGACTTCAAGGTCGCCGACCTGGGCCTGGCCGACTTCGGCCGGACCGAGATCACCCTCGCCGAGCAGGAGATGCCCGGCCTGATGGCGATGCGGGACCGCTATGGCAAGGACCGGCCGCTGAAGGGCGCCCGGATCGCCGGCTCCTTGCACATGACCATCCAGACCGCCGTACTCATCGAGACGCTGACCTGTCTCGGCGCGGAGGTCCGTTGGGCCTCCTGCAACATCTTCTCCACCCAGGACCACGCGGCCGCCGCGGTCGTGGTGGGCCCCGACGGCACGGCCGAGGACCCGAAGGGGGTGCCAGTGTTCGCCTGGAAGGGCGAGTCGCTGGAGGAGTACTGGTGGTGCACCCAGCAGATCCTCGCCTGGGACGGCAGCACGCCCAACATGATCCTCGACGACGGCGGTGACGCCACCTTGCTGGTCCACCTCGGGGTGCAGGCCGAGAAGGACGGCCGCGCGCCGGACCCCGCCACCGCCAGCAGCCACGAGCAGCGCGTGATCTTCGAGGCCCTGACCGCACAGTTCGCCGAGGACTCCGACCGCTGGACGCCCATCGCGAACGCGATCAAGGGCGTCACCGAGGAGACCACCAACGGCGTGCACCGGCTCTACGAGATGCAGAAGGAAGGCACCTTGCTGTTCCCGGCCATCAACGTCAACGACTCGGTCACCAAGTCCAAGTTCGACAACAAGTACGGCTGCCGGCACTCGCTCATCGACGGCATCAACCGTGCCACCGACGTGCTCATCGGCGGCAAGGTCGCGGTCGTCTTCGGCTACGGCGACGTCGGCAAGGGCTGCGCCGAGTCGCTGCGCGGCCAGGGCGCGCGCGTGATCGTCACCGAGGTCGACCCGATCTGCGCGCTGCAGGCGGCGATGGACGGCTACCAGGTCACCACCCTGGAGGACGCCCTGCCG
>JBOHDO010000035.1:0-15878 GCA_050699415.1 Marmoricola sp.
GAACACCATCACCTCGCCCAGCCCCACGTAGCCGTAGGGTCGGGTGCCGCCGGTGTAGAACCAGGCGGCCAGCACGCTGGCCACCCCGACCAGCAGCAGCCACCAGGCCGTGGTCGCAGCCAGCACCAGCCCGGCCACCGCAGCGAGCCCGAAGCACCCGAAGGCGGCAGCCTTGACCGCGGCGGGTGCCGCGGCCCCCGAGCCGACCAGCCGCATCGGACCCACCCGGCCGGTGTCGGTGCCGCGGATCCCGTCGGAGTAGTCGTTGGCGTAGTTCACCCCGACCTGCAGCAGCAGCGAGACCAGCAGGGCCAGCCCGGCCTTCCACCAGACCTCGAGGCCGGGCCAGGCCGCGACGGCCGTCCCGGCGAGGACCGGCGCGACGGCGGCCGGCAACGTGCGTGGCCGCGCCCCGGCGATCCAGTGTGCTGTCGTGGTCACGGGGCAGATCATCCCAGCCCTCCCCTGCCGCCAGCGTCCGAGGCCTCGCAAGTTCAGCCGTGGGGGGAGCGTCGCGACGCTTCGGCGATAGCGTTCCCTGTCGTGGAACCTGCGCCCAGCCTCCGGCCCGTCTCCGGAACCGCCACGGAGATCCTGGCGTTGTTGCGGGAGTGGGACGCGGCCGTCGACCCCGAGCCGCTGGTGGTGGAGACCTCCGGGTCCTCCGGGCGGTCCAAGCGGGTGGTGCTCTCCCGCGAGGCGATGCGGGCGTCGGCGCTGGCGACCCAGGAGCGGCTGGGCGGCCCCGGGCAATGGGTGCTGAACCTGCCGCCGGCGTACGTCGCCGGGCTGCAGGTGCTCTACCGCTGCGTTGTCGGGGGCACCGAGCCGGTCCAGTTCCGGCACTCGTTCCTCTCCACCCGGGAGCGGGTCATCGGGCGCAGCTATGTGTCGCTGGTGCCGACTCAGCTGGTCCGGGAGCTGCGCGAGGACGAGGGCGAGTGGGACGTGCTGCGGCACTTCGACGCGGTGCTGGTCGGCGGGGGTCCGCTGGAGCCGCACGTGCGCGCGGAGGCCGAGGCGGCCGGCATCCGGGTGGTGCAGACCTACGGGATGAGTGAGACCTGCGGCGGGTGCGTGTACGACCGACGGCCGCTCGACGGGGTCGAGGTGCGCGTCGATGGGGACGACCGGGTGATGCTGCGTGGTCCCGTGCTGTTCGACGGCTACCAGGACGAGCCCGACCGGACCGCGACCGCGATGCGGGACGGCTGGTTCGTCACCGACGACCTCGGTCGCTTCCGCGACGGCGTGCTGGAGATCCTCGGTCGCACCGACGACGTGATCATCTCCGGCGGGGTCAAGGTGCCGGCCCTCGCCGTCGCGACCGCGCTCACCGCGGAGCCGGCAGTCGTGGGAGCGGAGGTGGTCGGCGTGCCCGACCCGGAGTGGGGCGAGCGGGTGGTCGCGATCGTGGCGGTGCGCGACCCGATCTCGCTTGCGTGCATCCGTGACCTGGTCGAGCCGCGCACGTGGGCGCCCCGGCAGCTTGTCGTGGTGCCCGAGATCCCGCTGCTGCCCAACGGCAAGCCCGACCGGGTGGAGCTGAAACGGCTGGCCGCCGATGCCTGAGGTGTTCGCGATCCTGCTGCGCACGCGGTTCCGCGGGATCACGGTGCGCGAGGGGATGGTGCTGCGTGGCGACGCGGGCTGGGGGGAGTTCAGCCCGTTCCTGGAGTACGACGCCCCGACAGCGGCGCCCTGGCTGGCCTGCGCACTGGAGGCCGCCGATCTCGGCTGGCCCGAGCCGCTGCGGACCGCCGTCGCGGTCAACGTCACCGTGCCGGCCTGCTCGCCGGAGCGCGCGGTGGAGATCGTGCGCAACTCGGCGGGCTGCCGGACCGCCAAGGTCAAGGTCGCCGAGCGGGGCCAGTCCCTCGCCGAGGACCAGGCCCGGCTCGAGGCGGTGCGCGAGGCGCTCGGCTCCGACGGCCTGGTCCGCGTCGATGCGAACGGCGCCTGGTCGGTCGACGAGGCGGTCTCGCGGATCCGGTTGCTGGACAGGGCCGCCGGAGGGCTGGAGTACGTCGAGCAGCCCTGCCCGGGCGTCGAGGAGCTGGCCGCGGTCCGCCGCCGGGTCGACGTACCGATCGCGGCCGACGAGTCGATCCGCCGGGCCGAGGACCCCTACCGGGTGCGGGATCTCGAGGCCGCCGACGTCGCCGTGCTCAAGGTGCAGCCGCTCGGCGGGGTGCGGGCCTGCCTGCGCATCGCCGCGGACATCGGCCTGCCGGTGGTCGTCTCCAGCGCCGTGGAGACCAGCGTGGGCATCGCCGCCGGGGTCGCGCTCGCGGCCGCGCTGCCGGAGCTGCAGCACGCGTGCGGGCTGGCCACGGTGCAGCTGCTGGCCGACGACGTGGTCCGGGAGCCGTTGCTGCCGGTCGACGGGATGCTGCCGGTACGGCGTCCCCCGGTCGACGCGGCGGCGCTGTCCCGGCTGGCGGCCGGGCCGGAGCGGCGTACCCACTGGGAACGGCGGCTCGCCGAAGTCCGGGAGGTGGCCGCGCGATGAGCGCCACCGATCTCGCCCGGCACGTGGTGGACCGGCTGCTCGACGCGGGGGTGCGGCACGTGGTGCTGTGCCCGGGCTCGCGCAACGCCCCGCTGTCCTTCGCGCTCCACGACGCGGCCGCCGCCGGGCGGCTGGCGCTGCACACCCGCATCGACGAGCGCACCGCGGGATTCGTGGCCCTCGGGGCCGCGAAGTGCTCGTGGCGGCCGGCCGCGGTGGTGACCACATCCGGTACGGCGGCGGCCAACCTGCACCCCGCGGTGCTCGAGGCCGCCCACGCCGGCGTACCGCTGGTCGCGGTGACCGCCGACCGCCCGGCGTCGCTGCGCGGCACCGGCGCAAACCAGACCACCGACCAGGTGCGGCTGTTCGGGGACGCCGCGGCCTTCGTCGACGTCGCCGTGCCCACCGACCTGGTGCCGTTCGCGCCGGACGGCCCGACCCACCTCAACGTGCAGCTCGCCGACCCCCTGGTGCCCGACCCGTCGACCTCCACCTCGACCTCCACCGCCACCTCCACCCCCCGGCCCGTTGAGTCCCGGGAAATGTCGCGTCGAGTGCCGGAAAATGTCCCGTCGAGTCCGGCGAAATGTTCCCTGGAGCCCGGCGAGCGCACGGTCGTGGTCGCCGGGGACGACGCCGGGCCGCGGGCGCGGCTGCTGGCCGAGACGGGCAACTGGCCGCTGCTGGCCGAGCCGAGCAGCGGGTCGCGCAACGGGGAGAACCCGATCCGCACCTACCGCCTCCTGCTCGACACCGACCTGGGCCGGCGGATCCAGCGGGTGGTGGTGTGCGGCCACCCCACGCTGTCCCGGCCGGTCACCCGGCTGCTCTCGCGCGAGGACGTCGAGATCGTCTCCGTGCGGGCACGGGGACGCTGGCCGACGCGGCCGCACCGGGTCGATGCCGAGCACGACGCGGTCGAGGCGGACGGCCCGGACGGCCCGGGCTGGCTGGACGAGTGGCGGGCCGCCGACCGGACCCTGTCGCAGCAGGTCGACGACCTGGTCGCGGCCGAGCCGGGGCTGACGCCGTACGAGGTGGCCGCTGCGGTCAACGCGGCGCTGCCCGCCGACGGGCTGCTGTACGTCGGGGCGAGCAGCCCGATCCGCGACCTGGACCTGATGGCGCTCGCCTACGGCGCCGGACAGCACCACAAGGTGCTCGCCAACCGCGGGCTGGGCGGGATCGACGGCACCGTGTCGAGCGCGATCGGGGCTACGCTCGCGCGGCCGCGCACCACCCGGGCGATCGCCTACGTCGGCGACGTGACCTTCCTGCACGACCTCACCGCGCTGGTGGCCGGGCCGGACGAGTCCCGTCCGGACCTGACCGTGGTGGTGGCCAACGACGACGGTGGCTCGATCTTCGCCACGCTCGAGCAGGGCGCACCGGAGTACGCCGGGGCCTACGACAAGCTGTTCGGCACCCCGCACGGCGTCGACCTCGCCGGCCTGTGCGCAGCCACCCGGACGCCGCACCTGCGGGTCGGCTCCCGGGTCGAGCTCGAGCATGTCCTGGGCTCCCCGAACGGCGGGGTCGAGGTGGTCGAGGCCGTCGTACGCCGCGACAACCGCCGTGACCTCGACCGGCGGATCCGCGCGCTGGCGGGCGACTGAGCAAGGATGATCAAGCCGGAGTCGTAGCGGGCCAAGCAGGATCGGGGAGTGACCACGGAAGTGACCCATGAGGTGACCCGGACCGACACGTTCACCGCCTTCGTGGACGTGCTCGCCGAGGCGCTCGACGAGCACGACACCACGGCGGCGGAGCTGGCCGGCCGGCTGCACCTGTCCCGGTTCCACCTCGACCGGCTCGTCAGCCAGGTGGCCGGCGAGCCGCCGCGCAGGTTCCGGCGGCGGATCCTCCTCGAGCGCGCGGCGTACCGGTTGCTGTCGACGGAGCGCGGCATCCTCGACGTCGCCGTCGAGGCCGGCTACTCCTCGCACGAGGCGTTCACCCGCGCCTTCGCCGCGGCGTACGGCGAACCACCCGGCTGCTGGCGCCGGCACCCGCGCACGATCCGGATCGAGGCCCCGAGCGGGGTGCACTTCCACCCACCAGGCAGCATCCGGCTGCCCTCACGGAACCAGGTGACTCCGATGGACCTGTTGACCCGCATGGTCGAGCACCACGTCTGGCTGACCGGCGAGATCCTCGCCCAGGCCGCGAAGCTGACCGACGACCAGCTCGACGAGCACCTGCAGAGCACGCTCGACGACGACCCCGACCCGACCACGCTGCGCCGGCTGCTGTCCCGGCTGATCGGCCAGATGGGGATGTGGAACGCCGCCCTGGCCAACCGCGAGTACGACTGGGCGGTCGAGCGGCACGAGTCGCTGACCTCGATGCGCCGGCGGCTGGCCGAGGAGGGGCCGACGTACCTCGCGCACGTGCACGAGGTGGTGGACCAGGGCCGGCTCGACGACACCTTCGTCGATGCGCTGTGCGAGCCTGCCGAGGTGTTCACCTACGGCGGCATGATCGCGCACGTGCTGACCTTCGCCGCGCACCGTCGCACCCTGGCCGTGCTGGCGCTGGACCGGTACGGCGTCTCCGGGCTCGGCTGGGGCGACCCGATGACGTGGGTGGCCCAGCCGTCCTGATCAGCCGACCACCCGCGCCGCCTCCTCCCGGCCCCGGCCGGCCCGGCCGAGCCAGTCCGCGTCGCCGGCCAGGAAGCCGCGGGTGGCCGCGGCGGCGGCCTCCCAGGCCGTCCAGGCCAGCGAGCCGCCGACGCTGATCCGGGCGGCTCCGGCCTCGGCGAGCCCGTCGATCGTGAGCCCGGGCCGCAGCAGCACGTTCACCGGCCGTGGCACCTCGCGCACCAGCGTCCGCACCTCGTCGAGGTCGGTCAGCCCGGGCGCGTAGAGCACGTCTGCCCCGGCCTCGGCGTAGGCCTGCAGCCGCTCGATCGCGTCGGCCAGGGACGGGTTGCCGTGCAGGTAGCCCTCCGCCCGTCCGGTGAGGACGAGCCCGGGCGCCGCCTCGCGCGCGACCGCCACCCGCTGGGCCGCCTGTGCCGCCGGGTACCTGGCCGACCCGCTCCAGTCCTCGATCGATGCGCCGGCCAGCCCCGCCGAGGCGGCCCGACGGTAGGTGTCGGCGAGGTCGTCGTCGGAGTCGCCGTACCCGTCCTCCAGGTCCGCAGACACCGGCACGTCGACCCCGGCGACCATCGCCGCGCAGTGCTCCAGCACCTCATCCAGGGGCACCGAGCCGTCGGCGCGGCCCAGTGTCGCGGCGAAGCCGGAGCTCGTGGTGGCCAGCGCCCGGGCCCCGAGCGAGACCATCATCCGGGCCGCCCCGAGGTCCCAGGGGTTCGGGACCAGGAGCGGGCGGCCGGGAACGTGCAGGTCGAAGAAGTCGTCCATGCGACCAGTGTCGGCCATCATGGGCGCGTGCACATCGCCATCCTGCTCGTCGCGATCGCAGTGGCGGTGCTGCTGTTCACCGCGATCGCGGGCCGGCTGGAGGTCCCGTCGCCGCTGCTGCTGATCGCGGTCGGCATCGGCGGCTCGTACGCGCCTGGGGTCCCGGAGATCCACCTCGGCCACGAGGTGGTGCTGCTCGGCCTGCTGCCGCCGCTGCTGTACGCCGCCACGCTGCAGACCTCGCTGGTCGACTTCGCCGCGAACCGGCGACCGATCCTGCTGCTCTCGATCGGGCTGGTCGGGTTCACCACGTTCGGCGTGGGGTTCGTGGTGCATTACCTGCTGCCGGGGCTGACGTGGCCGGCCGCGTTCGCCATCGGTGCGGTGGTGGCGCCGCCGGACGCCGTGGCGGCAACGTCCGTGGCCCGCAGGATCGGGCTGCCTCGGCGGGTGGTCACGATCCTGGAGGGGGAGTCGCTGCTCAACGACGCCACCGCGCTGGTGGCGCTGCGCACCGCGACCGCCGCCGCCGTGGGCGGGGTGGCGCTGCTCGATGTCGGCGTGCACTTCGTCCGCGCGGCCGTCGGCGGCGTGCTGGCCGGCCTCGTGGTCTACCTCGTGGTGGCCAGGATCCGCCGGCACCTCACCGACCCGCCGGTGCTGGACACCGCGATCTCGCTGGTGGTCCCGTTCGCGGCGTACCTCCTCGGCGAGGCCGCGCACGCGTCCGGGGTGCTCGCGGTCGTCGTCGCGGGCCTGCTGCTGGCCCACAAGGCGCCGCTGCTGCAGACCGCGCAGGCGCGCATCGCCGACCGCACCAACTGGCGCACGATCGCATTCCTGCTCGAGAACGCCGTCTTCCTGCTCATCGGGCTGCAGGGACGCTGGATCGTGGCGGACGCTGCCCGGAGCCCGGTGTCGCCCGGACGGATCATCACGGTGTGCGCAGCCACCCTGGTGGCGGTCATCGTGCTGCGGATCGTGTGGCTGTTCGCCGCGAGGGCCCTGCTGGTGCGACCGTTGCGACGTGACGGACGCGCGGGTATCCCGTGGGCGTCGACCTTCCTGGTCTCCTGGGCCGGAATGCGAGGCGTGGTCACCCTGGCCGCCGCGTTCGTCATCCCGGTCGGCACCGAGCACCGTGAGGTGCTGCTGCTGATCGCGTTCACCGTCGTGGTGGGCACGCTGTTCCTCCAGGGGCTCACCCTGCCCCGGCTCGCCCGGCTGCTGCACGTGCCCTCGCCGAACGCCGCCAAGGACGCGCTGGCCCGCGCCAACCTGCTCCACCAGGCCGCCAGCGCCGGCGTCACGGCGATCGACGAGCTCGCCGAGGACGACCCGCACGGGGTCCGGGCCATGATCCGCGACCGCGTCGAGCGGCGCGGGTTCGCGGCCTGGGAGGACGTCGCCGCCAACCGGGCCGAGACACCCAGCGAGGCCTACGCGCGGTTGCGCAGGAGGATGATCGCTGCGGAGCGGACCCGGGTGCTGCAGGCCCGGGGCGCCCGGGAGTACCCGTACGAGGTGATCCAGGAGGTGCTGGGCATGCTGGACGTGGAGGAGTCGATGCTGGAGCACACCCAGGGCCAGCGCCGGCAGATGCGCACCGCCCTGGCCGAGACCGGCGAGGACCTCCCCGGCGACTGCGAGCACCTGCGCACGGAGCGGCCCCCGGTGGAGCCGCACACCCTGCACGAGTGCGAGGACTGCGTCCGGGAGGGAACCGCCTGGGTGCACCTGCGGGTCTGCCTCGACTGCGGACACGTGGGCTGCTGCGACTCCTCACCGCGCCGCCACGCGAGCGCCCACTTCCGGCAGAGCCGACACCCGGTGATCCGCTCGGGTGAGCCGGGGGAGAACTGGCGCTGGTGCTTCGTCGACGAGGTCACCGGCTGAGCGCACGCTCGCAGGGTTCCTGAGTGCTGCACGACGACCGGCTCACGCCCGGCTGCGGAAACCCCGTGGCGGTCCGCCACGTCGTACGGGCAAGATCGGGCACGTGACTGAGCTGACCGATGTCGAGAGCGCGTTCGCGTACGGCGAGTCCCTGCTGGTGGGCGAGCGGGTCCGCCTGCGCGGCGTGCGTGAGGACGACCTGCCGCAGCTGGCTCGCTGGGAGATGGATGCGGGGCGGACGGCGACGCTGTCGAACCAGGTGCTGCCACCGTCGGAGGCGAAGGCGAAGGAGCGCCTCGCGAAGTGGTCCGCGAACGACGAGGACGAGGTGGGCTTCGCCATCGAGACCCTCGCCGACCCGCCGGTGCTGCTGGGCAGCGTGCACCTGTGGGGGGCCCGGTCCAAGGACAGGTGCGCCACCCTCGGCATCGCACTCGACCGGGACCACACCGGCCGCGGCCACGGCACCGACGCGACCCGCGTCATCGTCGACTACGCCTTCCGCGAGATGGGCCTGCACCGCGTCCAGCTCGACGTGGCGCCGTTCAACCGGGCCGGGATCCGGGCGTACGAGAAGGTCGGGTTCGTCGAGGAGGGCCGCCACCGCGAGGCCGTCTGGCACGACGGGCAGTGGTACGACGAGGTGCTGATGTCACTCCTCGACCACGAGTGGGCCGCTGCGCGCCGACCCTGACGCCGGGTCTCCCCTCAGCTGGGCGATGGGGGAGGGCAGCTCGGCCGTGCCCGGGTAGCGTCACCACCGTGCGGATCACCAAGTTCGGCCACGCCTGCGTCCGGATCGAGCACGAGGACCAGGTGGTGGTGCTCGACCCGGGCGGGTTCACCGAGCCGGAGGCGGTCGACGGAGCCACCGCGGTGCTGGTGACCCATGAGCACGCCGACCACCTCGACCCCGACAACCTGCGGGCCACCGACGCTCCGGTGTTCACCATCGCCGCGGTCGCCGACAAGCTGCCCGACGACCTGCGCGAGCGCACCACGGTGGTCACCCCGGGAGCCCAGCTCGACGTCGGCCTGCCGGTCGCGGTTGTCGGGGAGAAGCACGCGGTCATCCACCCCGAGCTGCCGCACTTCGACAACTCCGGCTACCTGCTCGACCTCGGCGGCACCCTGGTGTTCCACCCCGGCGACGCGCTGACGGCCCCCGGCCGAGAGATCGACCTGCTGCTGCTCCCGGTCAGCGCCCCGTGGCTGAAGGCCTCGGAGTGCATCGACTTCGCCCGCGACGTACGGGCGCCACGCAACCTCGGCATCCACGACGCGGTCTACAGCGAGGCTGGCCTCGGGATCATCGGCGGCCATCTGCAACGGTTCCTCGAGCCGCAGCAGCAGGAGTACGTCCGCCTGGGGAGCGGGGAGGACCTGGCCTGATCAGGAGCCGGCCAGCGCCTGCTCCAGCGTCCGCGGGGCGTGGCCGGTGAGCCGCTCGACGTCTCCGGTGACCTCGGCCAGCAGGCCGTCGCGGATCGCGACGTAGGTGCTCACCCAGGCGTCCAGCTGCCAGTCCGGCGCATCGGGGAACCCGGCGCGCCGGGACGCATAGGCCTCGTCCAGGGTCTCGTCGTGGAACCGCAGCTCGCGGCCGAGGGCGGGACCACCACGGGCGGCGATCTCGGCGAACGTCAGGGACTCCGGGCCGGTGAGCTGGTAGGTGCCCCCGGCGTGACGGTCCGGTGAGCGCAGCACCACGGCGGCCACGTCGGCGACGTCGGCCCGGGCCACACCGGCGACCCTGCCCGCGCCGGCCGGTCCCCGGATCACGCCGTCCGCACCGGCGTACCGGGGCAGCACGTCGAGGTAGAAGTTGTCGCGAAGCAATGTGTGGGTCAGCGCGCTCCTGCGGATAGCCTGCTCGGTGTCGAAGTGGTCGCGGGCCAGGGTGAAGGCGGTGTCGGGGGCCGCGCCGGCGTGCCCGGTGACCCCGGTGAGCGCGACGAGCACGTCAGCCCTCCAGCGCGTCCCGGACCGGCAGGAACTTCGCCTGTGCCTCGGCGAGCTCGGCCTCGGGGTCGGAGTCGGCGACGATGCCGCAGCCGGCGAACAGCCGGATGCCGTCGTTCCCGACCTCGGCCGAGCGCAGCGCGATGCCGAACTCGCCGTCCCCGGCCGCGTCCATCCAGCCGACCGGGCCGGCGTAGCGGCCCCGTGGCATGCCCTCGAGCTCGGCGATCATCTCCACCGCGACCTTGGTGGGGGTGCCGCCCACCGCGGCCGACGGGTGCAGCGCGGCGGCGAGCTCGAGCACCGACCCACCCCCGTCGTGCGCGACCCCGGCGACGTCGGTGGCCAGGTGCATCACGTTGGGCAGGTGCAGCACGAACGGTGCCTCGGGCATGTTGATCGAGGAGCAGTACGGCGCCAGCGAGTCGGCGACCGAGCGCACGGCGTACTCGTGCTCCTCGAGGTCCTTGGAGGACCGCGCCAGCGTGGCCGCCAGGGTCAGGTCGTGGGCATCGTCCCCGGTCCGCCGGATCGTCCCGGCCAGCACCCGCGAGGTGACCAGCCCCCGCTCGCGGCGCACCAGCATCTCGGGCGTGGCGCCGAAGAAGCCGGCCACGTGGAAGGTCCAGCACATCGGGTACGTCGAGCCCAGGCGGCGCAGCGGCCAACGCACGTCGACCGGCGCGTCGGAGACCGCGACCAGGTCACGGGCCAGCACCACCTTCTCCAGCTCACCGGAGCCGATGCGCGCGACCGCCTGGGCGACCACGGCCTCCCACGCGGCGCCGCTGATCCCGCCGTCGGTGAAGACGACGTTCTGGGGAGCGGCGGGCAGCGGCTGGGCCTCCAGCGGAGGGAGCGGGGCCGGGCCGTCGGCACCGACCACGGTGACCCAGGTGCGGTCGCCGCGGCGGCCGACGGCCACCCGGGGCACCACCAGCACGCTGTCGCCGGGGTCGTCGGCGAACGCGAAGCTGCCCAGGCAGACCAGGCCCGACCCGGGGACGTCCACCTCGTCGCGGACGATCGCGGTCGAGGTGACCGCACGCCACCAGTCGGAGGCCTCGGTGAAGCGGTCCGGGCCCTGGGTGCGGCAGTGGGCCGCGACGCCCCAGCCGACCATGCCCTCGTCGCGGCGCAGCCAGGCCATGGGCTCGTCGTCGGGCAGCAGGTCCAGCAGCGGGCCGGGGTCGGGTATCTCGACCGTGCGCGCCACGAGTCGACCGGGCTCCGGGTCCGTGGGCTCCGGGTCCGTGGGCTCCGGGTCCGTGGGCTCCGGGTCCGGCGAGTGGGTCCGGGGGAGGTCGCCTGGCGCGCGGCTTCCCGCATCCCGACCGGCCGTGTTGTCGTCGACTCGACCATGCCTGCGCACTGGCTCGCTCCTCTGCGTTGCCGGGTCGGGCCCGGATGAGCCGCTCGGTTGACCGGCACCCCTCGGGTCCACTCGTCGAGTCACGAGCGCCCAGCCTATCCCGGCCGGTCGCCCCGAAGGCCGCCGGCCGCGGGACGCCGTACCCTGTCGGCCGTGACCCGAGCCGACCTGAGCAAGCAGCCGCACGAGGTGCAGGCGATGTTCGACGCCGTCGCCCGGCGCTACGACCTGACCAACGACGTGCTCTCGCTCGGCCAGGACCGGCGGTGGCGCAGGCGGGTGCTCGACGCGGTCGCTCCCCAGCCCGGTGAGCGGGTGCTCGACCTCGCCGCGGGTACCGGCACCTCGTCGGTCCCGTTCCGCGAGGGCGGTGCGACGGTGGTTCCCTGCGACTTCTCCGTCGGCATGCTCCGGGCCGGCAAGCAGGCGCTGCCGGCCCTGCCGTTCACGGCCGGTGACGCCACCCGCCTCCCGTTCGCCGACGCCGCCTTCGACGCGGTCACGATCTCCTTCGGCCTGCGCAACGTCGTCGACCCCGATGCCGGGCTGCGCGAGATGCGCCGGGTCACCCGACCCCGCGGCCGGCTGGTGGTCTGCGAGTTCTCCACTCCGCTGGACCCGTGGTTCCGCACCCTCTACCTCGAGTACCTGATGCGTGCCCTGCCCTCGATCGCGCGGGGTGTCTCCTCCAGCCCCGACGCCTACGTCTACCTGGCAGAGTCGATCCGGGCCTGGCCCGACCAGGCCGGCCTCGCGGAACGGGTTCGGGCGGCCGGCTGGACCGACGTGGAGTGGCGCAGCCTGTCCGGCGGGATCGTGGCGCTGCACCGCGCGAGTGCGGGCGAGGAGCGCCGGCATGGATGACCCCGGCGGGGCGGAGGCTGCTGAGGAGATCGGCTACTCCCACCGCATGGTCGCGACGGACCAGACCGCCGCCGGGCTGGTCCCGGGAGCGATGCGGTGGATGTGGGCCACCGCGGCGGGGCTGGTGTGGCCGCTCATCCCGCTGGGCTGGGCGCTCGTCCTCTGGCTGGTCGTGCACACATTGGCCGGAACCGTCGCGGTCCTGGTCGTGGGCGAGGCCCTGATCGTGTGGTCCCAGTGGCGCGGGCTGCGGCGACAGCTGCGCATCCGGTTCCCTCCGGGCCAGACCGTGGCGGCCGGGTTCGGCGAGACCGCGCTGGTGTTCAGCAACCAGGACTTCTCGGTCCGGGTCGGCTATGAGGCCCTCCGGTCGGTGAGGGAGGACCGGGCGGGCTTGTACCTGCGGGAGAAGGCGCGCCCCGCGCTGCACACGTTCCCCCGCGAGCTCGTCGGCGAGGACGACCTCGCCCGGCTGCGGCGGGGCGTGGGCTGAGGGGTGCATCGCGGAGCTCGCACCAGCGCGGAAACCTGCCTCAACCGTCCGAGGGGGTGGTTCCCGCGATGTGACGCAGACCTCTATGCTGAACGGGAGCAAAGTTAGTGAACTACTTCACATGCTCACGAGCGGCGCGACAAGGAGGTCACGATGCACCCCTACGTTCCGATCGTGGCGCTGCTGATCCTGTCGGCCGGGTTCGCGGTCTTCTCGGTGGTTGCGGCCCGGTTGTCCGGTCCGAGGCGCTACAACCGGGCCAAGCTGGACTCGTACGAGTGCGGCATCGAGCCGACTCCGCAGCCGGTGGGCGGTGGCCGGATCCCGGTGCGCTACTACATCACGGCGATGCTGTTCATCGTCTTCGACATCGAGATCGTCTTCCTCTACCCGATCGCCGTCGCCTTCGACCAGATGGCACTGTTCGGGTTTGTGGAGATGCTGCTGTTCATCGTGCCGGTCTTCGTCGCCTACGTGTACGTGTGGCGGCGAGGTGGACTCGACTGGGACTGATGCCGGTGCGTGGGAGCGCGAGCTTGCGAGGGGTCGAGCTGCGAGGCATCGGTCCAACACACGGGGTCGTGGAGAGGGGGTCCTGAATGGGCATCGAGGAGAAGCTCCCCAGTGGCGTCCTGCTGACCACGGTCGAGGGGGTCGCCGGCTACATGCGAAAGGCCTCGTTCTGGCCGGCGACGTTCGGCCTGGCCTGCTGCGCCATCGAGATGATGACCTCCGGGGGGCCGCGTTACGACCTGGCGCGCTTCGGCATGGAGGTCTTCCGCGCCAGCCCCCGGCAGGCCGACCTGATGATCGTGGCCGGTCGGGTGAGCCAGAAGATGGCCCCTGTGCTGCGCCAGATCTACGACCAGATGCCCGACCCGAAGTGGGTGCTGGCCATGGGCGTGTGCGCCAGCTCCGGCGGCATGTTCAACAACTATGCCGTCGTGCAGGGCGTCGACCACGTCGTGCCTGTCGACATGTACCTCCCGGGCTGCCCGCCGCGGCCGGAGATGCTGATCGACGCGATCCTGAAGCTGCACGACCAGGTGCGCCACACCCCGCTCGGCCCGAACGCCCTCGCCCAGACGGAGCAGCGCGAGGCCAAGGCCCTCGAGGCGCGGCCCACGTCGGAGATGAAGGGCCTGATGAGGTGAGCAGGCGGCCATGAGCAACGACGAGACCGGGAAGCAGCCCATCAGCGGCAGCCAGGACCCCAGCGTCGACTCGGTCCGGCCCACCACCAGCGAGGTGGTCGGCGAGCGACGCGGGATGTTCGGCGTGCGCGGCAGCGGCGACACCAGCGGATACGGCGGGCTGCGACGCGCCGTCGAGATGCCCGGCGGCAGCAGGCCGCCGTACGGCGGGTGGCGCGACGAGGTCGCCGGAGCCCTCGCCGAGGCGCTGCGCGGGGAGGGCCTGCCCGACGCGATCGAGAAGGTGGTCGTGCACCGCGGCGAGATCACCTTCTTCGTCCGGCGCGAGGACATCGCCACCGTGGCACGACGGCTGCGCGACGACGAGGGGCTCCGGTTCGAGTTCTGCTCGGGGGTGAGTGGGGTGCACTACCCCGAGGACGCCGGCCGCGAGCTGCATGCCGTCTACCACCTGCTGTCGATGACGCACAACCGCAGGATCCGGCTCGAGGTGGCCGCCCCCGACGACGACCCGCACATCCCCAGCGTCGTCGCCACCTACCCCACGGCCGACTGGCACGAGCGGGAGACCTTCGACTTCTTCGGGATCGTCTTCGACGGTCACCCGGCCCTGACCCGGATCGAGATGCCCGACGACTGGCCGGGCCACCCCCAGCGCAAGGACTACCCCCTGGGCGGCGTTCCGGTCGAGTACAAGGGTGCGACCATCCCGCCTCCCGACCAGCGCAGGGAGTACAGCTGATGTTTCCCAGGCAACGCAGTCTCCCGGTCGTGGTCGGGTTGGCCCAGCGCAAGGACGCTGCGCCGTTTGGTGGCCCCCGGCCACGGGGTGCGACCGTTCCGCCTCCCGACCAGCGCAGGGAGTACAGCCGATGACCACCACCGACCCCTTCGCCCCGCACACCGAGACCACCGAGGGCCGGGTCTACAACGTCACCGGGCAGGACTGGGACTCCGTGGTCGCCGGCGTGGCGAGCGAGCACGAGAACCGCGTCGTGGTGAACATGGGGCCCCAGCACCCGTCCACGCACGGCGTGCTCCGGCTGATCCTCGAGCTCGAGGGCGAGACCGTCACCGAGGCCCGGTGCGGCATCGGCTACCTGCACACCGGCATCGAGAAGAACATGGAGTTCCGCACCTGGACGCTGGGAACCACGTTCTGCACCCGGATGGACTACCTCGCACCGCTGTACAACGAGTGCACCTACGTGCTCGGGGTCGAGCGGCTGCTGGACATCGAGGACCAGATCCCCGAGAAGGCCCAGGTCATGCGGGTCCTGCTCATGGAGCTGAACCGCATCTCCAGCCACGTGGTCGCGATCGCCACCGGCGGCATGGAGATCGGCGCGCTGACGGTGATGACCATCGGGTTCCGTGAGCGCGAGCTGGTGCTCGACCTGTTCGAGCTGATCACCGGCCTGCGGATGAACCACGCGTTCATCCGGCCCGGCGGCGTCGCCCAGGACCTGCCGGCCGGCGCCCTGGACGAGATCCGCGACTTCGTCGCGCTGATGAGGAAGCGCCTGCCCGAGTACGCCGACCTCTGCAACGCCAACCCGGTGTTCGTGGCGCGGCTCAAGAACGTCGGCGTGCTCGACCTGTCGGGGTGCTTGGCGCTCGGCATGAGCGGCCCGGTGCTGCGGGCGACCGGCTACCCGTGGGACCTGCGCAAGACCCAGCCGTACTGCGGCTACGAGGACTACGACTTCGACGTGCAGACCTGGGACACATCCGACGCCTACGGCCGGTTCCGGATCCGGCTCAACGAGATGTGGGAGTCGCTGAAGATCGTGGAGCAGTGCGCGGACCGGCTCGCCGACCTCGAGGGAGCCCCGGTCATGGTCGCCGACAAGAAGATCGCCTGGCCCGCGCAGCTGGCCGTCGGCAGCGACGGGATGGGCAACAGCCTGGACCACATCCGGCACATCATGGACGAGTCGATGGAGGCCCTGATCCACCACTTCAAGCTGTACACGGAGGGGTTCCGTGTGCCGCCGGGTGAAGCCTACGTTCCGGTCGAGTCGCCGCGGGGCGAGCTCGGTTGTTACATCGTGTCGGACGGCACGGCGAGGCCGTACCGGGTCCACATGCGCGCGCCGAGCTTCGCGAACCTCCAGGCGTTGGCGCCCCTCGCCCGGGGCAGCCTCATCGCCGATGCCGTGGCGATCATCTCCACCATCGACCCGGTACTCGGCGACGTAGACCGGTGAGAGGGCTGTTCGAGGGCCGCTCCGGCGGCGCCCCGCTGCAC
>JBOHDO010000036.1:0-54186 GCA_050699415.1 Marmoricola sp.
CGCGATCAGCATCAGCTGGGGGCAGAGCGAGGACCAGTGGAAGGCGCGGTCGCGGCAGGCCATGGACTCCGCGATCGCAGACGCCACCTCCTTGGGCGTGACCGTCACGGCGGCGGCCGGTGACAACGGCAGTGCCGACCGGGACACCTCCGGTGGCCGGGTGCACACCGACTTCCCCGCGTCGAGCCCGCACGCGCTGGGCTGCGGCGGCACCACGCTGCAGCTCGACGGCGACACCGTCAGCAGCGAGACGGTCTGGGACGACGGTGGCAAGGGGGGAGCGACCGGCGGCGGCGTCAGCGACGTCTTCGAGCTTCCCGACTGGCAGCGGGATGCCGGCGTACCGCGGCGTCACGGCAGCAGTGACACCGGCCGGGGTGTGCCCGACGTCGCGGGCGACGCCGACCCGCAGACCGGCTACCAGGTGTATGCCGACGGCAAGCAGATCGTCGTCGGTGGCACCAGCGCGGTCGCTCCGTTGTGGGCCGGGCTGCTCGCCCGGGTCGCGCAGCAGACCGGGCAGCCGATCGGCCTGGCCCAGCCGGCCCTGTACGCCGGCGCCCGGCCCGGTGAGCCCGCGCCGGGTCTGCGGGACATCACCAAGGGCAACAACGGCGCCTACCACGCCGGGCCCGGCTGGGACGCCTGCACCGGCCTCGGCGTACCCACGTCGAACCTCCTGGACACCCTGCAGGGACAGGACGGGTGATGCTCTAGCATCCCGGCTCGTGAAGCGAACCAGCGCGGCCGTCGTCCTGCTGTTCCCGCTGCTCGGCCTCGTCGCCGCGTGCGGCGGCTCCTCCGGGAAGGACGCGTCCGCGAGCCCGGCGGCGACGCACTCGTCCGCGGCCTCCGGGGCCGCCTGCCACTACGTCGAGGACGGGCTCAAGCCCGCGCGGAAGGTCAAGCTGCCCCCGGGCAACCCGGTGACCCGCAAGCCCACGACGGCGACGCTGCAGACCAACCGCGGCACGATCCGGATGACCCTCTCCGCCGACGAGACGCCGTGCACGGTGAACTCGTTCCTGTCGCTTGCCCGGCAGGGGTACTTCGACCACACCACCTGCCACCGGCTGACCACGTCGGGCATCTACGTGCTCCAGTGCGGTGACCCCACCGGGACCGGCACCGGCACGCCCGGCTACCGCTTCGCCAACGAGATGATCGTGAACGACTCGAGGCTGCAGCCGTGCCGGAAGGTGAACACCGTGCAGGGCCGGCAGCAGGTCTGCACGTACCCGGCCGGCACCGTGGCGATGGCGAACACCGGCAAGCCCGACAGCAACGGTTCGCAGTTCTTCCTCGTCTACCGCAACTCCGAGCTGCCACCGACCTACACCGTGTTCGGCCGGATGAACGCGACCGGCCTCCACGTGGTCGAGTCGGTGGCGAAGAAGGGCGTCCGGGGCGACTCCGGGGACGGTACGCCGCGCCAGCGCGTGGAGATCCGGAAGGTCAGCCCATAGCGGTCCCCATCTCGACCGGGGAGGCGAGCGCGACCGTCCGGGAGACCGTGCACAGCCGGTCGCGGGACTGCTCGATGCTGCGCGGCAGCACCCCCCGGGCCGCATCGCCCGCGTCACCGTCGGGGAAGCGCACGTCGAAGGTGAGCAGCAGGCCGGTGAGGTGGTTGCCCTGGTCGTCGCGCACCTTGTCGCCCTCGGCGTGCACCTCGAACCTGACCGGCTGGGCGCGCCTGCCGGTGATCAGGTCGACGTCGATGGCCGAGCAGCCGGCCAGCGCGGCCAGCAGCAGCTCGACCGGGGTGAAGTCCTGGTCCTCCCCGCTGCCGACCGGCAGCACTCCCCCACGGACATTCCTCGCCTCGTAGCGGCCCGATGAGGTCCTGGTCAGCTCGACGGTGCGTCCCTCGTCCTGGTTCATGGGGCCACCCTGACATGCGGCGGCAGCCCGGGACGAGGCTCAGCCGCAGTGCCGCAGCATCCGGCCCGCGACCAGGTCCGGGAACCGGTGGCGCAGCTGCTTCCGGGTGACCTCGTCGGCGAGCTTCCTGGTCCCCGAGCGCGTCGGCCGGCCGTCCGCGAGCCGGTACGTCGTCCGGGTGACCGTCCATCCCGAGGACCCGCCGGCGTCCGCCCGGGTGATGGTCACCCCGCCGCCGGTGCAGTCGGCGGACGCCGTGGTCTGCGGTGTGGTGTCGGTGGCCGTGAACGGGATCGCCGGGTTGCCGCTGGCATCGGTCAGCTGGATGCGCCTGCCGTGCCGGCCGACGTACAACCGCAGCTGGAAACCGCCTCGTGGCGCGGCCTGCCGGGTCAGCGTCACCGCTGCGCCGCCGCCGGGAACCCGTGCGGTGCGAACCACGTGGCCGCGCAACGGCTGTGAGCGCTGGGAGGGAGTGGGGTCCGGGGAGCCGGTGCCGCTTCCGGCCCCGGGGCGAGCGACCTGCTGCCCGCATCCGGCCAGCAGCAGGCCCACGACCGCGATCGGCAGCACCGCTCCCGGGATCGTGGCGCGCACGCAGCGGGGACGCCCCCCGAGACGTTCCGAGCGTGGTTCCCGCATGGGGCGAGGATACGGTGAAGGACATGACCGCTTCGCTTCCCCGGCGGCCCGGACCGGTGTCGCGTGTCCGGGTGGTGGAGCTGCGCGAGGGCGCCCCGCTGCTGCACGAGGACCGCCTCGCGGTGGAGGAACCCCTCGAGATCCGGCTGCAGGCGCCCGGGCTGCCGGCACGGCGGCAGGGGATCACGATGCGCACCCCCGGACACGACTTCGAGCTCGCCGCGGGGTGGCTGGTGCACGAGGGCATCGTCGCTCCCGACGACATCGAGGCGGTGCGCTACTGCACCGACGACGACCTGGCCCCGGACCAGGAGTTCAACGTGGTCACGGTCGGCCTCGCCCGGCCGCCGTTGCGACTCCCGGAGAGCCACATGGTCAGCTCGGCGTGCGGGGTCTGCGGTGCGGACAGCATCGCCGCAGTGCATCCCGTGCGGCCGCCGGCCGAGGTGAGGCTGTCGCTGGGCCAGGTGCGGGAGCTGCCGGCACGGATGCGCGCGCAGCAGCAGGGCTTCGACCGCACCGGCGGCCTGCACGCCGCCGGCCTGTTCCACGCGACCGGGGCGCCGGTGGTGGTCCGCGAGGACGTCGGCCGCCACAACGCCGTCGACAAGGCCGTGGGCAGCCGGATCCTGGCCCAGGAGGCGGTGCCTCCGGTGCTGGTGCTCAGCGGCCGGATCGCCTTCGAGCTGGTCCAGAAGGCGGCCACCAGCGGCATCACGATGGTGGTGGCGGTCGGGGCGCCGACCTCGCTCGCCGTGGACCTGGCGCGCGAGGCCGGGCTGACCCTGGTCGGGTTCACCCGGCCCGACCGCTGCGTCGTCTACGCCGGGGAGCACAGGCTCGGCGTGTGAGCGGCGGCATGTCGGTGCAGCCTTCTAGCGTTGCGGCATGCGCATCCTGCACACCTCCGACTGGCACCTGGGGCGGTCCTTCCACGGTGTCGGGATGCTGCAGCACCAGGCGGCGTACGTCGACGACCTGATCCGGACCATCGCGGACGAGGCGGTCGACCTGGTCGTGGTCTCCGGCGACGTCTACGACCGCGCGCTGCCGCCGGTCGACGCCGTGGAGCTCGCCGAGGAGACGCTGGTCCGGCTGGCCGCGTCGCGGGCCCGGGTGGTGCTCACCAGCGGCAACCACGACTCCCACCAGCGGCTGGGGTTCGCCTCCCGGCTGATCGACACCGCCGGCGTGCACGTGCGCACCCACGCCCGTGACGTCGGCAGCCCGGTGCTGCTCGACGACGAGCACGGCCCGGTGGCCGTCTACGGCCTTCCCTACCTCGAGCCGGACCACCTTCGCGAGCCCTGGGGCCTGGCCGCCCGCAGCCACGAGGCGTGCATCGGCGAGGCGCTGTCCCGGGTGCGAGCCGACCTGGCCGGGCGGCCCGCCGGCACCCGCTCGGTGGTGATGGCCCATGCGTTCGTGGCCGGTGGCCAGCCGAGCGACAGCGAGCGGGACATCTCGGTCGGGGGCGTGCAGCTGGTGCCGGTCTCGCTGTTCGAGGGCTTCGACTACGTCGCGCTCGGCCACCTCCACGGGCGACAGCAGCTCGCGCCCGGCGTCCGCTACTCCGGCTCTCCCCTGGCGTACTCCTTCTCCGAGGCCGACCACATCAAGGGGGCCTGGCTCGTCGACCTGGACGCCTCGGGCCTGCACCGGGTCGAGTTCGTGCCTTCGCCGGTCCCCCGCCGGCTGCGCCGGCTGCGCGGCCGGCTGGAGGACCTGCTCACCGACCCCGACCTCACCGATGCCGAGGACGCCTGGCTGCAGGTGGTGCTGACCGACCCGGCCCGACCCGCGGAGGCCAAGCCCCGGCTCGAGCGGCGCTTCCCCGGCGTGCTCTCCCTCGGCTTCGAGCCGGACGGGGCGCAGCCGCGGCATCGCGTGGGTGCCCGCGTGGGGCACGAGCTCAGCGACCGGCAGATCTGCCGGGACTTCGTCGCCGACGTGCGCGGCCGGCCGGCGACCGACCCGGAGGCCGCGCTGCTGGAGGCGGCCTGTGACGCCTGCCGCCACGACCCCGAGTCCGACCGGGCGGCGACGGCCTGATGCGGCTGCACCACCTCGAGATCACCGCGTTCGGCCCGTTCGCCGACACCGTCGAGGTCGACTTCGACCGGCTCAGCGCCGGGCAGGTGTTCCTTCTCAGCGGCGACACCGGCTCCGGCAAGACCTCCGTCCTGGACGCGATCTGCTTCGCCTTGTACGGCGATGTCCCGGGCGACCGTGCCACGGCCCGCCAGCTGCGCAGCCACCATGCCGCGCCCGGCACCGCCCCCCGCGTGGTGCTGGAGGCCACCGTGGCGGGCCGCCGGATGCGGTTCACCCGCTCCCCGGCCTGGCGGCGGCCCAAGAAGCGCGGCACGGGCACCACCACCGAGCAGGCGCGCGTGACCATCGAGCAGCGCAGCGACGACACGGTCGGCGCCTGGACACTGCGGAGCAACCGGCTCGACGAGGCCGGCCACCTGGTGACCGAGCTGATGGGCATGACCCTCGCGCAGTTCAGCCAGGTCGTGCTGCTGCCACAGAACCAGTTCGACCGCTTCCTGCACGCCGGCTCCGAGGACCGCCAGCGGGTGCTCACCCGGCTGTTCCGGACCGCCCGGTTCGAGCGGGTCGAGCGCTGGTTCGCCGACCATCGCCGGGAGCTGCACCGCAGCACCCGTGAGCACAACGGCACGGTTGCCGCCGTGCTCCACCGGATCAGCGAGACCGCCGGGGACCCGCTGCCCGAGGCGTGGGACCACGCCGACCTGGCGCCGGTCGTCGACGCGGGCCTGGTGGCCGGCTGGGCCGCCGACGTGGTCCGCGGCCACGAGGACCTGCTCGGCCGGGCCGAGCAGGAGGAACGATCCGCCCGGACCGTGCGCGACCGGCTCCGTCGTGAGCTGGACGCGGCCCGCCGGACCTGCGAGCTCCGTGAGCGCCACGAACGTGCCCGGGCCGACCTCGCCACGCTCGCGGAGTCCGCGGCGGAGGCGGAAGGGGCCGGACGGCAGCTGCGGGAGGCCGAGCTCGCCGGCACGGTGGCGCCGTACCTCGAGCTGGCCGACCGGGACCGTGACGCCTCCGTGGCCACGGCCCGTGCCGCGGAGGAGCTGCTGGTGCACGCCGGCGCAGCGGTGCATCCGGAGCCCGGAGCCCTCGAGGAGCCCGCGGTCCCCGACCATGCCGACCGTTGCGCCGCGGCACTGGCCGAGGCCAGGTCGATGCTCCCCCGTGCCGCCGCGCTGCAACAGGCACGGGAGCGGGCCGGGCAGTGCCGGGGCCGGCTGCAGCGGTTCGCGAGCGCGCTCGACGAGGCGCGTGAGCGGCTGACCGGCCTGCCCGCGGAGGAGGCGGAGGCGACCACCGACCTGGCCGCCGCCCGCGAGCTCGTGGCCGCGGAGCCGGCCCGGCGCGAGGCGCTGCTCGGGTCCCGCCGACTGCTGGCGGCGGGCGAGGACCGCGACGCCCTGACCGTCCAGGTGTCCGGGGCACGGGCACGCCTCGCCGACCAGCGTGAGCGTCGCAACACGCTCAAGGACGACTGGCTGCAGCTGCGGGAGCGCCGCATCGTCGGCATGGCCGCCGAGCTGGCCTCCGTCCTGGCGTCCGGACAGGGCTGCCCGGTGTGCGGCTCCCGGGAGCACCCCTCCCCTGCCGTCGCCGGCCACGACGCCCCGAGCCCGGACGAGGAGGAACGGGCCCGGGGCTCCCTGGACGACGCCGAGGTCGCCCTGGCTGCGGTGGCTGACCAGGTGCAGGGTCTGCAGGCCCGGCTGGCGGGCGCACGGGCCCTGGTGGAGGACCGGCCGCTGCATGAGCTGCGCGCAGCCGTACGAACGTGCGAGCAGGAGGTGGCCGCCTGCAGCGAGGCCGAGCAGGCCCGTCACCGGGCCGAGGCCCGGGTCGCGGAGCTGACGGCACTGCGGCAGCGCCTGGAGGCCCAGCTGCTCGCCGACGAGAAGTCCCGCTCCGGCGAGGCGGCGACGCTCGCGGAGCTGGAGGACCGGATCGCGGCGGAGGGCCGCGAGCTCGACCGGGTCCTGGCGGGGGCAGACGACATCACCATCCGCATCGAGTCACTGCAGCAGCAGGCCGACCTGCTGGAGCGGGTTCGCGAGGCGCTGCAGGAGCGCGACCGCTGCGCGGACCGGGCCGACCGCGCCGGGGAGCGCGCCCGCCGCGAGGCGCAGACCCTCGGGTTCGACGACGCTGCGTCGGCCCGGGACGCAGTCCTCGACGAGCAGTCCCGAGCCGCGCTCCGGGCACGGCTGCACGAGCGGGAACGGCGTCGTGACGGGGCCGAGCGCGTGCTGGCCGAGGCCGAGGTCGTCGCTGCGGCCGGACAGGAGCCCCCGGACCTGACCGACGTGGAGGCGCGGTACGCCGCGGCCGACGACGCGCTGGGCCGCGCCACCGGGTCTGCCCGGTCCGCGACCGATCGGGTGGGCCGGTTGCGACAGCTCGCCGAGGAGCTCGAGCGGGCGCTGGCCGTGTGGCAGCCGGTGCGCACCGAGCACGCCCGGGTGGCTGCCCTGGCCGAGCTGGTCGAGGGCAGGGGCAGCGACAACCAGCACCGGATGCGGCTCTCGGCGTACGTCCTGGCCGCCCGGCTGGGCCAGGTGGTCGACGCCGCCAACGAGCGGCTGGCCCCGATGAGCGATGGCCGCTACCTGCTCGAGCACACCGACGCGCGCAGCGCTGGCGACCGCCGGGGCGGGCTGGGGCTGCGGCTGCTGGACCAGTGGACCGACGAGCGCCGCGACCCGGCCACGCTGTCGGGGGGCGAGACGTTCGTGACCTCCCTGGCACTGGCGCTCGGGCTCGCCGACGTGGTCACCGCCGAGTCCGGTGGCCAGCGCATCGACACGCTGTTCGTCGACGAGGGCTTCGGCTCGCTGGACGCCGACACCCTGGAGCTGGTGATGGACTGCCTCGACCGGCTGCGCGAGGGCGGCCGCGTGGTGGGCGTGGTCAGCCACGTCGCCGAGATGCGCGACCGCATCCCCACCCGGCTGGAGGTGCACAAGGGTCGCTCCGGGTCGCGGCTGTGCATCCGGGGTGGTTAGCTCCGGGCTCAGCGTGCGTACGGGCGCAGCGGCGGCTCGTGGCGTACCGGAGGTGTGGTGGCGATGCTGCGCGCCACCTCCGACGCCAACCGGGCCTCGTTGCGTGGCAGCCGAGCCGGGTCGACCCCGGGCATCAGCAGCCGGTGACACACGCTCCGGTCGATGCGGGACGGGTCGGCCGGCCCCGGATGGGCCAACGCGTCGCGCACCACGGCGTAGGCCACGGGGTCGATGCTGCCCATCATCAGGTGGTCGGCGACGTGCACCGGACAGATCCGCTGCGCCGCGAGGTTGCGGATCTCGCCCTTCCCTGTGGTGAGCCGGGAGCTCGCCCTCGGGCCGAGGTTGGGCACCACCACCTCGTCGTCACAGGAGTAGACCTGGGTGTAGCTGATCCCCGGCCAGGTCTCGGGCCCGGTGTTGAGCGCGCGCAGGAACGCCGAGCCGGTGCGCTGCTGCCAGAAGGCCGGCGCACATCCCGCGGCACAGATCGCGTCGGCATCGAGCGTGCCGTGGTTGGAGGGGTCGATGCCGACGGTGTCGTCGACCATGGTGCGGGTGTCCGGCCAGTACTTCAGGGCCCAGCGGTCGATCATCCCGCCCTGGCTGAAGCCGATCACGTCGATCCGGCCGTCGGCGCGCGCAGCCAGTGACCGGATCGCGTGGACGACGTACTCGGCGGCCACCTGGATGTCGCCCATGGCGTGGCGTGGAAGCCTGACCGTGCACACCGGGATGCCGGCGGCCCGCAGCGCGGGGACGTAGTTCCAGTCGAAGTTCACGTCCGGGGTGAGCGTGGTGCCCGGGACCAGGAGCACCGGTGGCCGGCTGCGGTGACCGGCGGCCGGGAAGCACCGGAGGCTCCGCGCCAGCTTCGCGCGGGACACGTCGAGCGGCGGGCCACGGTGACCGGAGGTCGACGCCGTGGCGACCCCCTGCCCGAGTGCGACCACGAGGGCGGCGAGCGCCGCCACGAGCGCGCCCCGAGACCGGCTCCACCTCATGCACGGTCCAACGACGCGCGACCGGGCGGGTTATTGCGGTCCCGGCGGGGCGCTTCGTTAGGGTCACGGACATGGAGGCAGCCGAGCGGATCGACCCGTCGTTCCTCGCCCTGCCGTACGCACGGCTGGCCGAGGCGGCGCTGGCACGGGCCCGTGACTTCAACGTCAGCCACGCGGACTTCCGGTTCGAGCGGATCCGCTACCAGCACCTGTCCGTCCGAGACGGACGGCTGCAGGGTGCCGAGGACGCCGAGGATCTCGGCTTCGCGGTCCGGGTCGTGCGGGGCGGAGCATGGGGGTTCGCCTCCGGCGTCGCGCTGACAACCGACGAGGCGGTCCGCGTGGCCGAGGCGGCGGTCAACGTCGCACACGTGGCCGCGGCGATGACACGGCGCCGGATCTCGCTCGCCCCGGAGCCGGCGCACGCCGATGCGTTCTGGTGCTCGGCGTACGACCAGAACCCGTTCGAGGTGCCGATGGCGGAGAAGGTGGAGCTGCTCGGCGGCTGGACCGCCGGCCTGCAGGCGGCGCCGGGCGTGTCGCATGCAGCCGCCAGGCTGCAGCAGGTGCAGGAGAACAAGTTCTACGCCGACCTCGCCGGAACCCGCACCACCCAGCAGCGGATCCGGCTCGAGCCGTACGTCGAGGCGTTCGGCACCAACCCGGACACCGGCGCGTTCGACTCCATGCGGTCCCTGGCCCCGCCGGTCGGACGGGGCTGGGAGTACCTCGTCTCCGGCTACGACTTCGCCGGCGAGCTGGAGCGGATCCCCGAGCTGCTCGCCGAGAAGCTCGCGGCCCCCACCGTCGAGGCGGGCCGCTACGACCTGGTCATCGACCCGTCCAACCTGTGGCTGACCATCCACGAGTCCGTCGGCCACGCCACCGAGCTCGACCGTGCGCTGGGCTACGAGGCCAACTACGCCGGCACCTCGTTCGCCACCCCCGACCAGCTCGGGTCGCTGCAGTACGGCTCGGAGCTGATGCACGTGACCGGGGACCGGACCACGCCGCACGGGCTGGCCACGATCGGGTACGACGACGAGGGCGTGGAGACCCAGTCCTGGGACCTGGTCCGCGAGGGCGTACTGGTCGGCTACCAGCTGGACCGCCCGATGGCGCTGATGTACGGCGAGGAGCTCAACGGGGGCCGCTCCAACGGGTGCGCCTACGCCGACTCCCCCGGCCACATCGCGATCCAGCGGATGGCGAACGTGTCCCTGCAGCCGGCCGCGGACGGGCCCGACACCGACGGCCTGATCGACCAGGTGGAGCGCGGCATCTACGTCGTGGGCGACCGGTCCTGGTCGATCGACATGCAGCGCTACAACTTCCAGTTCACCGGGCAGCGCTTCTACCGCATCGAGAACGGACGGCTCGCGGGCCAGCTCCGCGACGTCGCCTACCAGGCGACCACCACCGACTTCTGGCGGTCCATGGCGGCCGTGGGTGGACCGCAGACCTACGTGCTGGGCGGCGCGTTCAACTGCGGCAAGGCCCAGCCCGGGCAGGTGGCCTCGGTCAGCCACGGTTGCCCCTCCGCCCTCTTCCGGGACATCCGGATCCTCAACACCAGCGAGGAGTCAGCCTGATGCGCTCCCCCGCTCCCCAGGACCTCGTCGAGCACGCCCTGGCGGCGTCGACCTCCGACGACTGCGTGGCGATCGTGCAGGACGCCACGGCCGCCAACCTCCGCTGGGCGAACAACACCCTGACCACCAACGGCGTCGGTCACCTGGTGCACGTCACCGTGGTCTGCTTCCAGGGCGCCGGCCACGCCTCGGTCAGTGGCAGCGCGTCCAACGCCACCCAGGTCGGGGAGTTGGTGGCGGCCGCCGACCGGGCCGCGGCCGACTCCGAGTCTGCCGAGGACCGCGCACCGCTGGTCAGCGGCGAGGCGGCCGCGGACTGGGCGGACCCCCCGGCCGAGACCGGCATCGAGGTGTTCGACGCGTTCGCCCGGGCGCTGGGCGAGGAGTTCTCCCGCGCGGAGGACCAGCGCCGGGTGCTGTACGGCTTCGTCAGCCACGAGGTGGTCACGACGTACGTCGGCTCCAGCACCGGCCTGCGGCTCCGGCACGTGCAGCCCACCGGCCACCACGCCTGCACCGGCAAGACCGCCGACCTCGGCTCGAGCGCCTGGGTCGGCGGGGCCACCCGGGACTTCCGGGACGTCTCGGCGCACACCATGGCGGACACGCTGGCGACCCGGCTCGGTTGGGCCGAGCGCCGCGTCGAGCTGCCGGCCGGGCGCTACGACACCGTGCTGCCCCCCACGTCGGTGGCCGACCTGATGATCGAGGCCTACTGGAGCGCCGGCGCCCGGGTCGCGCACGAGGGGCAGTCGGTCTACGCCCGGCCGGGTGGCGGCACCCGGATCGGCGAGCGGATCGCCCGCGAGGGGGTCCGGCTGTTCTCCGACCCGGCGTACCCGGGCCTGCAGGCGGCCCCCTTCGTGACCGCCGGTGCGTCCTCCAACACCAGCTCGGTCTACGACAACGGCCTGCCGCTCGCGGTCACCGACTGGATCGCCGACGGGGTGCTCGCCTCACTGGTGCAGACCCGCCACACCGCGGAGACGACCGGCCAGCCGGTCACGCCCGAGATCGACAACCTGGTGCTCAGCGTGGCGGGTGCGAAGGGCAGCGAGACCGACCTGGTTCGCGACGTCGAGGACGGGCTGCTGCTCACCAGCCTGTGGTACATCCGCGAGGTGGATCCGCAGACGCTGCTGCTCACCGGCCTCACCCGCGACGGCGTCTACCGGGTGGAGCGCGGCGAGATTACCGGTGCGGTGAACAACTTCCGGTTCAACGAGAGCCCGGTCGACCTGCTGCGCCGCTTCACCGGGGCCTCCGCGACCGTGCCCAGCTTCTCCCGCGAGTGGGGCGACGAGTACTTCTCCCGCACCGCCACCCCCGCGCTGCGGATCCCCGACTTCAACATGAGCTCGGTGTCCCGAGCCCTCTGAAAGGCGAGCAGGGACCCACCGTTGAGATGGGAGTTCTGTCCCTGTCAGATGGGGATTGTGCTCCCCGGGTCGGCCTCCACGCATCACGCCCGCGAGCAGCACGGGACGCGACCGGACCCGAGGGCGGGTTCGACGGGACATGTTCCCGGACTCAACGGGGCATATGGCCTATCTCAACATCCCGGTGGGTCTCCGCCGGGGATGGGGACGTCGGGGTCATAGGGGATGCGGGTGTAGACGAACGTCGCGCACTCGAGGTGGCCGATCGTGCCGTCGGGGCGGCGTACCACGTGCAACGTCTCGCTGCGGTGGTAGCCCTCCTCCCCCACGATGCGGTCGCCCCGGAGGCCGAACCGCTCGGCGAGCGTGCCGCGGGCGAGGTCGTGCAGGGCCAGCCCACCGTTGTGCCAGCGTGCCTCGAACGCGGAGTTGCCCCAGTACCAGTGGCCGAGCAGGTCCAGGCCCCAGTCCGGCACGGCCACGCTCGGCACCCACGGGTCGGCCGGCGCCGGAGTCTCCTCGCCGAGCAGGCGTCCGGTGAGCTCGCCGCCGGCGAACCCGGTGGTTGCGTTGGTCAGCGCCACCACGCCGTCGCCCTGCTGCGGGTCGATGAACGCCGTTGCCTGGAAGCCCGGCATCGAGCCGAGGTGGCCGACGTACCGGCGCCCGTGCAGGGTGAGCAGCTTGGTGCCGAGCCCGTAGTCGGTGGCCGGGGGCTGGGGCTCGTGCAGCTCGGGGACATCGGCGAGGTGCCGCAGCAGCCGGGCCAGGTCGTCCAGCGTGCTCCAGACCTGGCCGGCCGGGGCCATGGCGTCGGTGTCCTGGCTGGGCTCCGGGGTCAGCGTGCCGCGTAGGTGGTGCACGCTCAGGCCGGGCGCATACGGCTCCCGGGGGTGGTACGACGTACGCCCCATGCCCAACGGGGACAGCAGCCGCTCGTCCAGCACCTGTGCCCAGGGGGCTCCGCGCAGCCGGGCCACGACCTCGCCGAGCAGCGCGAAGCCGAGGTTGCTGTAGTGGAACTCCTCCCCTGCCCCGAGGACCCGCCCCGACCCGTCGTTGGCCCGCACCAGGGCGTCGAAGCCGATGCCCGGCGAGCGTTCCCACCACGGGCCAACGGGCTCGCTCTGCATCCCCGAGGTGTGCGACGCCAGTTCGCGCAGGCTCGCGCCGGCGTAGCCGGTCTCGGGCACGAATCGTCCCACCGGGTCGTCGAGGTCCAGCAGCCCGTCGTCGCGGCACTGCAGCACCAGCATCGCGGTCAGCGTCTTGGTGATCGAGCCGATCCGGTACTGGTTGCCCACCAGCGGTTCGGAACCCGGCTCTCCCCCGGCCTGTCCGCGCCAGCACAGCTCCCCGCCGTCCAGGACTCCGGCCACCAGGGTGGGCAGCCGGCGGCTGGCCTGGTAGTCGTCGAGCACCGCCTGGAAGTGCTCGCCGCGTCGGGTCATGGGCTGCCCGGACCAAGGAACCGCCCGATCGCCTCGCCGAGCTCCGGCCGGGCGACCGCGCCCATGTGGCTGCCGGGGACCCCGTCGTACCGGCCCTGCGGGAGCAGCTCGGCGAGGTCGTCGCCGGAGCCGTGGTCATCGTCCTGGTCCCCCATCAGGACCTGGACCGGCAGGTCCACGGCGGCGACATCCTCCCGGGAGGTCTCGACGCTGGCCTCGATGACCCGGACCAGCGCCTCGGGGTCGCCCCCTACAGTCTTGATGAAGGCCTGGGTCATGAACTCGGGGTCGCCGTGGCGGTAGGAGCCGTGGCTCCCGAGCACCCGGCGGTACCAGGCGATGGCCTTGCCGAGGTCGAGGATCCGCTCCAGCCCCATGCCGGCGAGCACCGCCCGGCCCGGCCGGGCACCGCGGACCAGCATCCGGGTCACCGTGCGGGAGCCCAGGGAGTAGCCGGCCAGGTCGTAGTCGTCCAGGCCGAGGTGGTGCAACAGCGCGAACCCGTCGTCGGCCAGCACGTCCGGAGGATAGGCCGCAGGGTCATGCGGCTTCGCGCTCTCGCCGTGGCCGCGCAGGTCCGGCATCACCACCCGGCGGCCGAGGCCGGCGAGGTGCCGGGCGTGGCCGTACTTGACCCAGTTGACGTAGCCGGTGGAGACGAAGCCGTGCAGCAGCACGACCGGACGGCCCTCCCCCAGCTCCCGCCACGCCAGCTCGACACCGTCGGGGGCGGCGAACCGGTGCACCGGCAGGTCGGGATCACTCATCGTGGGCTGGTTCGTCGCTGGACGCCTCGGCGAAGGCTTCCGGCGGCGGGCAGGAGCAGACCAGGTGCCGGTCGCCGTACGCCTGGTCGATGCGGCGCACCGGCGGCCAGTACTTGTCGGGGTCGAAGCCGGTCGGGAAGACCGCGGTCGCCACGTCGTACGGAAGCCCGGTCGCGAGCACCTCGGCGGTGTGGGGGGCGCCGCGCAGGGGCGACTCCTCCAGCGGCCACTCCCCCGCGGCGACCTTCTCGATCTCGGCGTGGATCGCGATCATCGCATCGCAGAACCTGTCGAGCTCGGCCAGGTCCTCGGACTCCGTGGGCTCCACCATCAGGGTGCCGGCGACCGGGAAGCTCATGGTCGGCGCGTGGAAGCCGTAGTCGACCAGCCGCTTGGCGACGTCGTCCACGCTCACGCCGCTGCGCTTGGTGATGCCGCGCAGGTCGAGGATGCACTCGTGCGCGACCAGCCCGTTGTGCCCCCGGTAGAGCACCGGGAAGTGCTCGTCGAGCCGTGCGGCGACGTAGTTGGCGGCCAGCACCGCCACACTGGTGGCGTGGGCGAGCCCGGGCTCGCCCATCATCCGGATGTAGGCCCACGAGATCGGCAGGATGCCGGCGGACCCGTACGGCGCCCCGCTGACCGGCCCGATGCCGCCGCGGTGGTCATGGTCGGGATGGAGCGGATGGCTGGGGAGGTACGGCGCGAGGTGTGCGCGGGCGGCGACCGGGCCGACGCCGGGCCCGCCACCGCCGTGGGGGATGCAGAACGTCTTGTGCAGGTTCAGGTGCGACACGTCACCGCCGAAGTCACCGGGGCGGGCGTGGCCGAGCAGCGCGTTGAGGTTCGCGCCGTCGACGTACACCTGGCCGCCTTGTGCGTGCACGATCTCGCACAGCTCGGTGATGGTGTCCTCGTAGGCGCCGTGGGTGGACGGGTAGGTCACCATGATCGCGGCCAGGTCCGCGGCGTGCTCGTCGCACTTGGCTCGCAGGTCGTCGAGGTCCACCGACCCGTTGTCCGCCGAGGCGACCACCACGACGCGCATCCCGGCCATCACCGCCGAGGCCGCGTTGGTGCCGTGCGCCGAGGACGGGATCAGGCAGACCTCGCGGTCGGCCTGGCCGCGGTCGCGGTGGTAGCCACGGATCGCGAGCAGGCCGGCGAGCTCGCCCTGGGACCCGGCGTTCGGCTGCACCGAGACGGTGTCGTAGCCGGTCACCTCGGCCAGCCACTCCTCCAGCCCGGCCACCAGCTCCGCGTACCCGCCGGCGTCCTCGGCGGGGGCGAACGGGTGCAGGTCGGCGAACCCGGGCAGCCCGATCGGCTCCATCTCGGCGGTGGCGTTGAGCTTCATGGTGCACGAGCCGAGCGGGATCATGCCGCGGTCCAGGCCGAAGTCACGAGCCGAGAGCCGGCGCAGGTAGCGCAGCATCTGGGTCTCGGAGCGGTGGGCGTGGAACACCTCGTGGGTCAGGTACGGCGTGGTGCGGAGCAGCTGCCCGGGCACGGTGGTCGACGAGCTGGTTCCGGTCGAGGGGGCGAGAGGGCGGTCGGAACCGGATTCGCACGCGCCGAAGGCCCGCAGAACGGCCCTGACCGTGCCCTCGTCGGCGGTCTCGCCGACGCTGACGCCCACATGGTCATCGTCCACGTGCCGCAGGTGGACACCGGCCTCATGGGCGTGCGCGACCACCTCGGCCGCTCGCCCGGGAACCCGGGTGAGCACCGTGTCGAAGAAGGCGTCGTGCACGACCTGCACGCCCGCCTGGCGCAGCACGGTCGCCAGCAGGTGTGCACGATCGTGGACCCGCTCGGCGATCGCCCGGAGGCCCTCGGGACCGTGGTAGACGGCGTACATCCCGGCGATCACGGCCAGCAGCACCTGGGCGGTGCAGATGTTCGAGGTGGCGCGGTCACGCCGGATGTGCTGCTCGCGGGTCTGCAGCGAGAGCCGGTACGCCGGACGCCCGGCGGCGTCGAGCGAGACCCCGACCAGCCGGCCGGGGAGGTTGCGCTCGAGCCCCTGGCGCACCGCCATGTAGCCGGCGTGCGGACCGCCGTAGAACAGCGGCACCCCGAAGCGCTGCGAGGACCCGATCGCAACGTCGGCGCCGAGCTCGCCGGGCGACTCCAGCAGGGTCAGCGCCAGCAGGTCGGCGGCCACCACGGCCAGGCCGCCACGCTCGTGGGCGGCCTCGATCGCCGGTCGAGGGTCGGCGATCCGGCCGGAGGTGCCGGGGTACTGCACCAGCACGCCGGTGACCGGCCCCTCGGGCAGCCCGTCGTCGAGGTCGCGCACGACCACGTCTATCCCCATCGCTGCGGCCCGGGTGCGCACCACCGCGATGGTCTGCGGCAACGCGTCGGCGTCGACCACGAACGGCCCCTGGGCCTTTCGGTTGGCGCGGCGTACCAGGGTCATGGCCTCCGCCGCCGCGGTCGACTCGTCGAGAAGCGACGCGTTGGCGGTGGTCAGACCGGCGAGGTCGGCGACCATGGTCTGGAAGTTCAGCAGGGCCTCGAGCCGGCCCTGGCTGATCTCGGGCTGGTACGGCGTGTAGGCGGTGTACCACGACGGGTCCTCGAGCACGTTGCGGCGGATCACCGGCGGGGTCACGGTGCCGTGGTAGCCCAGCCCGATCATCGGCTCGAGCGGGTGGTTGCGGGCGGCGAGGGCACCCAGCTCGGCCAGCGCCGTGGCCTCATTCGCGGGCTCGGGCAACCGGGCACGACCGGAGTCCGCCACGATGCGCGGGGGCAGCGCGGCCTGCATCAGCTCCTCGAGCGTGCCGAAGCCGACCTGCTTGAGCATGCGGTCGGTCTCGTCGGGCGAGGGCCCGATGTGGCGGCGGGCGAAGTCCTCGGTCGCGCCGGGTTCGGTGGGCGGGCTAGTCATCAGAGGCTCCCTGGCTTCAGCGGGCGGGTCGCCTCCCCCTCAGTCGGGATCCGCTCACGGTCAGGGCCCCTCCAGAGTTGCCTGGCCCGCGCGGTCCTGGTGCCTGAGAGCTTGTCGGGGAGGAGTTGCCCCTTCGGCGCCCCGGGGACGGGAACTCTCCCGGGCGGGTTTGGTCGGCACCACCGAACTTACCAGCAGACCGCTGGCCCGTCGGCGACCGGTGCCAGCGTGCGCTGCGTGGTGGTCAGCCGATCCTGCGGGCGCGGCGCGCAGCGAGCTCGTCGCCGGTGACCTCACCGGGCTCGACGCTGCGCTCGGAGGGCAGCTCGGCGAGGTCGCCCTCGATCTCGCGCCACACCCCGCCGATGGCGATGCCGAAGACGCCCTGCCCGCCCTGCAGCAGGTCGATGACCTCGTCGTTGCTGGTGCACTCGTACACCGACGAGCCGTCGCTCATCAGGGTCACCCGGGTGAGGTCGTCGGTGCCGCGGGTACGCAGGTGGGCGGCGGCGCTACGGATCTGCTGCAGCGAGATGCCGGCGTCGAGCAGCCGCTTGATCACCTTCAGCAGCAGGATGTCGCGAAAGCTGTAGAGCCGCTGTGTGCCCGAGCCGGTGGCGGCGCGCACGGTCGGCTCGACCAGGCCGGTCCGGGCCCAGTAGTCGAGCTGTCGATAGGTGATGCCGGCCGCGTTGCAGGCGGTGGGCCCGCGGTAGCCGAGGTCGTCCGGCAGCGGCGACACGTCGTCCTCGAAGAGCAGGCCCTGCTGGTCGGCGACCTGGCTTGCCTCGCGGGCCCGCTCCTGCTCCGCGTGCTCATTCCCGGGTGCGGTCCTGTTGCTCGCCACTGTCGACCTCCGAAGTCTTCCTCCGCTCAGCGTAACCCCGGCGGGAAGGTGGCTGGAAGCCGCAGCACCGCACAGATGCCAGCCTTGGAGTTACAGCGAAGACACCTGAAAGGTAAACCGGAGGTTGAGGGTCGGTCAAAGCCCCGTGCGGCGTGTCGCGAACCTTCAAGTAGAGGTTTAACGTTGCCGTTGGGGCGAGGAAGGACCGCACTCGGGGCTCGCGGGGTCGCCCCGCTCAGACCACCTGGTGGTGCTGCAGCAGCCGGAACGCCGCGAGCCCCGGCAGTGCGGGGAGCCAGAACGTCAGCACCCGCGAGGCCAGCACCGCCGTCACCGCGCTCGTCGCGTCGATCCCGACGGCGGTCAGCCCGGCGACCAGGGCGGCCTCCACGCCGCCCAGGCCCCCCGGTGTCGGGATGAGCTGCCCGAAGGCCGAGCCCACGACGTACACGGCCAGGACGGGGACGACCGGGAAGTCCGGCCGGAAGGCCGCCAGCGTGGTCACCAGGCCGACCGCCTGCAGCAACAGCAGCGCGATCGACCCGCCCAGCAGCTGCACCGCACGCACCGGCTTGCGCAGCGTCGGCAGCAGGTCACGGGCCAGCTCGCGCATCTGCTGTTTGAGCGGATGCCACACCCGCCGCCGGCCGAAGGGCGAGGCGAGGACTGCGATCGCGGCGGCCACCACCACGGCCGCGACCAGGATCGTCGGCCAGCCGGTCGGGATCGAGATCCTCCCGACCGGCACGGCGCGGCCGATGATGAGGATGCCGATCGCGGTCGAGACGCCGATGACCGTGCCGTGCACGGCACGGTTGAGGAACAGCACCCCGACGGCCAGTGCGCGGCGCAGGCCGATTCGCTCGAGGAAGATGATGTTGATGCCGAAGAAGCCGATCCCTGCGGCCGTGGTCCGTCCGGTGAACGCGGCCGCGAGCTGGACCGCGATGGTCTTGCCGACGGGAAGCTTCCGGGGGCTGGCTCCGAGGATCGTGGCGGCCGAGACGACGATGCTGGCGAACCCCGTGGCGATGGTGACCGCGATCCAGCGCCAGTCGGCGTGGCCCAGTGAGGCGAGCACCTCGTCGATGCTGGACAGCTGAGGGAGCAGCAGGTAGACGGCCAGGCCGATGGCGGCGAGCACCGCCAGGGTGGCCGGCCGCACCGGGGAGCGGAAGGGTGGAGGGGGGCAGTCGATCCGCTCCGCGAGGGACTCCCGAAGGTCGGCAAGGGTGGCCTGGCCGTCATCGAGCTGGCGTCGCAACCGCCGGTGCAGCGCCAGCCACTGCAGGTGTGGCAGCGCGTCCCGCAGCAGCTCGACGGGTACGGCGCGGGCCGCGCTGTCCACCGCGCGACGTACGCCGACAACCGAGGCGAGGGTCACCAGCGCTTCCGCGATGTCCTGGGGCACCTGCCCGGACGGCCCACCGGCGCGGCTGAAGGTGAAGTCGGTGATGTGGGGCAGGCCGTGGACGTCGACGAGGATGTTGTCCGCACGCAGGTCGTGATGGGCCAGATGGTGCTCACCGAGGGTGAGCACGGTCCGCCAGATCCGGTCGAGCAGCGTGTCGTCGACGTCGGCGCTGCCGAGATCGGACAACCGCCTGCCCTCCACCTCGCGGCGGATGAGGAAGGGCGGCCCGTGCTCGATCTCCCCGGCCGCGACCACCGGCAGCGCGCCGACCCCCGCGCGTTCGGCGAGCAGGGTGATGTAGGCCTCGTGGTCGACCTCGTGCCGCGGCGTCGAGAGGCCGGGCTCGTTCTCGACGTCCACCGAGGCCAGCAGGCGGCGCACCTTGTACGACGGTCCCGCAAGCCGATGCATCCGGCGAACGACCTTCATCTGCAGCCGGTCGCCCGCCTCGGTGGTGATGGAGTAGACCGAGGGCCGCAGCCAGCCCCTGCCCTCGGCGGCGATGCGCGCATGGTGCAGACCCGCCTCGTCCAGCGCCATCTGGACCGCCTGTTCCGATGTCCGGCGACCGGGAGCGGCGAGCACCAGGTGGTACATGGTGCCGACGCCCCATCCCAGCACCGCGCCGGCGAACGCCCCGACCGGCAGGCTGCGGCCCAGGAAGACGTCTGCGACCCCGACGAGCACGACCAGGATCCAGCTGCTGTGGAGCGTGCGGCGGGCCAGGTAGGGGCCACCGGCAGCCACCAGGGCGGCGATCACCGCCACGTGGAGCGAGGGAAAGTCGAACCCGCCCGATGACGGCTGGCGTAGCACCGGGGCGAGGGCGGTCGGGACTGCGCGCGGCGCCGTCAGCCAGTGCAGGACCAGCGCGAGTACCCAGCCGGTGGCGCCCGCAGCGGCCAGGGACGTCGCCATCCGGACCCGACCGACGTACAGCGCCAGGCCCGCGGCGACGGTGATGCCCGGCCACCAGCCGAACCACGTCATCACGTGCCAGAACCCGGCTGACCCCGCGGGGAGCCGCTCCAGCTCGGAGAAGATCGCCGACTCGACCGGGTTGACCCCGTGCTCGCGGGCGATCAGCCAGCACGCCAGCACGACCGCTGCCGCGACCGCCATGCGGATCACGTCCGCGGGGTGCCGCCCCATCGACGCCCGCAGCCGGGCATACCGGCCGAGCCGCGGCTGTGCCGTGCTCTGCTGGCCAACGGGCCCGTCGGCGGTCATGCCCCGATGGTGCTCCGGTTTGGCCGTACGGCGCCAACGTCGGGAGGTGCGACGGCGCACTGTCGGCCTCCCGGGGAGAGTGGTGCAGCTACTCGAAGTCCTCCGGGGAGACCTGGTCGAGGAACTCGCGGAAGCGCTCGACCGCCTCTTCCTGCTCGTCGGGGACGGGGATGCCCACCTCGTCGAGCAGGCCCTCGGCGCACACGATCCGCGAGCCGGTGCGCAGGGCCAGCGCGATCGAGTCCGAGGGCCGTGCCGAGACCTCCACTCCCGAGGCGAGCGCCAGCACGGCGTAGAAGACGTTGTCGCGCATCTCGGTGATGCGGATCTCGGTGAGCTCGTTCCCGGTGGCCTCGAGCAGGTCGCGGATCAGGTCGTGGGTCAACGGCCGTGGAGGTACGACGCCCTGCTGCGCAAACGCGATCGCGGTGGCCTCCACAGCCCCGATCCAGATCGGGAGGTAGCGCTCTCCCCCGGACTCGCGCAGCAGCACGATCGGGCTGTTGGAGGGCATCTCCACCCTGACTCCGATGACCTCGACCTCGAGCACGGTCTCAGCCTACTCGCCCTGGGAAGGCCCTGCGGTGCCTCCAGACGGTCAACGCAACGAGCGCAAACCCGCCCGGACCAGGGTCGCGTGCAGCCGCACGGACAGGGCTGCGATCTCGTCCATGGCCTGGGCTGCACGGCCCTCCGCGCCGTCCTTGTGGCTGCGGCGGATCGGCGCCACCACCTGCTCGACCAGACCGACCTCGCGGTCGGCCGCGGTCCTGAAGGCGCGCAGGTGGCGGGGCTCGAGCCCGAAGGCGGCGAGCTCACCGGCGACCTTGGCCACCATCACGGCATCGGTGTCGTAGTGCTTGGCGCCGGGGCGCATCCTGACCAGCCCGAAGGTCTCGAGCTGTTGCAACAGGTCTTCGTCGATGTCGGCGGTCTTCAGCAGCTCCTTGCGGGAGATGCGTACGTCGCTCGCGGGGGCGCGGAAGGACTCCGCAGCCGGTGTCCCGGCACCGGACAGCGCGCCGTCGGGGACCGTGGGAGACGGGTAGACCGACGGCGGCTCCAGGCCCCGGTCGATCGCGTCGAGGTGCTCGTGGATGACCTTCAGGGGAAGGTGGTACTGCCGCTGCATCGTGATGATGTAGCGCAGCCGGTCCATGTCCTCGGTGGAGAACTTGCGGTAGCCCGAGGGTGTCCGCTCCGGCTTGATCAGCCCCTCGGCCTCGAGGAAGCGGATCCGGGACTCCCGGATCTCCTCGTCGGGGAACTCCGCCTTCAGCCCGGCGATCGCCTGCCCGATGGAGAGTCGGGCGGCAGCGGCCGACTGCCTCATCGAGGGGCCCACACCACGATGCGCGCCGCGAGCGGCCTGGGGTGATTCATCGGTCGGTGGCGTCGCTCGCGTAGTACATCAGCCGGAACTTGCCGATCCGTACCTCGTCACCGTTCTGCAGTGCGGACTGGTCGATCCGGTCCCGGTTGACGTAGGTGCCGTTGAGGCTGCCCACGTCGTGGACCACGAAGCCGGCGTCGTCGCGACGGAACTCCGCGTGCCGGCGCGAGACTGTGATGTCGTCGAGGAAGATGTCGCTCTCGGGATGCCGACCGGCAGTGACCACGTCGGTGTCGAGCAGGTAGCGGCTCCCGGCTCCGGGACCGCGCTGCACGACCAGGAGTGCGCTGCCCGCCGGCAACGCATCGACGGCTGCGGCATCGGCCTCACTGAGCCCGGTCTGCTCCTCGGCCTCCCCGCGCTGGCCGCCGCCGTAGCTGATGGTGGCGGTGGTTGCAGGCCCCGACGTACCCGAGTCGTCGAGCCGCTGGCCGCACTGGGAGCAGAACCTGGCGTCGTCGCCGTTCTGGTGGCCGCACTGGGCGCACTTCTGCATGTGGGTCCCTCTTCCTCCCGTCGTCTGCGCCGGCCCCGGAGAACCCTCAAGCCTCACTGGAGGTTCACGGTTCCGCCAACCTACCAGCCGGGCGTCCGCCGGGGAATCGAACCGACGGGGGAGGTCCCGGCCGGCGCCTCAGTCCGCGATGGCGCGCTCGTAACCGGCCGCGTCGAGCAGTCCGGAGATCGACCCGGCGCCGTCCTCGGGCACCACCTCGAACAGCCACCCGGCCTCGTAGGGGTCGGAGTTGACCAGCTCGGGGGTGTCGTCGAGCGCCTCGTTGCGCGCCACCACCTCGCCGGTGACGGGCGAGTAGAGGTCGCTGACGGACTTGGTGGACTCCAGCTCACCGACGGTGTCGCCCGCGGTGACGGTCTGGCCGGCCTCGGGCAGCTGGACGTAGACGATGTCGCCGAGCTGGTCCTGGGCGTAGTCGGTGATGCCGATGCGCACCGAGCCGTCCTGCTCTCCGGGCGTTCTCACCCACTCGTGCTCATCGGTGTACTGCAGGTCGTCGGGGATCACGGCCGCTCCTTCCGGACTGGTTCGAGAGGGCAGGCTATAGCGCCGGGAAGTCGGGGGGAACCGTGGCGGGCCGAAATCCGGCGAGCATCGCGGTTCGTCACCACCCCCCCGGGGCTCACCGGGCCGGTGCGGAGTACTGCGGCCGGGCGGCGCTGCGGGTCACGTTGACCACGACGTGGTCGCTGCGGGTGACGCTGGTGGTCCCGTTGTCGATCTTGACGTCGTCCTTGAACCCGCCCGGAAAGTTCAGGGCCCGCGAGAGCGTGACCGGGTTGCCGATCGCGTCGATGACGTACGGCGGCGTGAGGTGGTGGCCGTCGACGTTCATGCCCGGCTGTGCGTCCGCGAACCAGGTCTGGGCCACGATGCGCACCTGGCCGTTGATCTGCATCGCCTCGGCACCGGCGTCGCGCAGCTCCTCGACACCGTCCAGCAGGTGGTCGACCGTGTACTGGTCGTGCGGGTCGTGCACGGTGATGCGGATCCCGGGGCCGACGGCCGGCTTGGTGCCCGCGAGAATCCCGAGCGTGTCCAGCTCCCGGTGTGCCTGCCGCAGCGCGGCCGAGCGTCGCTGCGTGCGGCTGCGGAGCTGGCTCCGGGTGCCCTCCAGCCGGTCGATCTCGGACTGCGAGCGCCTGGACGCGGCCGAGAGCCCGTTCAGGGCCTGCACCAGGTCGGCCTGCGGCAGGCCCGCGTAGGTGTCGTTGGCGTCGTTGCTGTGGATCTGGGTCACCCCGGCGAACGCGACCAGGGCGACCAGCACGGCTACCACCGCCTGTCCGCGGGAGGGACGCAGCAGCGCCCGTCGGAGTCGTGTCAGGCCGGTCGGCGGCCCGGCCGCCTCGTCCTCGTCCGGGTCGCGGTGGCCGCGGGGCGGGCGGCCCGAGCCGGGTCCGTGGCTGCTCATGCGTGGAAGATGTGCCGCCGGATCGCGGCCACGTTGGAGAAGATCCGGATACCGAGCACCACGATCACCGCGGTGGTCAGCTGGGCGCCGACCCCGAGCTTGTCACCGATGTAGACGATCAGGGCCGCGATGATCACGTTGCTCACGAAGGAGACCACGAAGACCTTGTCGGAAAAGATGCCGTCCAGGAAGGCGCGCAGGGCACCGAACACGGCGTCGAGCGCCGCCACCACCGCAATCGGAAGGTAGGGCTCCAGCCACAGCGGTACGTCGGGGTGCAGCCACAGCCCCAGGACAACGCCGAGGACCAGGCCCAGGAAGGCGATCACGTTCCGTCCTCCTGACCGTGGTGGGCGCCATGCTGCTCGCGAGGTGTCCGTGCGAAGCGTAGCTGCTGACCCGGTGCGGCCGGGATCGTGACCCGGCCTCGTGTCTGCATCGTGAACTGCAGGCCCACCTGGTGTTGCAGGCCGAGCCACATCCGGCCGCTGCGGGTGTCGGCGAACCGTGCCGGCATCGAGGCCGGGTCACCGATCGCAACGACGGTGTACGGCCGGTCCAGGGAGCGGTAGTTCACCGTGATCGCGTTCCCGGCCTCGCGGATGGCGGTCAGGCTGGTCAGCCGCTGGCCGTTGATCGCGATCGCCTCGGCGCCGGCCTGCCACAGCCCGTTGGCCAGCTGCTGGAGGTCGGTGTCGAGGACGGCGCCGCTGTCGTTGTCGCGCCCGGGTGCGTTGTCGACCAGGATCCTCACCCCCGGGCCGTGCACCCTGGTAGTGCCCGCCAGCGAGCCCAGCAGCGCAAGCCGTTGACCGGCCCCCGATGCGAGGCCGGGGTTGTCCAGCACCCCGTTGCGCAGCCGCCGGTTCTCCCGGGTCAGGGAGTGGACCCGTTCCCGGTCTGCGCCGAGCGCACTGCGCCGATTCTGGATCTGGTTGATCAGGGTCTTGTTCTCGTTCGCCTCGGCGGCGGCCCCCTTGGAGGTCTGGGTCGCGGCGAGGACCAGCAGCAGGGCGAACGCGGCCAGCACCGCGACCACGACCACGCGGGCCCGGGAGCGGGACCCGCCCCGGGTGGGTGCCGCACGGGACGCGACCGAGGCGTAGTCGTCGTCGAGCGCGTGGGCCGAGAGATAGGTCAGCAGCCCCATCACTGCCGGCGAGTCGGGGTCGAGACCGGCACCCGGCTGCGGGGGCCCGGGGTGTTCAGCGGACATCGGTGACCGTTGCCTTCCTCCTTCGGTCCGTGACTAGTCTGCGCACCTGCCACGCGTAGAGCAGCCCGGCCCACCAGTACAGGCCGATCCCCCAGATCGCGAAGGCCCAGCCAAAAACCTCGGCGAGCCGGGCACCCGCGCTCTGCCCGTCCCCGAGGAGCAGCAGCGGGAACGCGTAGAGCAGGCAGAAGGTGGCCGCCTTCCCGAGGAAGTGCACCGGGAGGGCGGCGTAGCCGTGCCGGCGCAGGAACGGCACGAGTGCCCACAGGAAGAGGTCACGCGCGGGCAGCAGCAGCGCCACCCACCACGGGATGATGTCGCGCAGCGCGAGTGAGACGGCCACCGCCACGATGTAGAGGCGGTCCGCCACGGGGTCGAGGAGCGCACCGAGGCGGGATGCCTGGGACAGGCGGCGGGCGAGGTAGCCGTCGAGCCAGTCGGTGATGCCTGCGCCGAGCATCACAGCCAGGGCCCACAGGTCCGCCTCGGGGCCGAGCACCAGCCAGCAGAACAGGGGTACGCCGAGGAGCCGGAGCACGCTGACGGCGTTGGGCACCGTCCACAGCCGGGCGTCTCGGTCCCCACCCGCTGTTCCCACCCCGGGAACCCTACGGGGTCTGGCGCTGCCGTACGGGCTGGGTTAACGTCGAATCAGGTCAGCAGTGTGTTCTCGGGACACACCACGCACAGTTGCAGGACATCTGCTGAGGCAAGAGGCAGCAAACCGACGACCGAACCGGAGCACTCGGATGAGCGGTTCCGTTGTGACTCGTGGCAAACAGCGCCACGGCACCCGTGACGCGGATGGCCCCGCGCCCGAGGCACGAGGCGCCGCCAGCCATCGGGGCCGGCTGACCGCGTCGTGCCTGCAGCGCGCCGCCGAGGCGTCCGACCCGGAGCTGCGCCAGCGGATGCTCGACCGTGTCATGGTGCTCAACATGGGCGTGGCCCGCCGGATCGCCTCGAGGTTCCGGCGACGTGGGGTCGCCCTCGAGGACCTCGAGCAGGTGGCCTACCTCGCGCTGGTGCGTGCCGTGCAGGACTTCGACGCGGGCGCTGGCCACGACTTCCTCGACTACGCGGTCCCGACCATCCGCGGGGAGCTGAAGAAGCACTTCCGGGACCACGGCTGGATGATCCGGCCGCCCCGGCGGGTGCAGGACCTGCAGGCCGAGGTCCGCCAGGTCCGAGCCGAGCTGTTGCACACCCTCGGTCGGCGACCGGAGGTCGCGGAGATCGCCGCCGAGCTCTCGGCCTCGCAGCGGGACGTGCGCGAGGCGATGGCGGCCATGGGATGCTTCCGGCCGGCCTCGCTCGACGTACCGGTCAAGGGCAGTGGGGGCATGACCTCGGTCGGGGAGACCCTCGGCGACCCCGGCAGGGACGGGTTCGACGCCGCCGAGGCCCGGCTGGTGGTGGGCCCGCTGATCCGCGAGCTGGGCGAGCGCGACCGGCGGATCGTGGAGCTGAGGTTCTTCGGCCAGCGCACCCAGCAGGAGATCGCCGAGGACATCGGCGTGACCCAGATGCAGGTCTCCCGGTTGCTGTCCCGGATCCTCGGCACCTTGCGCGTCGAGGCGGGCGCAGCGGACTGACCGGCTCAGCCCGGCTCAGCGGTGCCGGGCCGCGTCACGCACGCACAGCACCGCCCAGGGCAGGGCCTCGAGCCGTTCGGCGGCGATCGGCTCGCCACAGGCGTCGCAGCGGCCGGACGAACCCTCCTCCAGCTTCGCCAGGGCTCGTACCACGTCGGCGTGGATGCCCGACAGCCGGTCGTGCACGCCCACCTGGGAGAGCCGGTCCACGGCCATCTGGGTGCCGTCGCCGACCCGCTTGCCGAAGGAGATGTTGCTCTGCTCGGTCGGCGGGGCGGCCATGGTGCCCATCTGCGACTCGATCTCGGCACGCTTCTCCAGCAGGAGGGCGCGCAGGTCTGCCTGGTCCGGGGACTCGCTCACCCCTCCAGCATGCCTCGCCGCAGGCCCGCTCACCACGGGTGCGGCCGGTGACGTGGGTTCCGGGCATTTCCGCGAGGGGGCCGTACGGTCCACTCTGGACTCATGGACACCAATCCCAACCGCGGCGCGGTGGTCGTGGGCGTCGACGGCTCCGCCCCCGCCCACCGGGCGCTGATGTGGGCGGCCGAGGAGGCGCGGCTGCGCCACCGTCCCCTGCTGGTTGTGCACGCGGTCCCGCCGATCGGAGCCGGTCGGCACGGCCGACTGGTCGGAGCGGGAGTCTCGGCCGAGGCGCTCGCCGAGGAGGCCCACGTTGAGGCCACCCGCCTGGTCACCGACGCGGCCGATGCGGTGGCCGAGCGGGCCGGAGGCCTCGAGGTGGTCACGCTGGTCCGCGAGGAGGACCCGAGGTCGGCACTGCTGGACCTGGCTCCGGACGCCGCGATGGTGGTGCTGGGCTCCCGGGGCCGCGGACCGGTCAAGAGCCTGTTGATGGGCTCGGTGGGTCTGGCCCTGGTCCGCCATGCGGCCGCCCCGGTCGCGGTGGTGCGGCCCGCTGCGCCCGACGTACGTCGCGAGGGGGTGCTGGTCGGCACCACCAGCGACGAGGCGACGCTCCCGACGCTGTCCGTCGGCTACCGGGAGGCCGCACTGCGAGCGGTGCCGCTGACCGTGGTCCACTGCGACTGGGACGCCGACGCGCCGCACGGGGGTTGGCAGCGGTTGCCGGAGGACTCGCCCGGGTTCGAGCGTTCGAACCGCTGGATCGCGGAGTCCCTGGCGGGCCTCGCCGCGCAGTTCCCGGACGTCGAGCGGCGGGTGGTGGTCGCGCGGGGCTCGGTGGACCGATGCCTGCAGGACCTCTCCGCCGACCACGAGCTGGTCGTCGTCGGCCGGCACGGCGCCTCCCCGTTCGACCTGGCCGGGTTCGGCTCCGTTGCCACACCGCTGGTCGAGCATGCCCACACCACGGTGCTGGTGGTCCCCAACCCCCGGGGCTGAGCTGCCGCGTCACCGGTACGATCCGTTCGTCCCTCCCCCGAAGGAGTCCTGCGTTGGCCGACCACCGAAGCGTCCTGCTCGTGATGGACTTCCAGCACGCCGTCGTGGAGCGACTCGGGAACCCCGACGTGCTGCGAGCGGCCCAGCGCGCGCTTGGGGTCGCCCGCGAGCACGACCTCCCCGTGATGTTCGTGCGGGTCGGGTTCCGACCCGGCTTCCCGGAGGTGGCCGCGACGAACCGCGCCTTCAGCGGGCTGGCCGGGGGCGGTACGCCGTTCGGGCAGGACGACGTCGCCACGCAGGTGCATGCGGACCTGGAGCCTCGCGACGACGAGCCGGTGGTGCTCAAGCGACGGGTCAGCGCCTTCAGCGGCAGTGACCTCGACGTCCTGCTGCGCGCTGCGGGCGCGGACAGCTTGGTGCTGGCGGGGATCTCCACCAGCGGGGTGGTCCTCTCGACGCTGCGACAGGCCGCCGACCTCGACTACCGGCTCACCGTGCTCACCGACGCCTGCGCGGATCGTGACGCCGAGGTGCACCGGGTGCTGCTGGAGAACGTGTTCCCGGGCCAGGCCGCGGTGATGAGCACCGAGGAGTGGGCCGCGTCGCTGTGACCCCACCCCCGGTTGTCCCGGCCGTCCGCCAGGTTGGACGATGCCGGTCATGACCGTTCCGCACGTCCCCGACCCCGACCCCGAGCTGCGCCTCGACCTCGAACGGCGTGCCCGCACCGGGCTGGTCGAGGCGGTCTACGCCCCCGGCAAGACGGCGCAGCAGTGCGCCGCGGCCGTCACCGGGCTGCTGGACGGGTCCGATGCCGGCCCGGTGCTCCTGACGCGCGCCCGGCCCGAGCAGCGTGACCGCTGCCTGGTCAGCGCACCGGAGGGGACGGTGCACGACACCGGACGGGACACCGATGGCACGCCGTTGAGCCTGGTGTCCTGGCGGCACGCGGCTCGCAAGGTCGCCCGGCTGCTCGTGGTGACCGCGGGCACCTCCGACCTCCCGGTGGCCCGGGAGGCGGTCGCCGTACTCGCGGCGTACGGCTGCGACCCCGCCCTGGTCACCGACGTCGGCGTCGCCGGGCTGCACCGCGTGCTCGCGCACGCCGAGCGGCTCGCCGACGCCGACGCGGTCATGGTGGTCGCCGGCATGGAGGGTGCCTTGGCCAGCGTGGTCTCCGGGCTCACCGCGGCCCCGGTCGTGGCGGTGCCCACGAGCACCGGGTACGGCGCCGGGCTCGCGGGGATCACCGCACTGCTGGGCATGCACGCCGGTTGCAGCCCGGGCGTCACCGTCGTCGGCATCGACAACGGGTTCGGTGCCGCCTGCGCCGTACTCCGGGTGCTGAGTACCGTCGGTCGCATGGAGTCTCGATGAACCCCTCCCCGGGTGACACGCCCGACCCCGAGCTGAGCCGCCGGCTCGGGCTCCTCGACGACGGGCTGCGGGCGCTGGATTCGGTGCTGGTGGCCTTCTCCGGTGGTGCGGACTCGGCCTTCCTGCTCGCCGCCGCCACCCGGGCGCTGGGCCCCGGCCACGTGATCGCGGCCACCGCGGTCAGCCCCGCCGTCCCCCGAACCGAGCTCGAGGAGGCCGGTCGGTTCGCTGCCGGCCTGGGAGTTCGGCACCTGACGCCGGGAACCGACGAGCTCGACCGGCCGGGGTACGCCGAGAACGGCGCCGGCCGCTGCTACTTCTGCAAGGCCGAGCTGCTCGACGTGCTCAGCCCGCTGGCCGCCGAGCTGGGCCTGGCCTCGATCGCCACGGGCACCAACGCCGACGATGCCCGCGACCGCTTCCGCCCGGGCATTCGGGCCGCGGCCGAGGCGGGCGCGGTCACGCCGCTCAGGGACGCTGGCCTGACCAAGGCGCAGGTGCGGGCCGCCTCCCGTTCGTGGGGGCTCTCGACCGCGGACAAGCCGGCAGCCGCCTGCCTGTCCAGCCGGATCGCGTACGGCGTCCCGATCAGCGCTGCCCGGCTGCGCCGGGTCGAGCGTGCCGAGCACGACCTGCGGGCCGCCATGCTCGCCGAGGGGCTGCCCGTACGGAATCTGCGGGTGCGCGACCTCGGGGGCCGGGCACGGGTCGAGGTCGACGTCGAGCTGGTGGACACGTTGCGGGCACGTTCCCGGCTGCTGGACACGGTTGCGGGCTTCGGCTCGGTCGAGGTGGACGCGAAGGGCTTCCGGTCGGGCTCGATGAACGAGGCGCTGCAGCCCCGGCGGGCGTGATGCGCGTCTGCTGGGTGGACGCCACCAGCGGGGTCAGCGGGGACATGCTGCTGGGTGCCTGTCTCGGTGCCGGGGCAGACCTCACCACCATCCAGGGCGCCCTCGACGCCCTCGACCTCCCCGAGACCGTGCAGCTGTCCCGGGAGCCCACCCGGCGCGGCGAGCTGGCGGCCGTCCGCGCGCAGGTGTCGGTCTCCGCCCCGCGCCGGGTGCGACGGCTGCCCGACGTGGAGGACCTGCTGGCGCGGTCGTCCCTGCAGCCGGAGGTCCGGGAACCGGCCCTGGCCGTCTTCGGTGCGCTGGCCGACGCGGAGGCGGCGGTGCACGGGGTCGGCGTCGACGAGGTCGGGTTCCACGAGGTGGGTGCACTGGACAGCATCGCCGACGTGGTCGGCGTGGTGGCCGGGCTGGCCGCGCTCGACGTGGACCGGCTGGTCTGCAGCCCGATCGGCCTGGGGGGCGGGACCGCCGAGACCGAGCACGGCACGATCCCGGTCCCCTCCCCCGCCGTTCTGGAGCTGCTGCGCCGGTACGGCGCTCCCGCGCGCGGCGGGCCGGTCGACGTGGAGCTGGCCACCCCCACCGGAGTGGCGCTGCTGGTGACGCTCGCCGACGAGTTCGGCACCCTGCCGGCGGTGCGTGCCGAGGCGGTTGGGGTCGGTGCCGGCAGCCGGGACCCCGACGGGCACGCCAACATCACCCGGCTCGTGCTCGGCTCCCCTGTCGGCCAGACCGCCGACGGGGTCACCACGGAGGCGTCGGTGGTGCTCGAGACCAACGTCGACGACCTCGACCCCCGGCTGTGGCCGGCGGTGCTGGCCGCGCTGCTGGAGGCCGGCGCGGCCGATGCCTGGCTGACCCCGATCCTGATGAAGAAGGGCCGCCCGGCGCACACCCTGTCGGTGCTGTGCGCTCCCGACCTGGCCCCGGGCCTGGAACGGGTGGTGTTCACCCAGACCAGCACGATCGGGCTGCGCCGTCGCCCGGTGGACAAGCGCGTGCTGCCCCGCGAGCACGTCACCGTCGAGGTCGACGGCCATCCGGTCCGGGTGAAGCTGGCCCGGCTGGACGGCCGGGTGGTCAACGCGGTCCCGGAGTACGACGACGTGGCGCGGGTGGCCGCTCGGACCGAACGGTCACCCGGGTCGGTGCTGGACGCCGCCCGCGCCGCCGCGGCGGACGCCGGCGCGACGCCGTCGGCCCGGTGAGAGTCAGCTCGGCTCGAGCCTGACCACGACGGACTTCGAGACCGGGGTGTTGCTCACCTCGGCGACCGAGTCCAGCGGCACCAGCACGTTGGCCTCCGGGAAGTACGCCGCCACGCAGCCTCGCGTGGTCGGGTACGCGACCGCGCGGAAGCGCCGCAGCCGGCGCTCGGTGCCGTCGTAGCTGCCGACCACGTCGACCAGATCGCCGTCGGCCATGCCGAGCTCGGCGAGGTCGTCGGGGTTGACGAACACCACGTCGCGGCCGCCCTTGATGCCGCGGTAGCGGTCGTGCAGCCCGTAGATCGTGGTGTTGAACTGGTCGTGGGAACGAACCGTCTGCAACAGCAGGTGGCCCTCGGGCACCTCCACCGTGGTCGGCGGGTTGACCACCAGGTGGGCCCTGCCGTTGTCGGTGGCGAAGGTGCGGCTGTCGTGGGGCGGCCGGGGCAGCACGAAGCCGCCGGGCGCGCGGACGCGGTCCTCGTAGGCCTGGAAGCCGGGGACCACGTGCTCGATGTGCTTGCGGATCACCCGGTAGTCCGCGCCCATCGCCCCCCAGCCGACGTCCTCGCCGAACAGCTCCCGGCCCAGCCCGGTGACGATCGAGACCTCACTGCGCAGCTCCGGAGAGCCCGGTGGCAGCCGGCCGGCCGACGGGTGCACCATCGCCATGGAGTCCTCCACGGTGACGAACTGCTCCCCCGAGGCCTGCACGTCCTTCTCGGTGCGACCCAGGCACGGCAGCAGCAGCGCCTCCGTGCCGTGGCACAGGTGTGTCCGGTTGAGCTTGGTGGCCACGTTGACCGTCAGCGCGCAGTTGCCCATCGCCGCCGCGGTGACCTCGGTGTCGGGGGTGGCCGCCACGAAGTTGCCGCCCAGGGCGAAGAAGACGTCGACCTTGCCGTCGCGCATCGCCCGGATCGAGTCCACGGTGTCCCAGCCGTGCTCGCGCGGCGGGTCGAAGCCGAACTCGGCCCGCAGCTTGTCCAGGAAGGCGTCGGGCATCTTCTCCCAGATGCCCATGGTGCGATCGCCCTGCACGTTGGAGTGCCCGCGGATCGGGGACGGCCCGGCACCCGGTCGGCCGATGTTGCCGCGCAGCAGCAGGAAGTTGCTGATCTCCCGGATGGTGGCCACCGCGTTGCGGTGCTGGGTCAGGCCCATCGCCCAGCACACCACGATGCTGCCAGCGCGTACGACGTGGTCGACGATCTCCTCGACCTGCCGGCGGCTCAGCCCGCTCTGCTGCTCCACCACCGACCAGTCCAGGTCTCGCCAAGCCTGCGTCACCGGGTCGAGCCCGTCGCAGGACCGCTCCAAGAAGTCCCGGTCGAAGACGCTGCCGGGAGCGGCGTCCTCGCGCTCGGTCAGCGCCTTGTTGAGGCCGTTGAAAAGGGCGAGGTCGCCGTTCACGCGCACCGGCACCAGCAGGTCGGCCAGCTGGGTGCCACGACCGGCGAGCCCCTGCGGGGTCTGCGGGTTGTGGAACCGTCCGAACCCGGCCTCGGGCAACGGGTTGATCGCGATGATCCTCGCGCCGTGCTGCTTGGCCTCCTCCAGGGCCGTCAGCATCCGCGGATGGTTGGTGCCGGGGTTCTGCCCGGCGATCATGATCAGGTCCGCGTGCTCGGCGATGTCGGCCCGGGTGACCACGCCCTTGCCGATGCCGATGGTCTGGGACAGCGCCGCTCCGCTGGACTCGTGGCACATGTTGGAGCAGTCGGGCAGGTTGTTGGTGCCCAGCCGACGGGCCAGCAGCTGGTAGGCGAACGCGGCCTCGTTGCTGGCCCGGCCGCTGGTGTAGAACACCGCGCGGTTCGGGTCCTCCAGCGACGTGAGCCGCTCGGCCACCTTCGCGAGCGCGGCGTCCCAGGAGATCGGCGTGAAGTTGGTGGCCCCCTCGGAGAGGTACATCGGCTCGCTGAGCCGTCCCTCGCGCTCCAGCTCGTGGTCGCTGAACTGCCGCAGCTGCTCCACGGTGTGGCGGGCGAAGAAGTCCCGGCCCACCCGTTTGCGGGTGGCCTCCCAGGCCACCGCCTTGGCGCCGTTCTCGCAGAACTCGGCGGTCTTGCGCTTGTCGGGGTCGGGGTCGGGCCAGGCACAGCTCGGGCAGTCGAAGCCGTCGACGTGGTTCAGCTTGAGGAGCGTGGCAAGACTGCGTTGCGCGCCCATCTCCGTGCCGGCGTACCGCATCGACTCGGCGATGCCGGGGATACCGACGGAGTCTGTCTTGGGCCCCTTGACCTCGAGATCTCTGTCGGGCGAACTCATAGGTGCCAGGACCACCCCAGGGAGAAGTTGACGGCGCTGGCGAATGCCAAGTACATCAGCCACACACCGGTGAGCAGATGGAACAACCCTAGCGCGCGCTCGCCGAGCGGGATCCGCAGCGAGGCGAAGAAGTCACTGACGTAGATGCAGGTGAGTCCGCAGAACAGGATCCCGACGGGCCAGTCGCCGGCGGCGAAGAACACCACGATGCCCATCACCGAGATGACGGTGTAGGCCACACACATGCCGGCGTTGGGTCGCGCGTCGTGCTGCCGCAGCCGGTTCCACCCGATCGCGAACCAGTGGATGCCGTACGCCGAGAACGCGAAGGCCGCCATGTACAGCGGCGGGGACTTCGAGAACACCTGGAACCACGACATCCCGACGAACAGGATCAACCCGGTCAGCAGCTGGCAGAACCCGGGCATCCAGATGCCCCAGACACCGGTCGCCCGGTCGACGTTCTGGTCCCGGGGCGGCCAGTGCGCGAACTCCTGCGGGCCGTAGATCAGATACCCGGTTCCCAGGCCGAAGAAGCCAAGTGCGAGGGGTGGAAACATCGACTGTGCGAACGTCACGTCCATCACGGAGCCCTCCTGGGTGTCACGCTACGCCCGGTAGGCCCGTTGCCTCAATGGTCACACCGGACCAGCAGGCCGCCGCTGGCCGAGGCCGGCGACCCGGTCCAGCAACAGCCGGGCGAACGCATCCCGGTCGAGCCGCTCCCCGACGCGGGCCGGTGTCCCCCCGTGGCCATGGATGGTGCGGACCAGCGTGGCGCCACGGCTCGGTGACCAGCCGGTGTCGACGCGCACCTCGGCATCGGCGAACGTGATCGTCTCCGGCGCGACCAGGGCCTGCACGGCGAGCACGTCGTGGAGCGGCGCGAACTCCTCCCCGTACGCGCCGACGTGCCGGCGCCCGTAGGAGGTCACCATCCGCGCCAGCGCGGCCCCGATCCGCCCGGAGGCCGCCAGCTCGTCGATCTCGGTCGCGGTGAGGACCGCCTGGTGGGTGATGTCCAGGGGCAGCAGGGTGACCGGAATCCCGGAGCCGAGCACCCGGGCTGCCGCCTCGGGGTCGGCCCAGACGTTGAACTCCGCGGCGGCGGTGACGTTGCCCTCCTGCCGCGCACCGCCCATCACGGACAGCCCGTCGATGCGCTCGGGCAACCACGGGTAGCGGGCCAACGCGATCGCGAGGTTGGTCAGCGGTCCGATCGCGACCACGGTCAGCGGTTCGTCCCGGCACGCGTCCGCGAGCAGGTCGATCGCGTGACGCGGGTCCTGCCGGAGGGTGGGTTCGTCGGGCAGGGCGCCGCCCAGCCCGTCGTCGCCGTGCACCGAGTGGGTTCGCCGCTCCATCGCATGGACCAGGGCCCGCTCGGCACCGGCCGCGACCGGGACGTCGACCGCGCCGGCCAGCTCGAGCACGCGCAGCGCGTTCCGGGTGGTCGCCGCCAGCGGCGCGTTCCCCGCCACCGTGGCCAGCCCGACCAGGTCGATCTCCGGACTGCCGAGGGCGAGCAGGATGGCGGCGGCGTCGTCGATGCCGGGGTCGGTGTCCATCAGCACGCGGACCGGCCGGCTCGGGGCTCCACTCATCCGCGTGTCCTCCTACGGGAGGTACCGGTTGGTGTAGTACGTCGACGGCTTGAACGACTTCTTCAGCAGCTTCACGCCGTCCAGCGCCTTCACCAGCTGGGTCCACTGGCTCTTCCGCTGCACCAGCAGGCGACCCCGGGAGTCCTTCAGGTACGGGATGGTGCTGGTCCAGCCGAGCTGGTTGTACCGGGCCGAGGACCCGTTGTCCGGGTACGCCGCGACGAACTCGCGGACCGCCTTGCGGGGGTGGGCGATCGCCCAAGCGGTCGCCTGCCTGGTGGCCGCCAGGAACGCCCTGGCCTTCTTCGGGTTCTGCTTCAGCCAGCTGCTGGTCGCGGTGTAGGCCCAGATCGGCACGTTCGGTGCGCCGAACTTCGTGGCCGTCATGGTCTCGGGGCGCTTGCCGGTCGCGGACTGCACCTGCGCGATGGCGTAGTTGGTGGTGTTCGTGGCGATGTCGATCTTCCCGGCCAGCATCGGGCTCAGGTCGTTGCTCTGGAAGATGATCTGGTCCACCTGGGCGGCGCTGACCTTCCCGGCGCGCAGCACGTAGGGCATCATCGCCTTGGTCCAGGAGTCGGTGAACACGCCGATCTTCGCCCCGGCCAGCTTGCCCATCTTCACCGGTTCGCCCGGCTTGGTGACCAGGCCCCAGTTGTTGGTCTGCGAGTAGTTGCCGATCGAGACGATCGGGATCCCCGCCGCCCGGGCGAAGGCGACGTCGGAGGTGGTGTCGAAGCCGATGTCGCCCTTCCCGACCGCGAGCATCTTCACCGTGGTGGCGTTGTCGGGCGGCAGCACCAGCTTCAGGTGGATGCCCTGCCTGTCGTAGAAGCCCTGCTTCTGCCCCACCACGAACGGCACCGCCTCGAAGTCGATCGTGGGCCAGTCGTAGACCAGCCGCACGGTCTTCCCCGAGGACGACGACCCGGGTCCCGAGCCGCACCCCGTCAGCGTCGCGGGCACCAGCACGGCCGCCGTACCCAGCGCGACCAGGCGGGTAGGCCGATGCCATTCTCCGAACCAGCTCCTCATGACCCGTTCTCCTCTCAGTGCCCCTGGACCCCCGAAGTCTGTGCCGCTCGCTCGCCGGTCGGCTCCGGACCGGACGTCGGCGTGCCGCCCGAGCGCCACCGCCGTGCCGTGGAGCGGGTGAGCCACGGGGTGGCCAGGCTCTCGATCCCCATCACGACCAGGAACGAGGCGACCCCGATCGCGGTCAGCAGCAGGGTCACCCCGAAGACCGCGGAGACATCCAGCGACGAGTTCGCGCTGAGCAGGTAGGTGCCCAGCCCCTGGTGGGACGAGGCCGTCCACTCCCCGATCACGGCGCCGGTCACGGCGTACGTCGCTCCGATCTTCAGGCCCGAGAACAGCGGGCTCAGCGTCGCCGGCAGCTTGATCAGCGCGAAGCTGCGTGGCCGCCTGGCGCCCATGACGCGCGCCAGGTTGACCAGGTCGGCGTCGATGTGGGCCAGCCCGTCGAGCACGCTGACCACCACCGGGAAGAACACGATCCAGGCCACGATGATCAGCTTGGGCAGGGCGCCGAACCCGAAGATGATCACCAGCGGAGCCGCGACCGCCACGATCGGCACCGCCTGCGAGGTGACCAGGCTCGGGTACAGCAGCCGCTGCACCGGCCGTAGCGTGGACATCAGGACGGCGAGCACGAAGCCGACCGCGGCGCCGAGGACGAACCCCTCCACGGTCTCCTTGACGGTCTGCCAGGTCAGGCCCCGCAGCGTGGACCAGTTGTCGAACACCGCGCCCACCGAGGCCTGGGGCGTGGGGAGGATGTAGGGCTGCAGCCCGGACACGACCACGACCAGGTTCCACACCACGAAGATCAGTGCGACCGAGGCCAGCGCGAGACCGAGGCGGGTCGCGAGCACGCCGCTGCGGCTCATCCCGGGCTCCGTTCGCCGGTCCGGTCGTCGTGGCCGTGCAGGGTGTCCAGGGCACGGCGCTTCAGCTCGGTGAACCGGGCCGTGGTGAGCGTGTGCAGGTCGCGGGGCCGGGGCAGGTCGACGTCGATGACGTGCCGGACCGACCCGGGCCGTCCGGTCATCACCGCGACCCGGTCGGAGAGGAAGATGGCCTCGTCGACGTCGTGGGTGACGAACAAGATGGTGGCGGTCAGGTCGTGACAGACCTCGAGCAGCCACCGCTGCATGTCCAGCCGGGTCTGGGCGTCCAGTGCCCCGAACGGCTCGTCGAGCAGCAGCATGTCGGCGCGCAGGGCCAGCGTGCGCATCAGCGCCACCCGTTGCCGCATCCCGCCCGACAGGGCGTGCGGGTAGTGGTGCAGGAACTCACCCAGGCCGTACCGGCGCGCGAGTTCGGCGGCCTCGCGGCGGTCGCGCCGGGAGGCGCCCCGGGTCAGTGCCGCGCCCAGCACGATGTTGCCGATCACGGTGCGCCACGGCACCAGCAGGTCCTTCTGCAGCATGTAGCCGACGTGGCCGGTCTGCCCGGTGATGTCCACGCCGTCGAGGGTGACCGTGCCGGTCGAGGGCCGCAGCAGGCCGGAGATGATGTTGAACAGCGTGGACTTGCCACAGCCGGACGGGCCGACGATCGAGACGAACTCACCGCGCTCCAAGGTCAGGTCCACGCGGTCCAGCGCCAGGGCGTCGTCGAAGCAGCGGGTCACCCCGTCGATGACCAGCCGAGCCTCGCTCATCCCCGGCGCCAGGCTCTGGTTCGCTGCTCCGCGTCGGTCGGGACCGGCGCACTCTGCTCCCACACCCGCCGCCACGTCGCCACGTCGGGGCCGGAGGGGTCCGGGGTCCGGCCCTGCGCCGCCCGCCTGCGCGCCTCCCACCAGGTGCTGCGGTCCTCGTCGAGCAGTGTCGACACCGCGTCGCGGATGCGGGGGGCGAAGCTGCGCGGGGTGTCGTCGTCATCCGGGCGCACCGGCTCCCCGAAGCGGATGGAGAGCTGTCGACGCCCCGGCGCCGGCCAGCCGCGGCCCCGGGGCATCGCACCGAAGGTGCCGCGATGCGCGACCGGCACCACCGGCACCCGGTGGCGTACGGCGAGGTAGGCGGCCCCGTGCTGGAACCGCCCCACCCAGCCGTCGTGCGAACGCGTGCCCTCGGGGTAGACCACCAGGCTCCAGCCGACGGCGAGCAGGTCCCCCGGCGTGGTCGCCATGGCGCCGCCGCGCCGGTCGATCGGGAAGGTGTTGAACACCATCGCCGAGCCGACCGCGCGCCACCAGGTGTCGAAGAAGTAGTCGGCCGCGGCGGCCACCGCGGTACGTCGGCGCCACTCCTCGGGCAGCGAGAGCAGCACCAGCGGTGTGTCGAGGTGGGAGGCGTGGTTGGCCACGAAGATGACCGGCCCCCGTAGGCCGGTGAACACGTCGAGCCCCTCCACCCGGGTGCGCACCTGGGAGCGGAACAGCGGCTCCAGCATCCCGCGCTGCACCACGCCCCGGGTGGTCTGCGCCACCGGGGTGCGCGCCCACTCGGTGGCGAACACGGCCCGGGGCTCGGCCGGCACGAACTCCTCAGCGGAGCGCGGCACCAGGGCACGGTGCCCCCAACGCCACCCCCGGGCGATCTTCCGGACGTCCTCGACCCCGTCGCGGACCCAGCTGCTCATCGGGGCCCCCGCGGAAAGGCAGGCGGAGCGCCAGCGGAGCGCGTTTCCGTGGGGTGATTCATCGTACGTCCGCGAGCAGGTGGGGCGGGTTGTGCAGGTAGGTGATCGAAGGGTCGGTGCCCACCGTGGCCGAGGCCATCTCGAGGGCGTCGGGCAGCGTGGAGGCTGCCCGGAAGCCCAGCCGCTGGGCTGCGCGGCGGTCCGCGCCCACCCAGATCACGTCATCGACGTGGTCCATCGCGTGCGCGGCCCAGTACCACATGTAGAACGGGTGCACGCCGTGGTAGGCGTGCGAGGTGCGGTACAGGTGGATGTACCAGGGGTCGGTGGCGAACTGCTTCTCGTACTTCTCCTCGATCACCAGCGGGTCGGTCGACTCGGTGAGGATCTCCTCGTAGAAGTCGACGTAGCTGGGGTGGTGCAGCTGGTTGAACCGAGGCTGCAGCGGGTGGTACAGGATCACCGCGCCGCCGCGGCGTACCACCGGCTGGCCCCGGTAGGAGTTGAAGTAGTAGCCCAGGCCCATGCAGGTGGCCAGGATCGGGTTCATCGTGGAGTTGACGTTGTAGGGCCCGAGGAACGGCACGCCCATCACGAGCACGTCGCTCTGCCCCTGCACCTCGACCATCTGCTGGCGGTGCACCGCGGAGAGGGTGCGCTCGTGCACCGCCTCCACCTCGCCCGCGTTCACCCCGGTCACGCCGTACGCCGAGCGCAGGTCGTGGAACATCCGGTGCCGCAGCCGGGACGGGGCCAGGGCCAGGCCGCGCCGCATCCCCAGCATCGACGCCTGGTCGCGCACCGACCACTCCCACTCCCGCTTGAGCAGGAACTCGTACGGCGCCGGGAAGATGTCCTGGTTCAGCGTGGTCTCGACCTGGAAGATGTTCAGGTGCTGCTGCAGCAGCCGGCCCATCCGCCACGCGGAGTGGTGCAGGTGGGACTTCTCGTGGTCCATGAACGAGTGCGAGTGCTGCATCGTGCGGGCGTTGTGGTGGTGCCGCAGGCTGTTGTACGACGCCAGCCCGACCGGCACCGACTTGTGCCCGCCGTCCATCGCGACCAGGTTGATGTTGACGTAGACCAGCAGGTCGGACTCGGCGGCCCGCCGGTTGATCTCGACGTCCTCGCCCTTCTCGGTCACGCCGACGTGCAGCAGGTTATCCCGGTCCTCGGCGTCATGGTTGCCGAGCCTGCCCTGGGGGTGGAACGAGCGGAACACCCGCTCTCCCACCACGTGCCGCAGCTCGTCCTCGGTCATGCGGCGGTGCAGCGCGTTGGCGGCGACCAGCTCCACGTCGTCCACCCCGGCGTCGGCGGCCATGGTCAGCACCGCCTCGATGATGCGCTGCCGGACGTCGGGGGCGCGCATCGGCGGCAGCGGCAGCGAGACGTCGTCGAACGCGATGGTCAGCCGCATGCCCGGCCGGAGCTGGGTCGGCAGCGGGTCCGCGTCGACCGGGTTCAGCAGCGCCTCGCGGATCGCCGCGTCCAGGTCGGGTAAGGCCGGCAGCGACTCCGGCGGGTACACCACGCGGGTGCCCAGCGGGAGGCTCTCGAGCCGGAACCCCTCCCCCTCGTGCACCACCAACGGCGGGGTCCGGTCGTCGACTTCCAGTACGAATCCCGGACGACTCATGTGCGACTCCTAGGGTCGAAGGTCACCTTCACCGCACCCAGCCTGCCCGACTCTCCGGCGTGGTCGAGCGCCTCGCGCCACCGGTGCAGCGGGTAGCGGGCCATGGCCCCGGCGAGCGCCTGCACGGCCTCGCCGCGCACCAGGTCGCCCGCGACGTCGAATGCACCCCTGCCGCCGGGCTCGGCCCGGGCCGAGGCGTAGGAGCCGACCACCTCCAGCTCGCGGAACCAGGCCGCGGAGAGGTCCACCTGGGCGGGCATGCCCGACAGCACCACCCGGCCACCGGCGCGGGTGGCGTGCAGCGCGGTCTCCAGCGAGCTGCGGCTGCCCACCGCGTCGACGGCCACGTCCACACCGCCCAGCAGGTACGGCGAGCCGAGCTCGGGCTCGACGCGGAAGGCGGCCGTGGCCCGGCGTACCCGGCGCAGCACCTCCCCCGGTCCGACCACCTCGGTCGCCCCGCAGCGGGTGGCGAGCTCGCGCTGGTGCGGGTGCTTGGCGACGACCGTGATCTCCCCGGCCGCTGTCAGTGAGCGCAGCGCCAGCGTGGCCAGCAGCCCCACCGCCCCGGCACCGACCACCAGCACCCGGTCGTTGTCGCGTACTCCTGCCCGGGACGCGGTGTGCACCGCGCAGGCGGTGGGCTCGGTGAGCACGGCCTGCTCGTCGGGCAGGTCGTCGGGAACCGGGTGCAGCTGACTGCGGTGGGCCTGCAGCAGCTGGCCCCAGCCGCCGCCGGTGTCGGCGCAGAAGCCGGTCTGCAGGCCGGGCCGCAGGTGTCCCACGGTGATGCGCTCGCAGCGGTTCGTGGCACCGCCGGCGCACGCGGCACACGGGTCCAGTCCGCGGGCGGCACAGGTGAGCACCGGGTCGACCACGACCCGGGTGCCGGCAGGCAGGTCCTCGCAGTCCTCGAGCAGGTCCGCGACGACCTCGTGCCCGGGCACGAACGGCATCGACACCAGCGCGGTGAAGTAGTGGCTGCTACGCCCGGACAGCGCTCCGAGGTCGGAGCCGCAGATCCCCGACAACCTTGGCCGCAGCGGTGCCCAGCCCGGTCGGCGCACCGCGGGCTCGTCGCGGTTGACCAGGCGCAGCGGGGCGGCGTACCCGGGGAAGACACCGGGGACGCGGCCGGACAGGGCCCGGCCCGCGAGGTGGCGCGGCAGGGAGCGGTACATCTCCAGGGCGAGCATGCTCACCGTGCCTTCGCGGGGGTCAGGGTGCGGGCGTTGGCCGCCGGGCTGGCCCAGTCGACGACGGGCCAGTGCTTGCGGCGAGCGTGGCGGGACAGGGGTACGTCGGGGCGCACCGCGACCGGATGGCCGACGGCCTGGAGCAGCGGCAGGTCGGAGTAGCTGTCGGCGTACCCGAACGAGGCGGCGAGGTCGATGTCGTGCTCGGCGGCCCACTGCCGCACCCAGGCGGCTCGGGACTCGCCCACCAGCGGCGCACCGGTCAGGAAGCCGGTGCACACGCCGTGCTCGTCGACGGCGAGGTCGGCCGCTGCGACGTGGTCGAACAGCGGCGCCAGCGGGCGCGTCAGCGGCCGGATCGCCCCGGTCACCAGGACGGTCGGCTGGCCGGCGGCACGGTGCTCGCGGATCCGGCGTACCGCGGCCGGCGCCAGCCGGGACAGCACGTGGTCGGTGAGCGCCTCGTCGGCGATCATGTCCAGGTCGGCGAGCCGGGCACCCTCGTAGTTGCGGTAGACCGAGCGCAGGAAGGCGCCCCGCTCGTGGCGCTCGGCGCGGACCAGGCCGGGGACCTTGGCGGCCACGCGGGCCAGCTCTGCGTATCGATCGGTGCCGGAGAGCTCCTGCAGCCGCATCCACAGGTAGGTCTCCACGACGTTGGAGGACAACAGGGTGCCGTCGAGGTCGAAGAAGGCCGCGGCATGCTCCCCGCCCGCCTCCGGGGCACGCAGCGAGGAGGTGGTACGTCCCTTCCGCTTGCGCCGGACCTCGTCCATGCGCCGTATCGGCGCGGTGACCGCCGGACAGTGCACCTCGGTGAGGTAGTGGTCCCAGTCGATCACCGCAGTGTCGAAGCCGAACCGCTCCCGGTCCTCGGTGTCGAGGTCGCGGTGGAGCGCCAGCGTGTTCGCGTCGTCGAAGCGCAGGTCGGCCTCGGCGTACTCGCGGTAGAGGTCGAAGTAGCGGCGCAGGAACTCCAGCCGGCGGCCCTGCCGGTCGAGCCGGCGCGCCAGCTCCCGGGTGCGGTGGCTGCGGGGGGCGAGCGTGACCACCCGATCGGCGACCCGGTGCGCGCGCTCGCCGGTGCTCAGCAGCCGCTCCACCGCCTGCGCACCCGGGAAACCCCAGTCGGGCAGCCGGACCACGCCGCGGTCACCGGAGTCGAACGGGTGCTCGTCGAAGTAACGGCGGGCGCAGGCGTGGAACTGCTGGAAGATCAGCGGGTTGCGGGCGCTGGAGCTGATGTGGAAGTACGCCGGTGCCCCGACCGCGGGGGGCCGGCCCAGTACCGCCACGAGGGCCGCTACGACGTGGTCGACCGGCACCACGTCGATCGAGGTGTCCCCGGGCGCGGGGAACTCGGGCAGCTCCCCCCGGCCGAACGCCAGGATGAGCGGGTCGGCCATCTTGAAGCCCTCGATCCAGCCCGGGTGGGGCAGCTCCAGAGCGGACTCGATGATGCTGGGCCGCACGATCGAGACCGGCGCACTCGCGGCACGCCGTTCCACGACGCGCTCGCCCATCGCCTTGGTGAAGGTGTAGCAGTCGGTCCAGCCCAAGCTGCGGGCCCGTTCGGTGCCGAGCCGTACCAGCTCGTCGCGCACCCACTCCCGGCGCCGCTCCTCGACGGCGGCCGCGGCGGTGAGCAGGCCGGCGCGGCGATGGCGGCGCTCCTCGGACTCGCGCAGCTCGACCAGCAGGTCGGCCTCACGGGACCGCTGCTGCACCCGGTCAGGTTGCGCGAGTCCCCACGCGAGCTCGGCGTCCACGTCGACGTCGTGGGCGACCGGGCCCTCCGGAACGCTGCCGCGACGTCGACCCGCGACGTAGGCGGTGGAGACGTGCACGTAGTACACGTGGTCGCCCACGTCGGCGATCCGGTCCAGCAGGTTCCTCACGCCGACCACGTTGGTCGTGAATGCCTGGTCGACCGGGGGGTCGAAGGAGACGTCGCCGGCGCAGTGCACGACCGCGTCGAGATCGCCCGGCAGCGCCGGTACGTCGGCCATATCCCCCTCGAGGACGTGGACGCGTGACTCCAGCAGCGCGTCGACACCGCCGCTGCGCTCGACGGCGTCGGCGAAGACCGGCTTGCACAGCAGGCTGCGCACCCGGCCCTCGGCTCCGGTCGAGCCCTTGGGCCGGACCAGCACGGTCAGCGTGGTGCCGGGGACCTCGGCCAGCAGCCGCAGCATCAGTGCCTCGCCCACGAAGCCGGTGACCCCGGTGAGCAGGACGTGCCGGCCCCGAAGGCGCTCGGCCAGTCCGGTGCCGCCGGCCATGTCGGTCAAGGGTCCCTCCTCGTGGCGCCGTTCGCCCGCCGTACTCCCGTGAGGACAGGTGCCAACCTAGCGTCCCCGGGGCTCAGGTGTCGGCGCGGGGCGGGGCTCGGTGGGTCGGTCCCGCACCCGCCTCCCAGGCCGTGATGACGGGGACCCGCCCGCTCGGCCGGTAGTCGTGGCCGTTGCGACGTGCGATGGCGATGGTCCAGCGTCCGTGGGTCCGGTCGGGCTTGCCGAGCAGCCCCCAGCCGCGCGGGCAGGTGTAGCTGATGGGTCGCTTCCCGACCAGCCCGGTCGCCCCCATCGAGGCGGTGCACGAGACCTGGGCGGAGCCGCCCACGCGCAGCGCCCAGTACCGGGCAGGGAAGTCGGTGCGGGCGGGCAGCGGCTTGGTCAGTCGCAGCCGGGTCAGCTTCGTGGACCAGGGCTGCGGCAGGCAGACCACCGAGTCGTGCCCGGGCTGCTTCCAGCACGGGTCCAGGATGAGGTCGGCGTTGAAGCAGCGGTAGAGCTTCCCGTTGACCAGCGACGGGGTCCAGCAGTGGCCCGCGTGGGTCGCGGTCACGGTGTAGCCGGTGCGCAGGCCGCCGTCGTTCCGGAGTGGCGAGATGCGCACGACCCTGGTCGTCATGCCCGTCGCCGTCGCCGTGTCGGGCCCCCCGTCCGGGGCGCTGCCGCAGCCGGCGAGGACCAGCAGACCGACGGCCAGTACTGCCGCGGCCCCGGTGACGCCCGGGACCGGACGACTGCATCCGTGCCTTCCCCGCATGTCAGAACTCCCCCACGGACCGAGACTAGCGCCGAGGCGGGCGGTTGCACGGCCACCGGGCCCGGCGTGGGAACCTCGGGTCGGGCCCGCCGTCAGCGTGCGGTCGCGTGCGCGGGCATGATGGCTGTCGGAAGCAGCGGCAGGGCCGAGAATCCGCCGGACCCGCTCCCTCGGGAGCCTCGGCGGATCGGACGCCCGCAGCGTGGGCAGTGTGCCCGGGTGCAGCAGTCGAGCTCCTGGCCGCAGGGGCACAGGAGCGCCTGTGCGACCCCGACGCTGTGCCCCGTTGTCGTGTTCATCGTTCTCCTCCGCGGGTATCGGGCCCGCTGCCCCGGTCGGCGCCCATCCCTCCGATGTGCTCATCAGAGCAGACGACACCGACAGGATCGGTATGACGCGATCCGCACAAGATGACCCGATCGGGCCATGTCACCGTGGTCACCGTGGTCCCCGTGGCGACGGCCGCCCGCCCCGCCGGGGGTCAATGCGGGTGGGCGGGCCCTCCGTTCCGACCGGGTGGGCCTTGAGGGTGCCAACCCGCACGACCATGCCCCGGTCCGTGCCCCGGTCCGTGCCCCGGTCCGTGCCCGCGTCCGTGTTCGTGCCCGTGACCACGGCCGAGTGCGCCGGTGGCGTCGGCCGTGGCGGTGGCGCTCCGGTTGCGTACCGGCGGGCCGGTGGCGGTGCGCGCCCGCCGTTGCCCGGCGCGGTCGCGGTGCGGCCGGGGCGGCTGCCGGCAGGCTGGCGCGCACCGAACGGCCGGGCCGGGCGGTCGGGTGGTGCCCGGTGTCGCTGGGCTCGCGTGCCGGTGCGCGTGTGCTGGTGTGATGGTCGTGACCACGGCTGCCGCCATCTCCCGATGGTTGTGCCGCTGCGGGCTGGGTGTGCCGAGCCTGGTGAGGGGGCGGCGGCACCGGGCGGGGACTCGGTGACGTCGTCCGCCTCGGGTGCAACAGGGCGCCGGCCTGCACCGGGCTCGACGTACGGTGGGCCTGTGGGGCCATGACCGCGGCCGGGGGGCCGTGCCGGTGCATCAGGGCCGTGGCGCTGCCGCCACCGAGGACCAGGAGGAGGGCGGCGGCCACCAGCCACCAGGAGCGCCGCGACGGGGTGGGCACCGGCGGCGCTGCCGGTTCCGCGGCGAGCGCCGCCACCGGAGCCACGGCCAGCGTGGCCCGCTTCGCGAAGGCGGGCAGGGTGACAGCCTCCGGGAGCGCGGCAGGCGCGGAAGTGTCCGGTGCGGGGGCCGTGGGCACGGTGCGCAGGTAGACCATGGCGTGGGCACCGAGCACCACCGTGGCCAGCACCCAGTCGAGGCGCCGGTCCAGGAACCCGAGGTCCCGCTCCAGCGACCGACAGTGCGCACACTCCCGGACGTGGTCGGGGTCGCGTCGCCAGCAGGCCGGGCCGGGAGCGGTGGCCAGGTACGGGGCGAGGAACGCGTCGCGCAGCTGGCGGCGCAGCACGGTGACACTCGCCTCGACGAACCGCGGCCCGACCCCTGAGGCGCGGGCGGCATCCGACGCACCTGCCTTGTCGACCACGCAGTGCCACAACAGGGCCTGCTGCCGCCCGGACATCGATTCAAAGGCCGCGGCAACGGCAGCCCAGTGGGACCCCGAGCTCCCGACTGTCGGCTCAGGCGACACAGGTCATCGCCGGCAGGGGGCTGCCGGTCCCTGGCCATGCGCAGCTCCCGGACCGTGGCGAGCAACCTGGGCCGGACTGCAACCGACCGGACCGATCCGTCCTCGATCCCGGCGCGCACCCGGTCCATCGCGGTGTCGGCCAGCCGGACGGCGTCCTCGGGTTGCCGTGCCAGCCGGCGGGCGAACCTGTCGGCTGCGGCCCGATGACGGGACAAGAGCAGCCGTGCGGCGAACCGGTCCCCCAGACGTGCGCGGATCATCAGCACACCGTCGTCGGCATCGCCGACCCGGCCCTGTCGACCTGGGGCCACCGCACCTCCCGAGCAGAAGCGTCGCCCTCCTGGGGCCAGAGCCTCCCGGTGCGCGACGACCCGGGTCAACCCCGGCTCTCAGCAGGTGGTCGGTGAGCCGGTCCGATGGGCTGTTCCGCCGCCGTCGCCGACGTACGCTCACGCGTGTGGGCAACCGCGATCGCCGAGCCTGGAGCAGGCTGACCGCGTCGGTGGGCTGCCTGGCGCTGGCAGCCCCGGGCGCGGCGCTGGCCGTGCCCGCCTCGGCGACGACCACCGACGGGGTCCTGGAAACGAGTACTCCGCCACCTGCCTACGCCCACGTGGTCGTCGTGGTCGAGGAGAACCACTCCTACAGCGACATCGTCGGCAACAACGGCCAGGCGCCGTACCTGAACTCCCTGGCCGACAGGGGTGTCTCCTTCACCCGGTCCTTCGCCGTGACGCATCCCAGCCAACCCAACTACATCGAGCTGTTCTCCGGCTCCACCCAGGGCGTCACCGACGATGACTGTCCGCAGGGGCCCTTCCACGCGCCGAACCTGGCCAGCGAACTGGCCGCGTCGGGCCGCACGTTCGCCGGGTACTCCGAGGACCTGCCCGGCGACGGGTCGCCGGTGTGCGACTCCGGGGCCTACGCGCGCAAGCACGCGCCGTGGACCGACTTCGCCGACGTCCCCAGCTCGGTGGGCAGGACCTTCGCCCGGTTCCCCTCCGACTACAACCAGCTGCCCACGGTGTCCTGGGTCATCCCGAACCTGCAGCACGACATGCACGACGGCACCGTCGCCCAGGCCGACACCTGGCTGCGGAACAACCTCGGCGGGTACGCCCGGTGGGCCGCGACGCACGACAGCCTGCTGGTCGTGACCTGGGACGAGGACGACCACAGCGAGAACAACCAGATCCCCACCATCCTCAGCGGCGCCCGCCTGAAGCCCGGCCGGTACGCCGAGCGGGTCACCCACGACCGGGTGCTGCGCACGATCGAGGACATGTACGGCCTCTCCCCCATCGGCAACGCCGCCAGCGCCCTTCCCGTCACCGACGTGTTCACCGGCCCGGCGACGAACGCGCCGAGCCAGACCCCACGAGGCACGAACCCGGGCACGAGCGGCGGACCCGACCACCGGCCGACCGCGGCGATGTGCGCAGGTCTCGGACAGGCGCTGGCCCTGATGTCGCTGCCCGGCGACCTCGGCGAGTTCCTCTGTGCCACCGGGTGGAGCTAGTGGGCCAGTCGCGGACACGTTCCCGTGGCAGGATCAGCACCTCGCGGGGTCGATCGCTCAGGCACCGAGGAGAGAGCGAGCATGGTCGAGTTCTGCGATATCGAGGTCATCGTCTTCGACGTCCTCGGAACCCTGGTTGACGAACCGAGCGGCCTACGCGCGGCGATCCGCGACGCCGTACCCGCGGCCGACGCCGCCACTGTCGACGGCCTGGTCGCCCTGTGGCAGCAGCATGTCTCGTCCGAGCAGCGACGCATCGAGGACGGGAGCCGTGAGTACGCCGACACCCAGGTCATCGACCTGGAAGCCGCTCGACACGTCGCAGACCGGGCCGGGTTCGCCGACGCTCAGGTCATTGACCGCATCACCTGTCGGATCACAACGAATGGCACTCTGGGGACTGACCTGAGCTGCCGGGCCGCACAACACTACGGTCGGATTGCCGTCGGCTTGCTCTGGCTTCAAGCGGGTGAAGAAAACAAGTGTTCAAGTTCATCGGCGACGCGTTCGACGAAGGCCGCTGACGCAATCACAGCCAGGTCGGCTGCCTTCGCCGACGTCAGCAAACGGTCCAAAACATTTGCCGAGGGGGCGGACCTGGCAGGCGGCCTGAGTAGCCAAATGCGACCGGCGGGCCGGGCAGGCAAACCGCACTCGGCCAGGAGCGAGTTCATGGACTGCTCGATGTCCGCGTAGGTCGCAGTCGACCACGGCACGCGCTTGTTCGGTGTTCCGGAGCATGACGAAGTCCCCGAACGGACCCGGACGTCCGACACCGAGGTGCGCGATCTCCGAGGCCAGATCGCAGGAAGGAAACACCAGAGTGGGGCTTCTGGCGCGGGTTCCCAGCCGAGCTTCCAAGCCGCCTGGACCTCGGGAATCATCTCCACGTCGTCTGTTGCGACGTAGTGAACGTGGTCCTCAACGTCGGAGAGCGCGGCCGGGACGCCGTGCTCATCCCAGTCCGCTGCCACCATGGACCCAGTCTGAGGACCGAGCACCGAAGCTTCAACATAGTGCGCCCTCGGCGACTGGTTGCTGCCGCTCGATCACCAAAGTCGATTCGAGCACGACCGCCGGCAAGCGCGAGAGCAACGGTGATCACGGCGCATGAGGTGCTACTCCACAGGGATCGAGCTACCGATGTACCGTCCGCCGTGCTTGGTGGCCGTCTGCTGGAGTTGGGTTTCACGTTCATGGAAGCCGTGGTCCGGTGCCAGTTCGGGATAGAAGGCATAGGCAAGCCAGCCTTCCGTTTCGTGGTAGTCGATCACGGCCTCGCGTACTTGGCCGCTCGGCAGGTCATCCCTGCAGTGGTCGGCAGCGCGCTCCGAGGGCAGTTCGAGTACGTGCTTGACCACCCTTGGCAGGGGTCTTGGCATGGGCATGCCGTCGTAGTCGCCGTAGGCGTAGCGGAGTCGCTGGCAGAGATCTTCCAAGGCCAGTCCAACCTTGCCCGCCGAGGGCTGGCTTCCGTCCGGCTCTCTGTCGAGCACCCCCGCGTTGACAAAGCGATCCGCGAACTTCTCGGTGATACTGGGATCGACATTCCCAGCTACGACGTTGCCCGTCTCGATGGCGACGATGCCGATCAACACCTCAACATCCTGCTGTGAGACAGGGCTCTGCGAAGCGACGAACTCTGACACGACGCACATCCTGCCACCACGACGGGAAGCGCCGAGTGCGTCGGTGACCGAGATAGCTGCTAGGTCGGATCTCCCCGGTAGCGGAACGTAGCTCGAGCCGTCCAGAAAGGCGCCGGGAACCCCAGTCCTTCCCCCATCTCCTCTGGGGACGCGCTCAGATGGGCTCAGGAGCTGCGCTCTCCAGCGGCCGGAGATCGACACTCAGTTCCACTCGCGGGTCAAGCTCGGCACGCAGGCTCCGCACCAGGACCTCAGCCTGGGTGCGGTACCAGTCGGACGCCGGTTGCGAGTCCCATCCCCGTTCGTCGTCGAAGTGGTCCTCGAAGTACTGCTCCCACTCGCGCAAGGCTCGCGCCAGACCCGCCGAGAGCCCGAGGTACTCCGGCGTCACCAAGACGCCCCGCACCCAGACCGGCGACTCCGCCCGGTAGTCGCTCATGAGGCGCACTCCCCACTTCAAAGGTGAGGGCGGCTCAGTCAGAGGCACGAATCCAGTATCGCTCCACGGCGCCTCCATCGCCCGATGAAGCCGAGGTCGCCGCAGGGCGGGTGCAAGGCGGCCCAGCCGGCTCGACGCGGATGGGACACGCCGTGGCCTGAGAACGCCTGCGGGACTTGCCGGGACGCTCGTGAACACTGGCGGCCACTCGCGGACAACTCCACGCAGGCTGGACGCTAGGACCGCGTTCTCGGCCTGGTGGTTTTCCGCTGGTCCGGCCAAGGCCTCACTCGGAGTCGTCGAGGGCGGTCGGACTGACGCATGCAAGCGGGTCTGACCTGTGGTTGCAGTGTCAGACCCGGTTGGTCGGGCTGACAGGATTTGAACCTGCGACCCCTTGGAGGACTTTGGGCCGATTCAGCGACTACCGAAAAGTACGGTGAAGTGCGGATCTTCCGTATTTAGAGCGGGATTCTCGTCCCGCCGTGATGCGAGTGCATCCGACCGATACCGAGAAATCACGGTTCAAAGTGGACGCTAAGTGGACGCATTCTGGATCACCCGTGTCGCTGGCGCAACTCGTCGGCCCACTCGGCGAAGAACGTCCTCGCGAGTGGACGCAACTCCTTCGCGAGCGGGATCTCGTCGTCGTCGAACCTGGTGATCGTGCCGATCATCTGAGCCAGCACCTCGAGGTCGAAGCCCGCATCCAGGGCCTGCGCCTCCTCGATGAGTGCCTGCGTACCGAAGCGATCGGCCAGGACGTAGACATCGGCGAAGTCGCGTGCCTCGGCGCGACCGAACAGCGCCAGCAGCTTCCGCCCTGCGAGCTCGAGCGGCGCTAGCGTCGGCCCGAGCACGGTCACCGTGGGTCGGCCCTGTGGCGGCGAATCCAGAGCGAGGTCGACCAACGTCTCCTCCCCCGTCCGGGAGACGACGAGCCGGCAGAACGTCGGCCCGTCCTGGACGGCGACCACCCCGAAGCCCTGCTCCCCCAGCGCGCCCATCAGCGCCTGCGATGCATGCGACACCGACGTAGCCGGCGCCGCGGTGAACAGATCGATGTCCTCGGTCGGCCGCGCGATCAGGTCCGAGGCCACGAGCGCCGCGCCGCCTGCCACCAGGAAGTCGGTTGCCTCGTCGAGCCCGAAGAAGATCTCGGCCACCGTGACCTGCAGCGGGGACAGCCGTCCCGGGCGCTCCATCAAGCCACCCGCGCCTCGGAAGCCCCCGCGACCACGCCCTGCCAGGCTGAGCGAATCGCGCCCGGGAGCACTAGCTCATCCCACAGGTCCACCAGCAACACCCCGTCGAGGTACGATGCGACGTCGTCAGGCCCACCCTCGCGCAGCACGATCTCGTACACCCGCGCCCGCTGCCGACGATCGCGCAGGTCGAACCTCCGACCGCGGTCAGACCAGTTCAGACGCAGAGGCAGCTCTACCACCGCGAGCGCACACTCCACTGGCAACCGCGGCAACGCCGTCGGCACCAGGATCGGACGTCCACGGTCCACCGCCATCTCGCGAAACTCGACCAGCGGGGTGACCGTCAGTTCGAATTCCGCCGCAGCCAGGATCCGCGCTGCCGTCTGCAGCGTCGGCGACTTGTGCCCATGCTCGTAGGCCGACAACGTCGGACGCGACGTCCCGGCGGCCGCCGCGAGAGCAGTCTGCGACAGACCCGCCGCCCGACGGGCCTGCTCGAGAATCACCGCGGCATCCATATCACCAAGGTATCTGATCAGATACGTTCGCGCCAGCGCGCCCCGCGCATCCCAAGTTCAGAAGGGCACAATTCGGTCAGCACCAGCAGCCACTGCAGGGTTCGTCACGGGCAACCCGTCTCGGGTGCACGGCGACGGCATTCGAAGGTAGGAGCCTGACTCTCATCTGCGCCGAGACGCGCCGATCACCGGTAGCCCTTTGCACCCACTATGACGCGCCTGCTTGGACGCCGAGCAACCGCTGGCCCTCGCCCCATCAGCGGAACTTGGTCGTCACCTCGCTCAAGGGTTGAGCTTGGCGATGAAGTCGTTCACCGCCTGGTCGCGGTAGCCGCTCCAGCCGAAGAACCGCTCTGATCCCTTCCGGGCCACCAGATCGACCAAGCTCAGCACCCTCGCCAGGGCCGCGTCGCTGACCTGTCCGAGGAGCTCGGCGCGCATCGTCGGGTCGGCGAGCAGACGGATCACGACCGAGTCGTAGGCGTCGTCGTAGCGGGAGTAGTTTGGGTAGCTGACGTCGAGGACGTCGCGTTCGGTAGTGGCATCCGCATTGACTGAGGCGATGAGCGCGGCGAGGAGGTCGAACGAGCAAACACTCAGAAGGACCGGATCCCTACCGGGCATCTGTTTATCCAGGTCGGGCAAGTCGGGCCGCAGGGCCGGCAGACGTGCAGCGACCCCCCGGGCGAAGGACGGCAGGGAAGCCTCGTAGGTGCGCCCGTCGGCCCGGGTGACGTTGAACAGCCCAGCGCGGGAGGACTGGGTCAGGGCGTCGCGGTGCCAGGTGCGGCTGCCGTAGCCCTGGTCGAGACCCTCGACGTCCAGCAGAGCGAGTTCGCGGACCGCAGCCCCAGGAGCGGAACGAGACCGTAGGCGGACGTTTGGACGCGCAGATCCCCGACCGCCCACCCATGCAGCTCAGCGAGCGCCTGGGTGACCATCGTGTAGTACCGTGGCCGGTCCAGGTCGAGCGCGAGTCCCGCGACCGTGACGAGCCGGTCCAGCACGGTAGCGAGCTCGTCAGCCGCCGCCGGCCTACCGCCTGAGGCCGGGTCGGCCACGAGGCGTCGTACCTCGGCCTGGGGGGCGCGCAGCATCCGCTTGACGGGTACGTCGTCGTCGCGTCGGAGGAGCTCGACGGTCCCCGCCTCGAACCCGGCGCCGTCCAGGGTCCAGGTGTAGGTGGCTGAGGGGTCGTTGGTGACGTTGCTCGCTGTGGTCGCCGCGTGCAGCGCCTGGGCGAAGTCGTCTGCGGACTCGGCGCGCCACTGGTTCTTCGCGGCCGGGTCGCGTCGCGCGTTGGCCTCGGCGCGGTCGGCCTGGTGCCACGGACGGCGCGGAACACGTTGCAGCCGTCCGCGTGGGGGGCTACCCACACGATCGCGACGTCCTTCTCGACACTGCCAGTGTCGGTGTCGACCTGGATGGTGTGGACCTTGCTGCGGATGTCGTAACCCGGGCCCAGGTAGGCGTCGAGCTTGCCACGCAGGGTCGCCTCGTCAAAGAGCCGCACGTGCCCGGCCGGGAGGCCGACCACGGTGCCGTCGTCGTCAACACCCCACGACTGGGCCCGGAAGGAGTTGTCCGGTGCGCCTTCCCACTTCATCAGGGCCTTCCCACTTCATCAGGGTGCGGACCAGGGTCGCCTGGATGGTGGCGCGACCTTCTTCGGTCAGGGTGTCCACGGGAGCGGTGAGCTGGATCTTCGGCATGGTCTGCTCCTTGTGGTGGTGTGCGCTCAGGCGGGCTTGTCGGCCGCGAGTCCGAGCGGCGCGCGGTGGAGGACGAGCTTGGTGGTGCGCGAGGCGTAGGCGGCCGGGGCGTCGTCCCAGTCAGCCAGGAGGCTGGTTACGGCCTCGGCCGGGAAGTTCGCGGCGGCGATGAAGTCGAGGAGCTCGGGAAGGTGGGGGCGGACATGGGAGACGCCGACCTTCAGCGTCGAACTGGTGGCGTACATGTCCATGATCGGGACCTTGGTGCCGGGCGCGAGGTAGTACCCGGTGCCGGTGCAGACCCCACCTGGGCGCAGAGCCCGGAGCGCGGCCGCAAGCCCGGTCGCGTGGGAGGAGGCCTCGACGGCGACGTCGTAGCTGTTGCGGACTGCGGTCTGGCCAGACTTGCGCTTGGAGCCGTCGACCCGGTGGACTGTCGCTCCGAACGCCTCGGCCACATCGAGGCGTGACGGACGGTCGTCGTAGTAGTCGACGACCTCGGCACCGTGCGCAACAGCGAGCCCGGCCGCGTACAGGCCGATGCTCTGGCCGCCTCCTCCGATGACAAGGACCCGGCCACCGGGCCGGTCCTGCAGCGGCGGGACGACCGAGCGCCACGCGTCGGTCAGGTTGTCGCTGGCCGCGGCCACGCGCAACGGGTCGACGCCGGCCGGGATCTTGACGAGCATGTGGTCGGCGAAAGGGATCCGCAGGGAGTCAGAGACCATGCCGCCCCATGCTCCGCACGATGGGCCGAACCCGAACGCGGAGAGGGTGTTGCCGGGGCTGGTCGAGGTCAGCGTCGAGCACTTCGCGGTGAGGCCAAGCCGGCACTCGCGGCAGGTGCCGCACGACACTGCCCAGGGCACGACGACGAGGTCGCCCACCGCGAGATCAGCGACGTCGGCGCCTACCGCGGTGACCTCGGCGACCCCTTCGTGCCCGATGGCGAACGGCCCCTGGAACGGGACCGGACCGACGATGGACGCGACGACCGGGTCGATG